>CAISOX010000057.1 GCA_903887235.1 uncultured Alphaproteobacteria bacterium | reverse complement strand
TGTATCAAAATCATAAAATGAGCATCAATAATATATGTAATATTCTAAAAATTTCCAGAGCTACTTTTTATAGATATATTGCAATACCCGACAAAGATATCTCCTTAGCGTAACTTTTCGTTCCATTGATTGTCATACCCCACCAAGTAACTGAATATTTTAAAAGATTGTTAGGAAACTGCGGTAAAGCACCTACTTTTATTTTTAAAGAGTCTGCATTATCGAATTTTTTAATTAAATAACTAGATGCTATCTGAATAAACCCAGGGGCAAGACCACACTGAGAAGAGAAAATTTTCTTTGTATCCTTCGACAAAGCTTGAATCTCTCTACTTTCGTTAATATCCTCTGTTAAATCTAAATAATGTAAATTATGCTTCTTAGCTTTTTTGGCTAACTTACAACTTAAATAAAAAGGAAGAGCAGAAATTATTAGATGAAGATTACACTCACTAAAGAAAGCATCTACTTTTTCATCATCTATAACATTAAGTTTAAAAAACTTTATTTTAGTATCAAGCTCTATAGGTCTTGGGTCCTTATCTATGAGAAAAACTTCATATTCTTCAGAACTAGTTAAAAGCAATGATATAGAGCTTCCTATATTACCACTCCCAAACACCCCAACTCTAAATTTTCTCTGCATAACAAATTCCTAATAGAAACTAATTTTAATTTTTATTCTTTAATATTTTGTTCATAAATTTTTGTGGGTTCCCACTTGAAAAAGCTCTTTTACACGCATCTTTTGTTGACTTACTTGCAGTATCAAGCATTTCAATCATGGAGTTACTTACTACTTTTTTTGTATCAGAGAATGCCGAAATAGGGTAAGAAGACATAATCTGAGCTCTCTTTACTGAATCTTCTATTAATTTTTCAGGGCTAACGATCTCATTAACCATTTTTATGTTTAAAGCATCAGAAATATCAATTTTTTTACAACCATAAACTACATCTTGCATTATAGAAATGCCAAAAATACTTGAAACTATGTGAGCACCTAAAGTACAACTCAAACCATTTGCTAGTTCTGGTAAAATTATTTTTGATCTCAATGTTGCGATTCTCCAGTCACACATCAAAAATAGTTGCATCCCTATTCCCACCGCATAGTTATCAACCGCTGAAATTACTGGCTTTGGAGATTTAAGTGGCATTTTATATAATTCAATTAAATTATTGATCCAAACATCTACATCTTCGTAACCTTTTAATTCAATAACCTCATTAAAATCTCCACCAACACTAAATGATTTATTTACACCTCCAGTTAAAATAATAGCTTGAACTTTATCATTCATGATAAGCTCTTCAAGAGCTTTTGTAATTTCTGTAGTTAAAGAATTACCGAATGGATTATAAGGATTTTTCCTATTGAACTCAATTACAGCAACATTTTCATAAATATCTATTTTTACTTCTGTGTACAAAACTATCTCCATAAACTAAAATTTAAAGTTCGTCGTGAATAAAATCAGTGTTTTCAATATTTCCTAAACATTTTAAAAAATCTTGATTTAACTCAAGAATATCATTATCAAAAAATGATTGAGCTTTTTTGAAGTGTTCCTCTAAACCTTTTAGAGTTTTATAACAACTATCCTCACTTAGAGAAATCTCGGCTCGCTCAATATCATATGCACAATTTTTCTGATCATAAAATACAGCCATATCTTCGTATTCCCATAAATACTTGTAAGCACATTCTATTACTGGGAACATTGATTTATATAAGCCTGTATAGTAGGTTGAATGATATACGTTAGCGGATCTTAACACTATAGAGTATCTATCTTGATCAATTTCAACAGGATTTAAAGACTTTCCGGCGTGAACAAAATTTGGTGTAAAAACAATAGCTTCTCCTGGATCAAGATCATAGTAGATTGCCCTATGTTCTGAATTATTCTGCTGATTCGCACAAAACTTATTATAAATAAAAAAATTGTGTGAATAAAAATTAGCTGCTAGCTTAATTGCAGGAGGGAATACCCCTTTGTATTCAGAAATAAATTTTGCCTTCAATAAATTTGAGGTTAGAGCACTGTCATTATAAATATCATGTGCATATTTTACGACATATAAGATATTAAAAATCGGTAAACTAGAATTACTAATCATAGAAAAAGCAGAGCTTTCAGAAGTTTTTGTAAGTGAGAAATGGATGTTTTTAAAAGAATTAAACTTAGAACTACCGATATTATCATTATTTACCTCCAACTCGGTAATTCCTTCTGAGCTGCTAAACGAAATTGTATCAACATGCAATGGCACATCATAAGTACTATTAGCTAATATGTAATATATACTCAGATCAACTAATTTTGGTGCATCAGATACTTCTCTGTATAAATTTTCTTCAATAATTTTTTTGTTTTCTTTTATAAATTCAACAATAGAAGGAAGAAAATATATAGCAAACTTCTCAGAAAATATCTGTCTTATATTTAGATGTTTTACATATTCACTCACTTCCATTTGCGACAATGATTGGTGTATATTTTTTTGAAATTCAATGAGTTTATTATAATCTTTCTGTAATTTAGAAAATGTGATTGAATTATAATTCAATTTTATGAGCTCTATAGTATCTGTACCTTCAATATCCAAAGTAAGTTTAGAATAATCCAAACCCTGTTGAGCTAAATCAAATTGCTGTTTTAGCAAAATAAACTCTGACTCACGTGTTTCAAGATTATAATCACTTATTTTTTTACCAAACGAATCCATATAATTAAATGTCAATCTACAGAAAGAATCCTGATTACTAAAATTTTTAACTTTTGGTTCAATCACCATAACATATCCTCCAAAAAATTCGAACTTAACACTCAAAAGCTTTCTTATTAAGCTTCCAAAGCAATAGTTTTACAATTAAAATTTACAACTCAACTTTAAAATCATTCACATCATCAGTCACATTCCAAATTTCCAAGTTATCAAATTTTGTTTTTATATCCTGTTCCATATCAAATTTCTTATAAAAATTTTCTAAGCTTGATAAGCTCATATATTTCTCTTTGTCTTGTAAGGAAATTATATTCATTCTAGTAAGATCATATTCTCCATTAACACAGTTATATAACTCACATAAATCACTGTCTGAAAGCTCAAATACTTCTTTTAAAATTCTAATCCGTTCAAGTCCATATTCAGGTGTTATAGAACGGTACATAGGGACACACGTTATATCATCAGCATCAACTAATCTTAAAACAACAGAAATTCTTTCCAAATTATTGTTTTTATCACTTTGCAAAGTACCATGCAATCTATATGGAGAAAAAAATATAGCCTCCCCTTCTTCTAGCTCAGCATATTTTCCATACTGCTCATCTTCATTACAATATTTTTCTTCATAATACTTCCCCAAGATATAAGTGGAAGCTAGTAAAGGGAGATCCTTGACACCTTCTAAAGATAATTCACTAATCTTTAAAATCTTCAGAGTAAAATCTCTATCATTCTTTAAATAAGCATTTTTTTCATCTAAATAATTAAATGCATATCTAGGCGTAATCACTCTTGGTTCGGAGTCATAAAATACAACAGGACCTGTTTGAAGATTATTATCAGTTAATGCTATGTGTAAAAACGTAACATTAGGAAGGCAATCTAAATATTTATATTCTCCTTGAAATATATTATTATAATCGTTATGTAGTTTTGCAGTAGCTGTATTACCAGCCTTTTTATGTACTACAAAAATAGACGCATATAAGTTGGGGTCAACATTATTAAAATAGCTTACAGCTTTTTGATACAAATAATCCTTATTATTTATTAAAATCTTGAGTAAAGAAGGCGTAAAGAAAAATCCAGCACCGTAATATAGACTCAAAGGATTAGTTGAATCAGAACTATCTGAATAATATTTTTTTTGAATTAATTTCTCTAACTTTAGAGCTTTATTGATGTCTTTTTTTATATCTTCAACTAAATCACTAGAAAAATTTGGTAACTTTATAATCTCTAAATTGTTATCGTGGAAACTTACATTCGAATATAATTGAGCATCTAGGTCTACTTCGTAATTAAAATTATAGTGAGCGTTAACGAAGAGATGGTAGTACTTGTTTTCAATTATTTGAAAATCTTTTTTAGCTATTTCACATAAACTAGCATCATAATAACTCAGAACCTTACCCATTTTTAAACCTCCAAAATTTTTTTTGATGCTATCGCTTTGCTTAGCTGTGAGCATAATAAGCCAGCTTGTTCTCATATTTTAAATTCTAAAAAAACAACCTTATTAATACTATTCGCTTTTGCTACAAAAGCACCACAGTAGTAACTGTGAGCATAAAATATTTTAAAAGTCAACAATAATTTATTTTTATTAAGATAAACTATGCGAGTGTTGCTTGATAAAATTTTAGGTAAACGATATTAAAAATATAATTTGGTTGGAATTGGTTGGAAGATTTATTGATATCTAGATCAGGTGGTCGCTTGGATTTATGAAAAATTTTATGCGCAACCCTTAATAAATTGTTTCATTTTAACAGAATTAGAAACAAGCAAACCAAACTTCAGCCTTCTTGAGGCTTAAGAACTATCAACCTGCGCAGGTTAAAGCATATGGCGTTCATAAATTCTGCAAATTGATTCTTTGCAATACTAAGATAACGCAGTCGCTTGTTATCTTGTGCGGAAACACGCTCAAATGGCGACCTAATTTTCGTATAATATTTATCTAAATCAAAATTCTTACCTTTCATATTGTTCTTTTTAACAGCACAAAGATGAACATTTTTTCTAGCAGCTGCAATTCTAGCAGGAGCAGTGCGATATCCTTTATCAGCATAAACAGCCCATTGCTTTGGTAGTACCAGGGCCAATGGCATTCGGTTAAATTATATGATAAGATAATTCCATTATTAAATGATAGATAGGATTGGTTACGATGGATAAAAAATTAACATTTTGGTTAGAAGTAAAAGAAATTTTCAAAAAAACAAGCGATAAATTTGATGCCAAATGGCAGAAGCGTAAAAGAGTATTAAATAGTCAACTTTTGGTAGCATTTTTACTAAAATTAGTGGAAAGTAAAAATAAACAGGGATATGGTAGCAATTTAGTACAATTTTGGGAATCTTGTTTAAATCAAGGTATTAAATTGGCTCAAGATAAATCAGTATCAGCTTCTTCGTTATGTGAAGCAAGG
>CAISOX010000056.1 GCA_903887235.1 uncultured Alphaproteobacteria bacterium | reverse complement strand
TGCATGCATATTCCCTCCAATTATTTAGATCTCCGCTAAATGCTGTTTTATAAAGATTTAATAATACTTCTTGGTTCTTTTTATTACTATAAGCTTTAATTGGACTGATTGAATACTCAAATACTTTGTTCCATATGTAGAGCATTTTGCTTATTATTTCTTTTTCATTAGGTTTTATACAATTTTCTTCTATTTTTTCCTTTAAAGCATTTTCTAATTCAACATTAGTCTTTTTATAAGAAGATTTATTTGTATAGTTATTCTTTGTTATTATTAACATTTGTTCATTATAAACAGATTGATTTGTCCATTTTGAACAAATGCATACTTTTGGGTTTTTTTGAGTAATTTTTCTGATAATTGATATTATTTTTGTTGATTTTGCATTTTTATTAATTTGATGATTTTTTTGTGACCTGATTAGTACAGAAGATATCTTGCTTTTCAATTGATCGTTGGTCAAATCTATATTTGAGGGTAAATTTGATATATGTACGTTGTTGTAGGTATTTGAGGTATTAGAAGATATAGAATTTTTAATTCCTAATAATTTATTATATTCATTATAGTTAATTGAATACCATTTAGTTTGATCCCATTTTTTAGAATTTACTTTAGCAGATTTAATTAATCCTAAATTTTCTAAAGATCTAATGGTTCTTCTCAATTTAGAAGTAGACCAATAAGTAAATTGCTCTGACCATTTTTTGTAAGAATTATAAATCCATTTTCCATCTAGATTGTCAATATTGCGACCACATTTTGAGATCCAGTATTCTAGTTGATTTAGTAAAATAGATTCGTTTTGTCCTATAATTGTGGCAATAATAGGATTAATAATATGCAAATAATTACTGTTACTCATAAGTAGCTCCTTTATTAATAGTTGCTACTGGAATCTTTTTATGTTACTTTTACATGATTGTTTTAAATTAAAAGCTCCAGTAGTTTTTAAATTATTAAAAGCCCTTTTCCAGAAGGGCTTTTAGTTTCCCTCGGGAAACTATCCAATAAAATCAAGAAGGCATTTTTTTAATTCATTTGTTAACTCCTCTATTCTGTTTTTTGAAAGTGATGTTTTTAATTTTTCTGAATATAAAATGTTTAATTTTTTTTCATGTTGGTGCCATTTAAATATGATGCTATCGTTTTTATAGTTAAATATCACAATATTATCGTGATTAGATTTTTTATTAATTTCTAGATCTATTATTCTCTTTAATTTTTCATGACCAATATTACCATTCTTTAATGCTTTACTATGATTTATTATACAGTCAATATACTCTTCTCCTTTATTACATAATGCAACAATAGTACTAGCTGTTCTAGCGCTAACCTTTGTCATATCACCTATGGATTCTATAATAGAAGAAGGTATATTACGAAAAGATAATAATCTTGAAATTGCTACTTTGTTAAGACCAATTTTTTTAATTAATTCTGTTTGAGTAAAAAGGCCTTTTTCTATTATTTTAGAGTAGCTAATGCCTTTTGCATAATCAGATAAATTTTTTCTATTATTGTTTTCAGATAATTGTATAATTGCAGCTTCAGCATCAGACAGCTCTTTTATAATTACTTTTAATTGCGTTTTTGCTATTATTGCTGCCTTTAATCTTCGTTCTCCCGCTATAAGTTCATATTTGTAATGAGGGATATTTTTTAGTGGCCTTACTATACATGGAATTTGCTGCCCTATTTCTGAAAATTCAGCAGCTAATGAATCTATATCTCCCAGTTCATTTTGAGGTCTGTCTTTTAGTTCCCAATTTCGTATATATTCTGGATCAATCAAAGTTATTTGCTCTGCAAGACTAATATTATTTTGATTTTGAGTATTAATTTTTTCAGTTTGTGATGAGACAGTTGTATAATCACTGATAGTTTTTAAATCCTTTAATACATTCATAGCGCCGCTGAGAGATTTATTTGCCATACATCATCTCCTTCAAATATTTAATATTTTCAATTTTGGTGTTAGATTGTGTTTCCCATATAGAAATAAATGCATCAAATATTTCATAAAAAACGTTATCAAAAGTTCCTAAAGCCCTTTTTAACGATTTTGTTGACTTATTTTGAGTCTCATATATTGATGAAAATATAGAAGAAGCTTTTTCTACTTCTACAGAGCTTACTATATTTTTTTGCATAACAAACGTTCCAAACCGCTGCCTTATAAGAAGTTCCAATTGTTTTGATTCTTTAGATTCAGGATGCTTTGTTAGTAATATTCTAAAAAAATCAAAAGATTTTTGCATTTGTTCAAATAAAATTGAGAGAGTTCCAGTAAATGTAACAAAAGAGCCTAAGTCACTCATCATTGGCGGAATAGGTACTAGTAATGCATTTGAAGCAGAGACAGCGTTAATAGTAAGCATGCCTAAATTAGGGCCACAATCTAAAGCAATAACATCATAATTAGTAGATAATACATCTAAGGCAGATTTTAATCTTAAATTAGGCATTCCCAATTTATCTAATTGTGTCTTTTGGAAAGATAAATCAGTTAAGCTCATTTCTAAGTTGGAAAGAGATAAATTGCCAGGTATTATATCAATGCCGTCGAAATAAGTTTTTTGAAATATATCTAATATATTTTTGGGACTTTCGGTAAGAGCAGATTTAATTGTATCTGATTCTTTAACATTGATGTCAGGAACGTAACCGAACCCTAAACTCAGCGTAGCCTGAGGATCTAAATCAATTACTAAGCACCTGAGTCCTATCAAAGCACATTTTTGAATAAAATGCAGGGTAGTAGTGCTTTTAGCTACTCCTCCTTTAAAATTTGATATAGATAAAATTATTGGTTCTGAATTTTTAGGGCGTTTAATTCTTGTTTTGGTAAAATCTCTGATTCTATTTATAAGATTAAGTGAATATTGCCTCGTTCCATTTTGATCTTTAGATGGAGTATAAATAGGGTGTTCTTGCTCTAATTTTCTTAAAAAAGCTTCTGATCGGCCTATCATTTTACAGGCATCTTTCATTTTCCACATTTTTAAGGTTTTTTTTTCATTTGGAGATGAATAATACTGTAAGAGTTCTGATAATAAATTATTACCTATTTCATGAAATCCATTCATTAATTCAGATGCATTGTCAACACCATATTGAGTTAATATTTTATTCACCATTATATGTTAAAATATATATTTTTCTCAATATATACATATTAAAGTACGTTTGGCAAATTTTTATTTCTAAAACCCTATAAATTTATTTATTTTTGATAACATGTATGTTAGATAGTCTCAAAAACACAGATTATTGAAGTTTCAAAATTATTAGTTAAATTTTTAATAATTATTTAAAAATAGAATACTAAAAATAGTGCCAATCAGTATAGAAGAAAAATATTTTAAAATATTAAAGTGAACCCCAAAACATGGAGTGAAAGTTAAGAGAAAATCAAATATTAAGATTATGAGCGATGTTATCGATTTCATCTTGAGAAGGTTTGGTATAACGAAATATTTGGGAGATTGAGGCATTACCAGACATTTTTTGAGCAATATGGATGCCATGTTTATCAGCAATTCTTTTTAAAAAGGTATGCCTTAGCATATGAGGAGAAAGATGAAACTTTTCTTCATCAGGAAGTGTTAAAGATGCATGAGCGGATATC
>CAISOX010000055.1 GCA_903887235.1 uncultured Alphaproteobacteria bacterium | reverse complement strand
TCTATAGCCTTTGCTTTCTATCGCCGACCTAATTTTAGATTCAATCTCTAATCCTGATTTATCACTTGTATTTCTGATTTGTAGCAATACTGTTTTTTTATTATCATCAATTGGATCTAAAAAGACTGTTTCACTCATTTTCGTCTCTACTTCTAGATTCCCATGCTTTATCATCTTGCTTGCTGTATTGCAGCCTACTAAACTTCCCATTCCTGTTGTTAGCACTGCTACTACTAAATATTTTTTGGCTTGTTTTATCATTTTTGTTCACTCCTAATTTAATTGATTATTTGGTTTAATAATTATTGTTTTTTTAAATTTCTAGCTTCCATTTATCCCTATTATTTTTTAAAAGTTATCCAGCCAAAAATTATAAATAAAATAATCAGTATACCTGCTATCCATATGTTTATATAATCCACTAAGTATTTTTGGATAAGATTCGTAATCTGCTCTATTTTTTGATATTTTACTTTATTTATCATCTGCTTTGTCATATATTATCTTATAATATCTATTAAAAAGATTTAATTTAATATTAATCTCTTAATAGATATACTTTATATATAAAGTAATTTAATCTTAGTCAAGTAAATTTAATCTACTGTTATGAAAAATATGTATGATAATAATATTTTAAGAGGAAATCTTCTAAAAAAGCTAAATTTAAAATCTTATGATCAATTAAATAAAGCTAAATTTGCTGATTCTATTGGTTTGCCACATGATGTTATTAAAAAGCTTACCTCTGGTGCTACACAAAACCCCGGTATTAAAACTATGATAGCAGTAGCTCAAGGCCTTGAATGCAGTATCGATGAATTAGTTGGGCATAAATTTATAAATAAAACTAATTCTTTTTTAATCTCTGATAATTTAGACCTGAATAAGGGTTTATTTGATACTACTTTGATGCATATATTTTCATATATTGAAAGAGAGTGCCTCAATCCTTCTATGGGCCAAATATTACATGCCTTTGATAATATATATGATTACAGCTTCCGTAGAAATCTTAGTGAACCAGATTCTAACTTTGCTAATTGGATTATTAATTCTACTTTTAAAAGTTAATTTAATACCTTTGGTTTATCACTTCCATCGGAAGAAAGGTTTATAAATTTTGTACTTTCTTCCTTTATTTCTCCAGCTATTGTGCCTATAGTTAATATTATTGAATTTTGACTCATTTTTAATTCCATACCCTCTTCCTTATTAATAATCTTTTCTATCAATTCAAAACTCATAATCCCATCTGGTCTATTTATATCTCGTACGTACTGCTTTATCTCCTTTATGTTTAGTTTTAAATCTTCTAAACTATATATAAAATATAATTTTTTATTCCTACAACTGACATCTATTTTTATTAACTCTTTATCAAAGCTTACCATATAATGAGCTACACTAAAAATAATTGTATATATCATTGATAATGGCTTTGTTACTGTTATACTTTTAATTGTACTTTTAATATTAAATTTGATCTCTTTTTCTAGTTCTACTAACGACAAATAATCTTTAAGTTTTGTTACTAATCCCTCTATATTTATAGTTGCAATATCATCAAATTCTACGTAACCTTTAAATTCTCTTCTTTTTTCTAAAAACGCTTCTTTTGCCTTCTCATGCCTTCTTACAATATCTATCACATTTGCATATTGATTTATTATCTGTTGGGATTTTTTGTGATCTTCTGCAGAAGTCTTCTTTATAAGGTCATCTATAAACTTTTTAATATCTGCTTCTTTGGTTCCTAGTATAAAATGCGATATTACACCTATATATATAACTATTGAAGATAAAATTATAGTGTGAGGTAGAAATTCCAACAATACAATAGGTTTTAAGATAATAAACACTGCAGTTCCAAGTAAAGCACCTATACTCATAAACATAAATAATACTTTAGAGGAGAATATAATTGCAAGCAATGTGCAGGAAATTACCATGTTAGCGAATGCTACATTAGAATTTGGTAAAGTATAATACAAATATGCTGATAAAAAAGGAAAGCAATACCATATTGAAAATAATACATAACAATTATGTATTATTCTTCTTTGATGCTTAAATATTACATCTATAAAAATAAAAGAAATGCCTATTAACCCTGCAACCCCACTAAATAATATTGTATTTTTGATTATTTCATTAGTAATAATTTGAGTAAATATTGTAAAAAAAGGAATTGGTAGAATCGCATATCCTAACTTACTTACTGGAATATTCATTTGCTTAATTATATTTTCAGTAAAGTTTTCTAGTTTATTTAAGGATTTTTCGTTATCTATCATATTTTTTTCGACAAGATATTTTGTAAGTATAAATACTATAAAGCTCATAAACAAGCTTATAACATAAATTGTATAACCAATTTCTGGTGAGAATAAATTTAACAATGTGTATGATAAAAATCCTGTTATTGAACTTGCCCAAAACATCAATGGATTTGCATTTTTTACCAATAAACCACCAATAAAAGGTACAAAAATTATTGAAAAATAATATTGGGCAACAAACCAAATAATACCTAATAAACTTTCAATTTTAAGAGCGATAAAAAGTCCAATAAAACTACTTAGTACAGTAACAACTTTTAAAACTATTAATTTAGTTGATTCATCTTTTATTTTGCCTTTAATAACATTCTCTACAAATATAATCGCTCCAGTGTTCACTAATGAATCTGCTGTTGATAGTATAACTGCAAGCATTGCTACAGCAAAAAGTCCATGCAATAATTTATTTTGAATAATATCTTCCATGGTCTTGAATAAGACCATATTGTGATCGATACCTTGATATTTACTTATTGCAACAGCCGCTACTATTATTGCAAAAAAACTACAAATCATTTGGAATAAAGCTGTAAAATATATTGTACTTTTATTTTTATTTTTATTACGTCCTACTAATAACCTATGGATAAAGGTAGGAGAGATATTTGGTGTTAGACTAAACACAAATAAAGATATATAGCTCATTAAATTAAAATTATCTCTTATCTTCCATGTATTTTTTTCAAACACTACGTATATACCACCATTTTCTTCTAGAAGAAAGGCTGCGATCGCAGGCAAGATAATTATAAAAATTAAAAATTGAATCACATCTGTGCGTATGACTGATCTTACACCACCTATAGCAGAGTATATTGTGATTATCGTGAATGACATGATTGTTGCATATGTTGAGTTATAACCTAATGCATATTCTATAATAAAGCCCACAGCTTTAACTTGCAGCGCTAAGGCTCCGAAGCAATACATATATGCTACTATGCCAGCAAATCTTTCTACAGATGTTCCATAAATTTTCGATAGCACAGAAGCTATACTTAGTTCTCCATAGTATATATCAAACTTTGGCAATATATATCGCACAAAAAATATATAGCCTGAATATCCTATGATACCAGGAATTATAAATAAGAATCCATCATTATAAAATAAATTTACATTCCCTATAGTGCTTCCACCACCTATTAAAGTAGCAGCCATAGTAGCAACTAGAACAGGCATAGAAAATGGTTTAATGCCCAATGCGTAATCCTGAATATTCTTTGGCCTATCTTTAAACAGTAGCCCTACTACCAAAAACAAACACAATCCTAAATATAAATATATACTAACATCTAAATTAGTTAAAAATTTTATAATCCCCATATATTAGCAAATATTTCCTAACTTATTTATATATCTAGATTTAATAATATAAAGTTATACATCATAGCTTTTTGCTTTAAGTTATCATATCTTCCACTTTTTCCAAAGTGACCACTTTCCATTTCTGTATATAGCAATATAGGTTCGTTATTTTTGTTATATTCTCTTAATTTTACTATCCACTTCGCTGGTTGCCAGTATGTTACTCTAGGATCAAAAAGTCCAGCTGTCACATATATTGCAGGATAATTTTGTTTTTTTATATTATCATATGGAGAATATGATTTTATATAATCATATTCTATTTTTATTTTTGGGTTTCCCAATTCTTTAAAATGGAATGGGGTGCCAATCAAAGTCTCATCTAGCATTTTATTCAATGTATCAACAGAAGGGACATCAGCTACCGCAACTTTTAACAATTCTGGTCTTTCATTTATAACATAACCTATAATCATGCCTCCAGCACTTACACCATATCCAACTATTTTTTTTGATGATACATACTTCCTTTTTATTAGTCCTTCTGCACAGTTTATATAATCCCAAAAAGTTCGTTTTTTAGTTAAAAGTTTTGCATCTTCATACCACTTATATCCAAGCTCACTTCCTCCTCTTACATGCGCTATTGCATAGACAAATCCCCTATCTATTAACGAAAATATATTTGTATCAAAATTTGCAAAACTTGAAATACCATATGCTCCGTACCCATATAATAAAAGTGGATTTGTTCCGTCCCTTTTAAATTTATTCTTCCTATAAAATAAAGATACTGGAATTTGCACACCATCATCAGATGTTATATAAATTTTTTCAGATTGGTATTTTTCTTTATCGTATCCACCAGACACTACTTTTGTTTTGCGATTATATATCTTTTCTTTTTTACAATCATACTCTAGAACTGATGGAGGCGTAGTGAATGAAGAATATTCAATCCTTACCAAATTTGATTCGTATGTTGTAAAGTACCCGTTAGCACTATATGCATCTTCATTAAACTTCACATCCTTACATTTTCCATATTTATCAAAAACTAATATTCTATTAGCTCCATTTACACCAACATTAACCACTAAATATTCATTAGATAAACTAAAATTTGCTAAAAACTTACTTCCATTGTGAGGAATTACCTCTATCCATTTTTCTTTACTATTAAACTCCTCCTCTTTTAGTTTTACTAATCTAAAATTTTTTCCCTTATCATTTATTTTTAAATAAAATGCATCATGTCCGTGATTAATATAATATGATAGCCCCTTTTCTCTATTCAATAGCAGTCTTGGATTAAATACTAGTTCATTTTCTATATTTAGGATTCTTATTTCATTTTCTGTATTATTAGAATGATTAATAATTAAATATTTTTTATCGGAAGTTATTTCTATATCAATTAAAAAGCCCTCTTCATTCTCTTTATATATGAGCACATCTTTTGATTGCTCCTTACCCAACTCATGATAGTAAACTTCTGTTAATCTCGATTTATTATCCCTCTTAGTATAAAAAAATCCTTTATTACTTCCATGCCATATTATATTTCCCCACATATCATTAACTACATTACTATCTACTTCCCCTGTTTTTAAATTTTTTATCGATATACTATAATTTTCCCTTCCCTTGTCATCTGTTGAATATGCTAACATACTATGTTGGGGACTTGGAACAATAACTCCTGTTGTAAAACCTTTTTTTCCACCTGCTAAATTATTTACATCTAATACTACCTCTTCTTTACCTTTTAAAGAGTTCTGTTTCCTGCATACCAGAAAGTAATTAGTATCTTTAATAGATTTTCTGTAATAATAGTAATTGTCAAATCTTTTTGGATATGTTTCATCCTCTTCTATAATTTTACTCTTCATTTCATTGATTAATTTTTCTTCCTGCTTCCTATAGGGTAAAAAATAATTTTCTGTGTATTGATTCTCTTCACTTAAGTAATTTATTATTTCTGGAGTATCTACTTTGGGCCAATTTTTATCCTTAAGCCAGTGATAGTAATCAACAAGAACGTCTCCATGTATATTTTTTTCGTATCTTTCCTTTTTTGCTTTAGGAATTATAACGCTTTCTTTTATTTCTGTAGCTTCAATCTGGGTAAATATTGTGATACTAACTAGTAAAACTAGGAAAATAGATACCGCTCTACTATTTCTTTTTGTCATAACTAAAATATAGCATTAGTTCTTATATAGCCAATATATATATAAATATATATATTAGCTATACAGCTTTATTACAAAATCAATATTAACAACTTCCTCCTCCATTTCCTCCACCACCGCCTTTGTCACTAACGTCATGCACGCCAGCTTGTACCATAGGAAACTTAATAAAATCATATTCTTTTATTAAATTATTAATGGTCTCATATCCATAAGCTATGTTATCAGATACTATTTCTAAAGAACCTTGTAAGAACTCTACTGTAGAATCATAATATGAATCTTGCATAATTATCTCCTTTTGTTAGTATTTTTTAAAATTTTATGTATAATTGTATAAAATTACATTTATAAGTAAAATTATATATTCTAATAAATCAATGTATACTAGAAATTTCTATATTTTTCATTGCTAATAATTATATTTTAATATTAATGCCAGATTTCAATGTAACACCTTTATTTTGGAAGTGCATATTTTGAAATACACTATTTTTACCGTAGTTATAATAAGTCGCTAAAATATCTAAAGTAAATTTTTTATTCAAAATCTACCACAGCCCAGCTCAAAAGATATATTAGCCTTTTTTTTGCTGCTCCTCTTCTATTTGGTATCCTATTTTTTTTATACCGCTTATATCAAAATATTCTATTTCCTTTAGTTTTTTATTTACTACTACTATCTCATTTATTCCTTTATCATCAACCACCTCACTCGTTCTTTCTCTTATTTTTTTCCTCGCTTCCATTTTTGTTATTCCTAAATATTTCTTCATTATGTAGCTTTCATAGAGGCTTTCTCTCAGTATTTCATATTCGTTTGTTTTAAATAAACTATAGCATGATATATGCCTTATAGCTCTCAATATTCCATATTTATCTTCCTTACTTTCTGCTTGATTTATTTTGACATATTCCTCAAATTCTCTTCTTTCTGTTGTTTCATCTATTTTGAGTTTTATATATTCTGATATTTTTTTATCCATTTTATTTACTACTTCCTCTTTCTTCTCTTCTATATTTTTTGTTACATTATTTATATCTAGCTCTCTATCCCCTATTCCGTATTCTCCATTCATTATCTTTTCTATTGTTTCTTCCTTTATTAACCAGCTAAATACCGCCTTAAAATTATTCTTTGTTTTCTTTTCTCCCATTAGAAATTGGCTACTATTTATTTTGCATGCATATTCTCTCCAGTTATTTAGATCTCCGCTAAATGCTGTTTTATAAAGATTTAATAATACTTCTTGGTTCTTTTTATTACTATAAGCTTTAATTGGACTGATTGAATACTCGAATACTTTGTTCCATATGTAGACCATTTTATTTACTATTTCTTTTTCATTAGGTTTTATACAATTTTCTTCTATTTTTTCCTTTAAAGCATTTTCTAATTCAGCATCATTCTTTTTATAAGAAGATTTATTTGTATAGTTATTCTTTGTTATTATGATTTGTTCATTTTGAACAGATCGATTTGTTCTTTTATTTTTGGAGATGTAAGCTGAGTTATTTAAAGAATTAAAATTAGATGAATTATTAAATTCCTTAGTAGTGCTGTATTCTTTATTAATTGTTGTATGTTTTATCAATTGATTAAGTTTATTATAATCTATAGAATACCATTTGGTATGGTTCCATTTTTTAGCATTTATTTTTCTAGATATTAAAATCCCTGACTTTTCAAGAGACTTAATGGTTCTCCTTAAAGTGGATAAAGACCAGTAATTGAATTGTTTATGCCATTCATTTAAAGAATTATATATCCATTTTCCATCTAAATTATTGATAATTCGACCGCATTTAGATATCCAGTATCCAATTTGATTTAATAAAATAGACTCATTTAAAGTAATGGTGGAAGTAATTCTTTTATCGAAAATAGTAAGTAATCTAATATTTTTTGTAATATTAATTTTTTGCATAATAAATTATACCATAATTTTTGTTGAAAATTACGACACTTACGTTATACTGCTCATATGTATTGGTTATTTGCAATATAAATGTAAATGACAGAGAGAAGGGCTGGCAGGCTCTTCTCTAAGTTTACTCGAGTAAACTTTTTAAATTTAATGTTATATCTTTTAAGTCATCTTTGTTTAATTTTTTATTTATTATAATGTTAGTAGTTCTATCTAAATATTTTATTTTGAATAATCTCTTTCCTAAATGATTTGTAACTATTTCTTCGGGGTTTTCAGTATTATAAACTTGGCATGATTGTAATAATTTTAAATAAACAGTTCTAGGTTTATAATGTTTGTTTTGAATATTTTTAGCAACCTGCAGCATGCGATCCTCATTGATTTTATCCTTGCATAACAACCTTATATTATACCCCCATTTTTGTTTAAGATTAATAGGGTCATTAAATAACTTAATTATTTGTGGATTAAGTTCAGATAGTGATATAAGTTGGCTAAACCAAGATTTTTTCATACCTGTAAGCTCTTGTATTTCTTTGTAGTTTTTGTATATGCCACATTCAATCCATTTTTTATAATCAATAGCTCTTTCATATGGGCTAATATCTAATCTCTCCCTATTTTCTGCATCCATTATTAATAAAGCTTCTTTATCATCAACATCTATTATAGCTAAAAGAATAGGTATTTGTAGTTTATTGCATGCATATAACCTTCTTATGCCACATATAATTTCATATTTACTATTGACCTTCCTAGCAATTGCAGGTATTTTTTGACCACTATGTTTTATGTTACTTATAAGTTCTGCGCATGTGCTATCATTAACATATTGTTGCATACGATTAGCATATTTCCATGTGAAACAATCTTCAGTAGGAACTTTTTTTATTTGATACAGAGAATTATTATTTAAAATAACTTTTTCAGGATCTACATTACCAAAGCTTTCTTGATTAATTGCATCAAGTAATTTAGTGACTGCTGCTCTCGGTCTTGATATTTTAGATTCCATATTTGTTTAGCTCCCAATATTTTTTTATTAAATTTTCAATTTCCAAATTAACATCATCAAAAGCAATCTTTACTCGATCTAATGTTTTTTTCGATACTATGGATTGGTCTATTTCGTATATTGTTTTCATATTTGTATCTGCCTTTTTTATGGCTTCACTTGTTGGAATGAAAGACATGCAAATATAATCTGAATAAATTTTTCTATATATACTTAATAATGCTTGAGAATTTTCAGTTTTATCAAATTTTGTCACTAAAATTTTTGCAAAAGAGTAATTTTTATTTCCAATTTTTGTTAAAATATCATTTAGCATCCCAAAAAATTGTATAGTACTTGAAAACTCCACTACTGATGCTGGCATTGGTATTATTATTCCATCAGAGGCGTATAGTGCATTAGTTGATATCATACCTAAACTAGGAGGACAATCAATTACTATAACGTCATATTCTCTCTTTAGGTTAGAGATATTTGTTTTAAGTATATTATAAAAATTAAAGTTATTATCTTGATGATGCTTAATGGGCAAGTCAAATTCTACTCCATATAAACTTAAATTTGCTGGTATTATATCTAAATTAGGCCAATGAGTTTTTGTAGGGTGATTAATCTCCAACTTAATTTTGTTACTAAGAGCTCCATATAGAGTTTGATCATCACGAACTTCTGTATCAGGTATTAATCCAAAGTATTGGGTTCCAGAGCCTTGGCTGTCACAATCAATAAATAAAACTTTATATCCCTTTAAAGATAAATACTGTGCTAAATGCACAGAAGTAGTTGTTTTGGCAACACCTCCTTTAAAATTGGCTACAGATATAATACATGCTTCAGAATTTTTTGGCTTTGTTGGCAATGTGGAGTAAAATTTTCTTAGGTAATTTATATCTTCTAAAGTGTAAAATCTTCTTCCTGTGTCTACATTAATTTTAGCTTGTGGTATATTATTTTTTTCTTCGGAATCAATTATAGTTTGCCTAGATTTACCAATTAAATTGGATGTATCATTAATACCCCAAGTTTTAAGAGTTTTTGTTTTTTCCGGATTAAAAGCTTGCTCTTTAATAATCTTTAAGGCTTTCTCTCCGTTTATTTCTAGTGTTTTAAATAAATTACTCATCTTATGTAAATAATTATGCTTTACTGAAAAATACAACAATCTATTTTTTTTGTAAAGTGAAAAAATAATTGAGGTATATATTATATTTGACGCCATAGTTAATTAAGAATGTGAAATGGTATTTGTTAACTGCAGTTATTTAGTAATAACGAGTTATATTTAAAATATTCAACTATTTAGTGATAATAGCTAAACAAACGTATTTTTAAGTATTGCTATATTTTTTTATCATAAATCTAAGTCTTAAAAACACAGGTTATTAAAGTTCCAAAATTATTAGACAAATTTTTAAAAAATTATATAAAAACCTATCTTAAAAATAATAGTAATAATTTTAGAAATAAAATATTTCATAATGAGGTTTTTGGGATGAAATTTTTCATCAAAAATGCAGCAATTCCAAATATGGAATTGCTGAGTAAATCTTGGCAAAATGATTGGCAAAAAATTGAGGATTTAATCTATGCAAAAGCAGTATAGCACCTATTATTAGATATGCTTCCGATCGCAATGGTAAATACTTTTTGTAGTGCTACTTAATAAGTGTAGAACAAAAATAATTTGAATAAGCTAGCATTAGTGTTACAATAGTGTAACAGAATTTCAATAAGTAAAGATATGCCGATAAAAAATCAAAGAATTAATATCACTACAAATGAGAAGTTGATGAGTAATATAATATTAATAGCAAAACAAGAGAAAAAAACTGTATCAACTCTTGCTAAGGAATTAATAGAAGAGGCGCTTGATAAAAGGGAAGATATGTATTTATCAACAATAGCAAATTCCAGAGAAATAGAGAGTAGCAAAATAATACGACATGCAGAAGCATGGACATAGTATATAGTTTTGAGTATTTAGAAGAAGTAGTTAAAAATGATATTTCGCAAATTCTGCAAAATATTAGAAATATAATTAAAAGAGCAATAGAAGAAAGATTAGGAGTTGATCCATTTAGTTTTGGTAAACCTTTGAGATATAGTTGGAAGGGTCATAAAAGCTTGAGAGTTGGAGATTATAGAATTATTTATAGAATAAAAGAAGAGGAAAAGATTGTATTGATAGTTGCAATTAAGCATAGGAAAGAAGCATATATTACAAAGAATTAACTTCTGGGTCTACCATCGGTATTTCCTCAGATTTTTAATTCATTTCAAAATGTTAAATGCCAATCTATTTATGCTCTAAAAAAATAAAAATATTAAAAGAGGAATGTAAATTTTTCAAGTTTAACATAAAGGATGATTATTTGTACATTATTGTTCTATAATTACTTACAAAAAATGGTGCATTTACTATATAAAGTATTTGCAATAAAAGCTTAAGTAAATCTAATTTGTTAAACCAAAAATTGCCCTTTTAATTTGTAAAAAAGAAGGCTAAAGTAATTAAAAAGGACTGAGATTCACCTTATGTGGAAATTAGAAAAAACAGATGATAAGAAATATCTTTATAGAATTAGCATAAACAAGGGAGATAAAATAAATTTACAGTTTTTCTCACAGAAAAAATGGCCAGAAGCTGAGCAATCAGTCTTTTGTATAAGAGCAGAGTCAAAACCTGATATTAAGGTGCTAGAAATTATTGAAGAAATTCCAATAGCCTCAGCAAGGTGGTTAGAGGATAATACTAAAATTTCTTTGGTATTAGAGCGCAATAATAATAAAAAATGTGAATTTAGATTTGTTAAAAAGCCATATAAAAATAAAATAGGAGAATATGATCAAATATTTTTTAAATCAAAATCAGAAGAAAAAGTTGCTTCAATATGGGAAGTGAGAGAAACAGATAGTAGTAAATTTCCATATTGCATTAGTATAGTAGAAAACAATAAAAAAATATTCTCATTGTTAACTCAAGATAAGTGGGCAGGGGCTAGCGGAAATATCTTTTGTATTCGTACTGAAAGTAAATCTGAAATAGCAGTTGGAAAAATCATAGAAGAAATACCTATAATTTTAGTAAAAAGAATTGGCAAAAGGTTAACAGTTTTACTAGATCGATCTAGTAGAAAGCGATGTGAATTCTTATTTTTAGAAAAAAAATACAAAACAAAAGAAGGAAAATATGAGCAAATATTTTTTAGAACACAACAAGGGATAACTCAATATAGAACTCGTGGTAAATTAAGTTTACAGCCTAAAGATAGTAAGTTAGAAGTTATTATAGATAGTAATGAACGATATCCTTGGAGATTTGGAGAGCATAATACTAACAAAAAGAAATTAGTAGTAGGTGATTATGCATTAACAATTGAAAATGAGATAGTGGCAATAGTTGAGAGAAAGACCTTTGATAATATGTTATCAGATATTGCTCGTATTCAAGTATTACATCAGCAATTATCAGAGTTATCAAGTTATCCACATGCTGCAGTAATTATTGAAGCACAATATGGAGATTTTTTTATAGCTGAAAAAATAAGAGAATGGAAATCAGTAGCACATATAGGTAGGGCATTAGCAGAATTATCAGTGATACATAACAATTTACCAATTATATATGCGGGAAATAGGAAAGAAGCAAATCATTGGGCATTAAGATTTTTTGAGGCAGTGTTAAAAAAGCAAAGTGATCCAACAAATGACGCTATAGCAAAAGCAATAGCGAAAACAAGAACTAGTAAATCAAATCCATTATGGCTTAAAGTAAAAAAAGTAATTATAGAAGAGATGCCTGATAGATTCCAAATTACTGATTTAAAAAATCAACTTCCATCATTAACAGACCAGCAAATACGTAACCAATTATATAAATTATGTGATGAGTCAATAATAAAAAAAGAAGGGAAAGCTAGAACAACAGTGTGGTGTAAAATGACAAATCATAATATCGAACTATGAACTGAGTCTAAAGTATAGTACCCTACTTTTTTATTTTAGGCTTTAACTTTGTTTTAATTGGTGTGGGCTTGAATGACCTTTCATCAATGTCAATACCAAATAAATCTGATAAATCTTGATTATCTATAACTTTTGATTTTGCAGGGCCGATCATTTCAGTTTGGTACGTCACGCTATGCAATAGCTCCATATGATTCACTTGCCTTAGAATAAAAATAAGCTCTGGTTCAACATCTAATCGAGCGCCTATTCCATAAAGCGCTGCTGCTATGTGTTTACACATACTTGCCCAATCATAACAATCACATTTGAAGGAGATTTCTTTTTCTAATGGAAATAATCCATTTTGCTGATCTGTTATAGTTTTCATCACAGCGGAAGCAAATTTACCTTGCAGCAACTCGATTACTGAAGCAATGGAACCTGAACATTTTTTTAAGATTGCACTCCATTTAGTTTGATCAACTTTTGTTATGCTGATGCTAACATTGTACACTTCCGATCCTAGCACTAGTGCTTTTATCTTACCTCCCTGTACTACAAGATCAATAACTGCTCCATGTCGTACGTAAGAACGCCCTCTGGGCAAGCGAGTAACATAATCACTCAATGATTCAAGATGCTTACACCAAGCATTCCCCCAAAAGCTTGTCGCTATTTTTCGACTCTCAATTCTTACTGGATTTAATTTTTTCCCTTTTTTCTGCATTTTGGAGATAGTTTTCTCAGCTTTTATCTTACGATCAGCTACAGATTGATATGGCCTCCAGCTCCACATATGTCATTACCTCCTTTATGATTTTGTTTTCGCAGAATGAATATCAAGAGAGACGATTTTTAGCAAATCATCATTTGACAATTCTGTCAGCATTGCGCTGCCAGTATCCTCAAGTATTTCTTTAGAAAACTGTAACTTTGATTCAATTAACATGTCAATTTTTTCCTCTAATGTGCCTTGGCATATAAATTTATGCACCAGAATATTACGTTTTTGACCTATTCTAAATGCACGATCTGTTGCCTGATTTTCAACGGCTGGATTCCACCAACGATCAAAGTGAATGACATGCGATGCTGCTGTGAGATTAAGCCCACTTCCCCCTGCTTTAAGTGATAAAATAAAAAATGGTGGACCATCTTCCTTTTGGAATGCTAGAACCATAGCAGAGCGTTTTTTTATATCAGTACCACCATGCAACACTAATCCAGGTCGTCCAAAAATACCGCTTAAAAATTCTGCCAAGGGTCCTGTCATTTCTTTGAATTGTGTGAATATTAACACTTTTTCTTGCTTTTCAAATATAACCTCACAAATTTCTTTAAGTCGAGTAAATTTTCCACTTTCCTTTGCAGAAAATAATCGATCTTTTAGCCAGTGTGATGGATGGTTACATATTTGTTTAAAACGAGTTAAATAAGAAAATATAACGCTATGACGCTTGATTCCTTCTGTATTTGCAATCTCTTCTTGTAGTGATTTAACTGCCTGTTGATATAATATTACTTGTGCTTGAGATAGTGTACAATATGTCTTTAATTCAGTTTTATCTGGCAAATCGCTAATAATTTTTTTATCAGTCTTCATTCGCCTTAAAATATATGGGTTAACTAACGAACGTAACGCTGCATAAGCCGTGTTATCTTCTTTATTATTCTTTTTTATGAAATTACTAAAGCTTTTAATTGAACCAAGTAACCCTGGTGATATAAAATCAAAAATTGACCATAAATCAGATAATCTGTTTTCAATCGGAGTGCCAGTAAGAGCGAGCTTATGTACTCCATTTAGAGCTTTTATGGCTTTGGTTTGTTTTGCTTCTGGATTTTTAATAGCTTGCGCTTCATCGATAATAATGAGATTCCAATTATGTGACGTTAGACGTTCTAGCCGCATAACTGAGCCATATGTTGTAATACAAAGATCAAAATCATCACTAGGAAACGCATCATCTTTTAATCCTTTGTTTTCTGATGCGTGTGCAACCCAATACTTTAGGGATGGAGCAAAACGATCTATTTCTGCTTTCCAATTTCCTATTAAAGAGGCTGGTACAATCAAAAGTGATGCTAATTTATCTGAGTGAGCATCGTGAAGCTTTTTGAGTAATAACAGTGAGATCACTTGTATAGTTTTACCTAAGCCCATATCATCTGCCAAAATTGCCCCAAGCTTAAGTTGATTAAGCATGTGAAGCCATGTTACTCCTTGAACTTGATAATGTCGCAATGTTGCATGTAAATGACCACATAATAGCTCTTCGATATTTCTAGTTGTTTCGGGATTTTTAATGGCTTTTAGTGTTTTTTCCAACCATTCACCACAAGTAACTCTAGTAAAGTTAGATTCAGAACTACCATCAATGCTGCCATTTGCATTATCCATACCAGAAAGCCATCTGACGCCTTCTGCAAATGTGATGCCGTCGTTATTCATTTGTTTATTAAGCTTTTTCCAATTGTGCAGTAAATCTTCTAGTTTTCGTTTATCTACCTCCACCCATTGGCCTTTGAAAAATACCAGGTTTTCGTTTCTAAGAAGTAATTCTTCTATATCTTTTTCATTTAATTTTATATCACCTAGTAGAAGGGACGCATCAAAATCAATTAATGCATTAAAACCAATGCCAACTGGCTCATCCTCTCCGATCGATATTTTTATCGTTGGTTTACTTAGCTGCTTTTGTTTCCACCAATTTGGGATTTTAACAACTATTCCAGCTTTTTCAAATAACGGACTGTCTTTTAGAAATTTATAAGCTTCAGCTGGTGTCCACGCCAGGGCATGGTAAATATCACCAGAATCAACATAGGTTTGTAAAAAATTACTTTCTTGAGATGCTTTATGGATCGGTGCTAATAAACGTAGTAACATATTTTTCTGTTTTGCGGCAGAATACTCTTTAAGGGCGTAGTTAAGTGGTAAATGCTTTGATTTACCATCCCCTCCTTGCTGTGCGTAAGTAGCAAGAAAAGCAAAAGGTGTATCGTTTGAGTTTTTATTTTCAGCTAAATGGAAACACACTCGCCCAACCAAATTCAAATCTGAATGACGTGCAGCAAAGAATGCGGCTATGCCTTTATCAAAAGCTTTGATTTCAATTATTAGGGCTTCCTCTACCTCTTTCCATAATTTTAGTAAGTATTCTTCGTTGACATATTCAGCTCCTTTCATAGGAGGGATTGTGAGCAAAAATCTCTTTAAGTCATCTTTTTGTAATTCAATATTTATTGGATATTTGAAGAAATTGTGCTGTTCAAGATTTGGTATCGCTGCAAAAAGTGATATATAAAGCCGCATAAAATCTTTCCAATAAGCAAAAGATTCTTCTTCAGTTATGTGAGCGTCAGCAATATCAAGAAATAATAAGCCATGGCCATTCCCACGAGCAAAAGCATCACATAAGTCAGCATACTCGCTTAAATTGCGATCTACTTCTAAATATAATTTCCCATGTGGCGAGACTATAATCTGTGGCATTTACTATTAACTATTAGACAAATTAAATTCGCATACTTCTTTTTTAAGGATTGAATTTGCATTTTAAGATTTTGATCTTGAATTGACATCCACGCGTGGTCTATTGGCATGAAATTATCTTATTAAATTAATATCAACATTTTCTATCTCAAGTTTTTTCCATATTTTATCAGCAGTAAAAATAGGATAATCAGTATCAAGCGAGAGAGCTATACAAGCTCTATCTGTAAATGATAATCCGTACTTTTTAGCATATTGCACTAATTCTGCTGCCATATAAGATTGTTTTCTATTAAAATCTATTATTTTACTAAGACTTTCGCTGAATAATTTATCTATTTCATTTATTTGTACATTGTAGTTTATCATATATTTAATTACTTCTGAGATATTCACCGTTGACATTACAGAGCAATGTAAAATATCTGCAACAACCTCATGTCCTTGTTCAGCATAAACAAAAGCTATTAATGATGATGCGTCTAAAATCACATTTCTAAAATTCTCCATATTTTTTATATTTAAGTTTAAGGTCATTTTTCTAATGCTACATCTTCTCTTTTCATTTTAATAAATTCCTTTACCATAGAAACGTTATGTTTTTTATATTTAATAAAATTACTTTGTATTTCTTTGATTAAATGTGACATAGGTAGCATTTTTAATTCTCCATTGATAACGCGTAATATAACTGTATCCTCATTTAATAAATTTAATTCCTTTTTTATATTGAGAAGCAACGATACTCTACCTCTATTATCTACATTTACTTTACTCTCCATACATGTATTTTAAAGCAATTCGTATTACAAATAAGGTAGCATTAATCATATTACAGGTCTATATATAAGGAGCTTCTTCTCCCTTTCTAGTTGCTAAAAATTTGAGCACTCTATAATAAGCAACAGGAAGCATCTTGGTTAAAGATATAGGGTTTTATTAGCTAATTGGTCTAGCGCTGATAATGTATATTTAAAACTCATTTAATTGATACTTTGTTATTAAATTATCATCTGTAAGTAATTTAGCTTTTTCTACTATACTTTGGCATATTAATAATCGATCAAATGGATCGTTATGATGATTAGGAAGTGATTTTAAAACTATAACATGTTTTATACGAACAGGAAGTTCCTCAAATTGGCAATCGGCAATAATTTTTGAATCTATTTCTGGGGCTTTGAGTTTCCCTAAAGATTTTTTGATTTCAATTTCCCAGATATTTACAGAACTAACATAAATTATATTTTTTGAATCTGTAATTATTTCCTTTGTTTGGAACGAAAGTTTTTTATCATCAACAAGCCACCATAACAAAATATGTGTGTCTAATATAAACTTCATTTTCTTTACTTAAAAAATTTTAAGAAATTATTAGGTAGTGTAGTAAAATCTTTTTTTATAATAATTTTACTTTTCAGTAGTCCAGGAATTCTTGGTGCAGTCTCTGTTTTATAAGAAACTAATTTTGCTATAGGTTTATTAGAAGAACAAATTATGACTTCTTCTCCTTCTGCAACCAATTTTAAGAATTTAGAGAAATTAGTTTTCGCATTATGTATATTAGTAACATGCATACAAAAAAATTATTTAGATTAACTTAGCCTAGTCTAACAAACATGCGCTTACAAATCAATAGTAATTTTTCTGCAAGTAATAAGACGCATATCTTAAACTTGTTCAGCTTAATTGTTTAACTTGGTACATGACATCAATATCAAGTAAAATTACTGTAAGAGCTAATGCAAAAGCTCAGAGACCTGGAACTCTTATTAATAAAAGAGAGTAAAATAACAACTTAATTAAAAAATTGTTAAACTCATAACAACATGCTTTATCCAATTTAAATCTCTGAATTCTATAGCCTTATTAAGCTGTGCTTGAAGAGTCAAAGAATTATTATATAAATAATCAGAATAATTCTTAGCTATTTTAGCACTAACGTGTTTTACACCTTCTAGGTCTTTTAATCTTTCACTGAGATGTAACGCGTAAGAGGTATTATATTTTTATAAAAATCAAAGTAATTACGATTTTGAGAATAATATATATATTTTATACCATCCAAATGTAGGTGGCCTAAAGCTACTTGTTCAGCATAAGTTTTATTAAATTGATCATAATAAAGTTGATTAAACATAAAATATTTTCTTAGTATCTAAATAATATTTTTTACTTTCTAACTAGAGATTTATTATACATTAGTATCGGTGATATTATTAAACAACTCTGAATATTGCTCTAGTACATTTAGAAAAATTTGACTATCATGCTCTGATACATATAAAGTAAGTCCTTGTTCTTGTAATGATAACAAATGCTCTTCCACTCTTGCCTCAAACGATTGTTCATGCACCCTATTACCTATAGCTTTTATGTCTTCTTTTGTTTGCTCTACTACATTATTTATAGAATTTTGAGCAACTCGCTGAAGTTCTTCAAGTTCCTCTGTAGTAAAATTTTGATTTTCTGCTTGCATGTTTTATATCTACTAAACAAATTTGTTATTTAAGATTATAAAGATCATTCTTACTGTTGGCAATAAAAATTCTGGCATCCGCCTAATACCTATATATAACGGAAGTTCGTCGCTAAAAGTAGTTCTGTAGTCCATTATGTAGTTGGTACAGGGTATTTTACTTATATATCTTGGTCACGGCTTTTGCCTTGGCAATGATTTTAGGATTTAGTTTAGTAGGATAATCACCAACACGGCATCTTGCTCTAGTGGCTTTAATTCTAGAATTGGCTCTTTATCTAATAACTGTATTTTCAAATTCAGCTAATGTTACTGTCAAGTTTACTATTGGAAATAAAATAGAAATGAAAGGGTAGGGTGGCACAAAGAAAGTATAAACTTAACGAATCAGGCGTTAATTTAAATTATATAAATCAAAAAAATCAAATATTAAGATTATGAGAGATGTTATCGATTTCATCTTGAGAAGGTTTGGTATAACGAAATATTTGAGATATGGAGGCATTACCAGACATTTTTTGAGCAATATGGATGCCATGTTTATCAGCAATTCTTTTTAAAAAGGTATGCCTTAGCATATGAGGAGAAAGATGAAACTTTTCTTCATCAGGAAGTGTTAAAGATGCATGAGCGGATATC
>CAISOX010000054.1 GCA_903887235.1 uncultured Alphaproteobacteria bacterium | reverse complement strand
TTACAATAACCCAATTTACTCATTCTCAAACCAACTATAATTCTTATTAAAATTAAAATACCCATCATTATAAAAAACAAACCGGGCGCCATAATCATAAGCAAAAATCCACCTATGGGATCTACAGGCCATAAATGGTAACAACTTGTCATTCCAGTATAAAGAAATATAATGAATATCACTGAAAGAAAAAAAATAAAATATACTGAATTTAAACAGATTTTATGAATTCCTATCAGTAAAACCTTTTCAAACAACCGCAACCAATAAATTATCTTGTTATAAATCTTCACCATATTTTAGGCCAGACCAAACTATTTATATTAACATAATCATACACTTAAAGTGGCAGGCTGTCATGTGCCAAGTTAAAACGAGAGTGGAATAATGAGATTTGATAGACCTCTTTCGAAACTTGAAAGATAGCAGACATAGATGATTTATTTTGTTGACTTTTAAAAATAGCATAATCACACTGGCTAGTGAGTATTAATTTTAAGAGGGGTATTTATGTCTACAATATTTCAATTCATTGGATTATTTGCAATTTCAAACCTGATTGAGCAGTCTATAGCATGTTCAGGTTGGGGGCATGTTGATTCTGGTAAACCTGGTAACGTTATACTAGTAAAAAATCGAGATGAAACAGCAGCACCTCAATACGTCGAATTGGTAAAATATGAATCTGGCTATAGTTATATAGGATTGTTTTTAAAAAATCGCGACGGAAGTTTTGCTACTAAAGCAGGAGTAAATGAAATTGGATTGGTCATGACATCACTTGCAGAAAGTACGCTATTAGAAGCTCCGCACAAGTGCCCAGGTGATCGTAGTGCTTCAGATATTATAAAAGATACCTTGTTGCACCATGACTCCGTAGAAGATTTAAAAGGTAGTGCAAAAAGCCTTTTTTCAAAAGCCGCACCAGCATTTTATATGTTGGCCGATAAAAAAGAAATTATCTACGTTGAAATTGCACCAAAGCCTCAAGGCAAATGCAACACTTCTGGCACCACCACTAATGAGTATAGTATTACTACGCAGGACGACAATGGATATATTATGCATACAAATCATTACAATGTATCTGGAAAATTTTCGCAATACAATGTGAAGCCATATCCAAGCACTTATTCAAGGTTGGACATGCTAAAAACGTTGTTAGGTAGTGATAAGAATACCAATACCATAGATCAGTACTTAGCTTACGCGCATGATCAAACCAATGGACCTAATGACAGTTTATTTAGGTATAATGTAGGTAAGGATTTAGAGCAAACGTTGGCAACTTGGATTGTGCAAATTCCACAAGATGGGTCTGCTCCAATACTGGATGTTACATTATATCAAAATGTTGAAGTCTCCAATAATGTTGCAGAAATTAAAGAGTCGGTTCACAAGCAAGTAATTTTGACACCAGATGTATTTCGTTCTTTTGAGCCGCTTTTAGGTAACACCGAAATATGCTTAGACAAAGAGGTAGACGGATCGATGGTCAGAGTGCAAGACGAATTGTAATACCAAATATAATTGGAATTGTGGAGTTGACATCTAAAAAGAGATACATGACGGTGCCGAAAAAAGATTATGGAGACTCAGAGGGGTGTTAAAAAACAGGACAGGAAGGAAAAGATAAATTCTGATAAAAAAATAAATAAAATATCGGAGTAAAAAAAGAGTAAAAAGAAAAAATACAGCCCAGTATTCAAAACAAAAGTAGCGCTATCAGCAATTAGTGAGGAAGCGACGTTGAGCGAGCCATCAGGGAGGTATGGAGTGAAGTGAGCTCAATTTACCAGTAATGACTTTACAAACATAATCAAAAGCCATGATATACAAATATCTATGGATGGCAAAGGATGCTGGATGGATAATGTTTTTATCGAAAGATTGTGGAGGTCTCTTAAATATGAATGCATATATCTTCAAGAGTTTGATCATGTTAGTCAATTAAGAGCAGCTATTGATAACTGGCTTTAGGTTTTATAATAACAATAGACCTCTCAACATTTGCTGGACTTACTCCAGAAGAGGTTTACCATGGAGGTGATTCAAATGCTTTAAAGCCAAAGAATAACAAGTTTGCAGCTTAATTTTAAACATGGAATTTATCCTTAAATCAGCTGCATTACTGTCCAACCAACTAGGACCACCTCTGTTCTTACCTCTCTTTAGTTAACAATGCCAAAAGTTAGTATATTTTAATATTTGCAAAAAACTTTTTTTATATTATCATGTAAGCATATACCTTGTGAACTCAAAATCCTTATAATAATGGAAAATAGTAATGCGATTGTTGATAAAGTACCAAGTGGATTGCTCATTAATCATTTTTTGTTATTGTTTTTTAAGTACATGAAAGAGATGAATGATACTTATAGCTCTTCGGCATCTGAAGATGGGCATATTATGATCAATACAGATTTTTTGCATTATAATAATATAATCAATAATCCCTATGAAGATAATATAATAATCAATAATTACTATGATGGTGATGATATTTATAATCCAGATATAGATTTTACAGCAGATCAAATAGGTGATTTAATGGGGTCGATGAGACCGATGGACGGTGGCTAAAAGTGTATTGTGCAAATGTTTAAGAGCAAAAAATGCTATCTATTCTGAAAGGTGATATACTGGTAAAGTCCTTAATTTTGTAGGTCCTATTTTTTCTGTAGTACGTGGAAGAAAAAGATTAATGAGACCCTTCTTCACTATTTGAGCTTTTTTTACAATTACAGTTACTTAAATAAACGTATTGGTCATCAATTTTTGGCAAAGAAATAGAAGTGTTTTTTGAAAAAATCCAACCCACGAAAAGTACTTTATCAGCATTTTTAATTTCAATAAAAGCAAAACTTAATGGATTTAATATATCTTTAGAATCTTTTTTACATTCTCTTAGTGCAATAATGGTTTCTTCATTAAATTTATATTCTTCATTCACTGCTATTGTTATATAGCTATTTTTACCGGCATTATAATTTAACAATCTAATTTTAGCAGAGTCACATTGCTCTGATTTACCGTTCATTATAGGTTGATTTATTATATCAATTTCCCCGTTATTTGATTTATAAATATCTTCTTCAAGAACGCTAAATGGTGAATCTAATTTTTCTTGTTGGTCAGTTGCTTCAATAGCTATGGAGCTAAATAGAAAAACTAAAATTATGCAAAATACTACTCTAACCGATTGAATTTTTTGTGCCTGAATCATTAAAGATATAATTTTGTTCGTCTGAATTTTGCTCATCTGATTTATTGTTACCTAAAAAACTGTTATCATCTATTTGACTAGAGCTATTAGAATTATTACTGTCTTTAAGACCAAATATAAATTTACTTATCATTCCTTCTAGGTTTATGGAAGACTGTGTAAACTCAATTGTATCCTCATCTGCTAACACTTTTTCTTCAGTACCAGGTGTGATTGATATATATTTATCACCTAAGATATTTGAACTTACTATTTGGGCAGAACTGTCTTCAGGTAATTTTATTTTTTTATCCACGAGAAATTTAACCTGGGCTGAATATGTATCATAATCCAAAATTTGCGATATGACTTTTCCAATTATCACCCCACTAATTTTGACTTCACTGCCAACTTTGATACCGTCTGCATTGTCAAAATTGGCATTTATCACATATTGATTATGCTTATCTAATTTTTGCTCAGATGTTTGATAGACAAAATAACTAAAAATTACAGCTATAAAGATAACCAAAAAACCAACTATAATTTCAAAAACGTTTTTCATAAAAATTACATCGCTAATTAATAAATTATTTAGGTACCCATTTGGTATAATCACCAGTCGATTTTGGCTTTGTCTTACTTTTTGACAAAAAATGACCTGGAGGAAAATAAGAAAATTTAGAGCCAGTCAAATTCAAATCTCTACGTTTTTCCCATTTATGTTTTATTGATTTTTCACTTGAAGGAGCTTCATTTTCTTGATGATGCAACCAACCATACCACTCGGCATCCACTTTGGTAGGTTCAGGAATCCCATTATACGATACCCAGCGCATATATCTTCCAAAATACCTAGATAACTTTTTTGACTCATAAAATATATTACCAAATTCATCCTCACCTACTTTTTTGCCGAAAAATCTACTAAAAATTTTATTTGCTAATTCCATTGATTGCGCTTAATCATAAATATAAGGATGATTGTAGGTGAAAAATTTTTTCTTTCAATAGTAAAGTTCATAAATATAGTTTAAGCAATTAATTCTTCAATTCTAATTAATTCATTGTATTTGCAAACCCTATCGGTTCTTGAAATTGAACCTGTTTTAATAAATGGGCTATTTGTTGCAACTGCAATATGTGCAATTGTAGTATCTTCGGTTTCTCCTGATCTATGCGATATAATGTGGATAAAATTATTATTTTTCGCAAGTTCAATACTTTGTAATGTTTCTGTCAATGTTCCAATTTGATTCATTTTAATTAATATTGAATTAGCTAATTTATTATCAATTCCTTCTTGTAATTTAGCAGGATTTGTTACAAACAAATCATCTCCCACAATATTAATTTTCCCCCCTAGTTTCTCATTTAATAGTTTCCATCCTTCTATATCTTTTTCGAAAAATGGATCTTCAATTGAAATAATTGGGTAACTACTGCACAAATTTTCATAAAATTTCAACAATTCAACATTGGTAAATATGGAATTTTCCCCACTGAAATAATATTTACCATTCTTATAGAGTTCATTTGCAGCTATATCTAAGGCTAAGCATACTTCTTCTCCAAGTTTGTAGCCAGCTAATTCTACGCCCTGAGAAATAAGGTCTAATGCTTGATTTGTGGTTTTAATATTTGGAGCAAAACCACCTTCATCACCAGTGTTAACTCTAAAAGAATTGTTTTTTAAAATTTTTTTCAAAGAGTGAAAGATTTCGCAGGCAATTTTTAAGTTTTCACTAATACTTGTGTGTTTTATTGGTACTATCATAAACTCTTGAATATCCAATCCATTATCAGCATGTGCCCCACCATTAATGATGTTTAACATTGGCTTGGGTAGAGAAAAGGATTTAGTGCTATTTATAGTTTGAAATAGTTGTTTATTTTCAAAATTAGCTCTTGCTTTCGCAAATGCTATTGAAATTGATAAAATAGTATTAGCTCCAAGTTTGGATTTATTGATTGTCCCATCTAGCTCAATTAAGAAATTATCTAAAGCCTCTTGTGAGTTAAAGCGCATATTCAGCAACTTGCTTTTTATCTCATTATTAATCTTACTAACGGCATCTAAAACACCTTTGCCATTATAATTTGGAGATTTATCTCTTAATTCTATTGCCTCACATATACCTTTGGATGCTCCACTAGGAACTGCTGCTCTTCCAATAAAATTGTTATTTATAACTAAATCTGTTTCAACAGTGGGATCACCTCTACTATCAAAAATTTGCCTGGACTTTATATGGGTTATTTTCACTAATCTTCTCAACCATAAATTATGAGGCCGAGGCCAGAATCGAACTGGCTCATAGCGGATTTGCAATCCGCTGCATTACCACTTTGCTACTCGGCCAGAGCAAGGAATAGCCTATTCCAAATACTCGTTTTGGTCAAGAATAAACATGATTTATGAAGTATAATTATCTAATTCTTTTATAAGTGTATCTAATTCACTTGTAAGAGAAGAATTGTTCAATAAACCATCGTTTATCAATTCATCAATTCCCTCATAAAAAGGTGTGCATTTGTCCTTTATATTGCTACAGATTTTTGAACTTTTAATGATAGATTCTATTTTTGCATCGTCTAAAATATTGTCAAACTTATGTACCTCTTTTAGTATGCCGTTTTCTTGAGTGACAACTATGTTCCAAAAATTACCTTTTAGAAATCTATTCGCATTAATGTTCATATCAACACCAGAAGACATTTTTATATCTAAAAGATTCGTAGGGCTGATTTTGTCCTTTGTAGCTTCTGTTTTTAAATAATCCCTGATGTTTAAATTATCAAAACCTATGTTAACAACTAAAAGTGAGTGGTCAGTTAAATTTTGGGTTTTGGTAATATATGACAAACTTTCCCCTAAAGAAGATTTAGATATAAAAGAGTGATCAAAATAACCTTGATTCGTTAATTTATGTGCTGGGAAATGTAATTTGTCAGCTACGCAAGATTTAATAACCTCTGATAATGACATATCTTTATCAACTGTAGATGAAAAATAGTGTGTTTCTAATTTGTGTGAATTTTTAGCAGCTAGCAAAAGTAGTGGAATTTTACTTTCTCCCATGCTGATTTTGGAAAAATTCTTCAATAAATCGTCTAAATGATCCAAAGTATAAGGAGTTTGCATCTTGGATTTAATTGTATTGAAATAATAGGTAAGATAGTTAGAAGATGTATCGATAGGCTCCAATACATTTTGAAAATCATTTTTAACAATGTCGTATGTTTCTTTTGGATTTTGTGTATATGCGATTAAAGCTATAGGAAAAGATGCAGTTGAAGAGGCGGATATATGGTCAAAATGCTTTATGCCCGCTCCCGTAATTTGTTTTAGTTTTTCATCAATTATTTGAATTATTTTTGTTGCAATCAAGGCTTGAGTAGCACCTCTGCCATCTACTGATAAAATGTTGTACATAATATAAATTTTCTAAAAATTATCTATTACTAAACACGCTACCATACAACTCACAATTGCATCAAGTTAAAATATACTTACGTTTTTTTTGATTTCTGAAAAAGTTATTTCGTTTAGGATTTTGCCATTTTTAAATACTGGAATTAAGGAATTATTCTCATCCTCAATTAAATTACAATTAGTAGTATAGAAACTATTGTCTTTTTTAATGAGTGCTAATCTACCGTATTTTGAATGTTTTTTTGGCTCTGTTATAGGAGATTTACAAACGCCCTCCCAATCGCTATTTTGTTTTTTAATTGCAGATAATTTCATTGCGAATTGTTGAGTATCTCTATTGATTTTTTGTAAAAGAGAAGCGCCCATGCCAAATGAAACATTTTCTGCACTTATGTTCTTGGATTTTAATTCCTCAAGGATTTCTTGTATTTTTTCCAGTGAAATTCTATCGCCATGTAAAACACGAATAAATTTATTTAAGACTTTGTATCCTTTTTGATTAACTTCATATCCAAAGTTTGTCATTAAAATTTCGATAGTTTTTAATACAATTTCTACTGGATCTCCACTATCTGAACGTATAATTAATGTGTTGTGAGAATTAGAAATGCACTCTTTAAATTCCCCCCCAAAAATGTTATTAATAGTGTTCCAATAATCATAAGAATCACTTACGATGGCATATGCAGGATAATCTGCAAATTCATTAATTATATTGTGATAGGCATCAATTTCACAATCTTTTCCCCAGGAAATTATTGTTGAATGCTCAGCTGCAGGGATGGTTTTATATTTTTCTAAATCTGCGTCATAATAGCGTTTGATATATTGGAATGCGGACATTGTGCTAGTTGAGTAAAAATTAACTAGATGTGATGCTCCTCCAATTGCTGAGGATTCATAAGAACTAACTCCTCTTGCGCCAAAATCAGCAAGCATATAATCTAACCTATCTAAATCATCTGCTGTTTCTAAAAGGTACTTTCTTATAATTTTTTTACATTCATAGGATAATGTTGCTACTGTACTAGGATACCAAATTGCTCTTAAAAGTGCTGTTTCTAAGTATGTTGGTAGCCAATAACATCTAGGATCTGTGTTTGTAATTTGCAAAAGTACATTTTTATTTGGTACAATTGTTCCCTCTGGCACAGCTTCTATAGCAACTGGTAAAAAACCATCATGTTTATAAACTATATATTCCCAATCAGCTCTATTAAATGGCAATCCATGCAATTGTATTACTTTTTCTGCTTCATCAATATGTTTTTTTGTTACCCTTTTGCAGAGATATTTTTTGAGAAACATTTGTAATCCAAAAAATAAAGTGCTATCAAATTTGCCACCTCTAGATTCGATATAACACGATAAATATTCCGTATTTTTAGGATATTGCAAGTAATGAGAAGTTTTATAAGAATCAGTATTGAGTATTATGTTATGCATATTGTACTTTATAAAGATTTAGCAAATCTTGGTAATCCTTTGTGTCCATAAAATCAAGCATAAATTTTAGCACTTCTTTAGGTACTAGCTTTTGAAGTATAGCTTCAATTTTACATTTATCGTTAGTAAAGAATATATTTCTTATATAGGTTGCGTCTATTTGTGCAAAATTTTGCATTTCTAAGTACTTCCATTTTTTGAATAACTTAAGATAATAACAAGAATCATCTTTTGTATGACCTATTAGAGCTATTTTATTTTCTGAAGTAGTGTTAATTATTTTTTGAATTTTTTTCTCAACATTTTTCACCCATTCAATATCATTTTCGTAATCTTCTGAGGGTTCAATATACATTCTATCTTGAAATGATTTAGAAAAACTATCTAATATGAATTTTTTTCTTTCATCGCATGTGAAAGGATTTTTTAATGTTCTGGTTTGATTGCTAGAACCGCACATAATTATGATATTGTTTGAAATTTTTAAACCCTCTATAATAACGTTCATATGGCCATTATGAAAAGGTTGAAATCTACCAATATAGACTGAATAATTATATCTCATATGGAGTTTTTATAGGGAATAATAAATTTTTTCAATAAGTTTGTTCAATTACAAGTTAAAATTTAAATTGATTAAGTGCAACAGACTTATTAGGATAATGTAAGTGACTTTATTGGTAATGAAAGTGGATATTATATCAGTTATTAAGGAAATTTTTGGTAGAATTGGCGACGCAAGAGAGGCGAATATTGGGCTTAAGCTTGCGGAACGTTTAGCTAAAACACAAGCCAATGAAAATGAGCAAGCTGAACCAGAAATTAAGAAAAAAACTAAAATAAGGAAATTTTTTGATAAATTCTTGGATTTTATCACGTCTCCGGGAGTAGGAACGATATTGATTGTTTTTGGTGCAATTACAACCTTATCATCTCCACTTGGAATAGCCGTCGGTGCCACAATAGCAGCAGTAACAATGGTAAGTTACTCTATTGCGCGCATTAGAGCAACTCTTCGTATGAGGACAATAAAGAGGACGCAACAAAAAGATTTGCTGTTAGATAGTCTTGATCAAAAAATTGAAAAAACAATAAAAATTGAAAAAGCATTAGGAAAGCCTGTTAATCCTAAGTTGAAGGAAATGGTTAATCAAGAAATAATGAATATTATTGAAAAAAATATTTCTGATGCACCTGCCAATAAAGATAAGAAAATTGTAAATATTATTTCTGGAAAAATTAGGTATTTTGGCTTAACTGGGGTTGCAAATTGGGTGCTGAGTATATTATCGTTAAATCCAGCGTCTATAGCGCTGAGCTCAACTTCATTGATGTTGGTTAATGGATCAAGCTATTTTGGAGAAGCTGATTATAGAAAAAATAAAGATTTACTTGATAGCGAAGTTTCAGAAAAAGAAGGAAAATTAATTCAATATCTAAAAAAAGAATTAGGAATTGAAGATAAATACATCGATAAACTTTCAAATCAAGACTTGTTAAAAATATTAAGTATTAAAGAAGCAGAAATATCATGTGGTAGAAAAAAATATGAATCTGATGAGGAAATGCAAAAGGCATTGAAAGTTGAAACAAAGAAATGCGAAGATGTTAATCTTACGGGGTACAAACCAGAAGTGGGATTTGTTCAAGATTTTGGTAATTTATTTTTAAATAGCTTTAGTTCGCAACAACATGGAAAATTTTTTGCTCCACTTAGTCATAGAGAGAATGTGGAAAAAACTACCCAAGATGATGAATTGCAAAATTTAAATGCTTTTAAAAAAGATAAATTATTACAAATGGATGGAAAGCAAATGGATGGAAAGGGCAAAGATATTGAGATGACTGAGATAAACCATCATCATATAGAGCCAATTGTTATACCGCAACATCATTCTGTAAAAGATATAATTAGGGAAGAAGGTGATAAATTGAAAAAGCATTCAGGTACACATCAACAGTCGGTATCTGATATAATTAAAGGTGATAGTGACAAAGGCGTTAGTGTTAAGATGACTGAGATGATCAATCCTAGTGCTAAGAATGCTCTAGTATATCAGTCTGTAACTAAAGAACATCAGTCTGTCACTGAAGCACATCATTTTAGAGAAGATATAATTCATAAACGGAACGGAAGTTTAATAAAGAGCGATGAGAAAGTAATTACAAAATAATAATGTTGAAAAAACAGAAATAACACTTTAATATATGAATATAAGAAGTTGAACCAATCTATGATTAGAGTTACGAAATTTTTAAGTGCATTTTTATTCTTGCTATTTTTTAGTAACCCAAAAGTCTATTCATACGGTGTTTCCGACCCTGATCAGATATTATGCATGCAGTGGCTAAAGAAAAATGTTTCAGGAGAGAATTGTAATGATGTTTATTGTGGCGGGGATAATCAAGATTATGGAAACAGGCTTTACTCTGTAAGTGATGATCTAGGTGTTCAAGGTATTTGCAAAGATTATTTTCCAACCGTTGGTGAAAGAGAAATGTTTTATAGGACTTCAGATGATCCTTTAAACATGGATTTAAAGTTTGTAAGGCAGTATTGTTGGTGGAGATGGTGGGATGGCACTACAAATTGTGGATCACCAAAATGGACGGATTTTTCATGGAAGCATCCGTTTGGTAGAGTAACGTGGGATGAGGGTTCTGCAAGTGGTAGCTGGGGAGATACAATTGAGCTTACTTTTTCGTTACAAAAAAGAGGATCTAATAATTCTCAAACCGTTTTTTGGGGTTCAAATTATTCATATATTGATTATGCTAAGACTACAAATGGCAAAGAGGATCCAAAAAGAGTTTGTGTATATTATTCCCCTACATTTCTTGCCAAAGCATTTACAAATGGAACTGAAATTGGCTGTATAGATATCCCATTAAATCCAGCGCCTGACATATATAATAAAATTATTGTACCTAAAAGTTCAGTGGCTGTTGCTACGGATAAGACGCCCGATGAAAGTAGTTTTCTAAAACCTCAAATTCTCCTTAAAGTCATAGATAGTGCAGGACAGAATGTTGGTCCATATATTCCTTTGACTTATGATCTTGAAAAAGATTCAAAGAGTTGTTCTGATAGTGTACTCACACTAGGAGATGTATATTGTCCGTTTATTCAACCAGCTGATCCAACAAAAATTTGCGCTGGCCTTAAGGATAAGCCCTCAAGTAATATCGGTTGTATAGATAGGCCTAAACCAAAAGGAACAATAATTATTGATACAGTTCATGATTATTACATTGACAATAATTGCCCGGATAGTGATAACAAACCATCTATTTTTCATTCTGTAAAGATTCAGTTAAAGGATCCTGCAACTAAAAAACTAATAAAAGAGTTTCCAGGAGAAGGTAAGGGCTTAAGGGATTATTATAGTTGCTATCGAAAAAATCCTGATCCAAGTCAAAAAGATCAAATTGTTGCTGGGAAAGATTTGGTTAATATTTATGGAGTTCAATTTAGCGCGGTAATTCCTGAATTTGTCGATAATGATGGGAAGAGTGTGGACTATACAGCAATTGGTATTGAAAAAATTCGTCCGCAAAATTTTAGTAAAACGTATTTTTATCCTCCAATTATACTTGGTAGGGCAGATCAAACAGGCGTCTTAAAAAACAACTGTGAGGATTGTTTTTATTATGTGAATGACAAGAGCCAGTGCATTGATAGTAGCCCTACAAGCATGCAAAGAGGACAAAGTATGTGTGTGACATATAATACCCCTGCTGGCGATAGAGATAGAGATTCATGCAAAAGGGATAATAAATGCTATGATTTTAAACATAATCCTTTGCCAATTGTAGATGTAGAGAAAAACTCAATAAGCTGTAATAATAATCCTAGCGAATTTAATGAAGCAGAGAAAGCGTATTGCCCTGGAGTATATAAGTTAGAACAACAAAAGAACAGTGCAATATGTGTAAATTTGGATACAAATTGGCCTGATTTTTTTGATAAGGCGGATAAAATTTGTGCTGAAATTCCTGGCTCATTTATGCAATTAGGAAGAGATGATATCTCCTCTTTAACAAGATATGTTGATTTTACAAAGGATAAATTTAATATATCTACAAAATATGGAAATACTGATCAATTATATGGAGAATGCGATGCATCAATGAATTTGGAAAATGAAAAATGCTTATCAAGCGATGGTAAAATCTGTTTAGAAACCCCTCTTCCTGATAAGATTAAAGGATTAACTGATGCTCAGGTCTTAGATTTTAAAAGTAAATATATCGTTATAAACCAGTATTTATATGGAGATAAAGGTAATTCGAAGAATTTAGGGGCAAATCCAAATTTAAAAAATACAGGCGTAAATGCAAATGTACAGGCAATTGATAAAAAATTGATGAAGAATCTTGGATATCCGTCGCCAGGGAAACAATTTTCTGTGATTGATACTGCCCCTCCATCTCTTGATGATGGTAAGTCAAAGCCTTATAGAAAATTAGATGGTAATTTTCCAATTGGGTCGGTTCATTATGGTTGCAGATTTACTGTGGGAGAAGGCGGTTGTGGGACAAATACTAATACTGCTCCATTTCTTGGAAATGCAATTTTTGATACAAGTAATTACAATATGAAGATTGGCACTCAATTAGCCATCACAGACAATGTAAACACTACATATCCTGCCTCTCCACAAGATGAAGTGGGTTTAGTTATTAAAGACGTTTATATTGATGGCGTGTGTAAAGATGGGTTTACTACTGTCGGGAATAAGCCACAGAGGATATGCAGGGTTATTATTGATAAGAATAATAATATAATAACAAAATCTTGGTCTAGCCAAACACTTATTAATCCATGCAAGTAGTAAAAAGCGTAGTGGGCAATTTACTATTTATACATGGTGCTTGGCATTGGAGTGGTTGTTGGTACAAAATTGTTAATTCCAGTATATTAGATGATTGCAGAATTTATGCATTGGATAATGTTGGTCATGGTTTTAGCAAAGAGCATGAAGCTAAAAATTTTGACGAATATACATCTAATATACAAAATCTAATTAATAGCACTAAAGGAAAATTCATTATCATAGCGCATAGTATGGGAGGGAGCATTGCTAGCTTCATAGCTAATAAATTTCCCTCAAAAATTGAAAAGATAATTTATGTTGCTGCTTCTATGTGCGCAGAAAATAAATGCGCGATTGATTATTTTATGGAGGAGCATTATTTTAATTTTATGAGAGAGCAGGGATTAGAAAATTTGGTGATTCCAGACACAAAAGGGCAATTTATAAAGTTAAATATTATTGAAAAAGCAAAGATAATTAAATTATTTTATAATCAAAGTTCTGAAGTGGATGTAGAGGTTGCTTTAAGAAATTTAAGTGAATTGAATTCCGGAATTCCTTTTGCTTACAAACATAATTATTGCGAAGAATTTTATTCAATAAATAGAGTTTATGTTGAGTGCACGAATGATAATGCTATGCCTATAGTGACTCAAAGACAAATGCAACAACAATTTCCTGGAGCAAAAATTTATACTTTAGACACTGATCATTCACCGTTTTTTTCAAAAGATCAGGAACTTTCTGAAATCATTAAAAAAGAAACTTCTTTTATCATTTAAAGCACGAAGTAATTGAGTATTCTGTAATCTGGCTTAATTCTTCCAATGTATGCTCTTTGATGTTAACTGGGGGCAACCAATATATAGTGTTGCCTAAAGGTCTGAGCAATGCACCTGCTTGAGCAGCATGTTTGAAAATTTCAAATCCAATTCTTTTATTCTTATCATTATCATCAATTATTAAATCAGCCGCGACAATACCTCCTATTCCTCGTACATTTTTTAATCTACCAGTTTTTATGGCAATGTTGTTCATAAGATTGAGCATTTTTGTTTCTAGCTCTTTTGTTTGGCTTAGAATATTTTCATTTTCAATTATTTCTAAAGTTGCCAATGCTGCGCTTACACCAAGAGGATTTCCACAATAAGTATGGGAGTGTAGGAATGAGTTTTCTGGTGAATAATCATTGTAAAAAAGGTCATATATTTCATCTTTAATCATAACAGCGCTAAATGGAAGCCAGCCTGAGGTTAATCCTTTAGATAGGCATAAAAAATCTGGCTCTATGTTTGCGTATTCACAAGCAAACATTTTTCCAGTTCTGCAGATTCCAGTCATAATTTCATCAGCTATCAAATGTATATCATTTATTATCGCCCAGCTTTTCAATTTAACTAAAAGATCTTTACTGTAAATCTTCATACCACCTGCTCCTTGCACAATTGGTTCAAAAATTATTGCTGTAACATCGTTTTTTATTTTTTCTAATTTTTCTTCAATTAGCTTCCATTGAACGGAGCAGTCATCCCATAATGGATTATCTTTTGAATTTATATAAGGAATATTTTGTACCATATAAACATCGAATAATAAGTCTTTATATGGATTTTTATAAATCCCTAAATCACTAACGCTAAGCGCCCCCATTGTCTCACCATGGTAACCATTTTCAAAAGCAATAAATTTGTTTTTATGCTTTTGAGCTTTTATTTTTCTAGAATGTAGGCTCATTTTAAGAGCAATTTCAACTGCACATGAGCCATCACCTGCATAAAATATTTTATTTAAATTTTTAGTTTTGCCTGTAAGTTTCTCCGACAACTCAATAATTTTTTCATTGATTGTATTTGCAAGCATGACATGTTCAAATTTATTAATCTGTTCAATAACTTTTGCTTTAATATATGGATGACCATGACCAAGTAACTTGCACCACCAGCTTGATATTGCGTCAATAACTCTTTTGCCATTTTCAAGTTCAATATAGCTTCCGCTAGCACTTTTTATACGTAATGGTTTTAAATTAGTATAGTCTTTCATTTGCGAACATGGATGCCAAATATAGTTGAGATTTTGTTTTTTCATGGAAAGAAATGAACTCTGTGCATTATAGTTAACCAGTATCTTTTTTTAGGTTGACGGTGTATGATAGTTATTGTATCTAGAAAACTTAGTCAAATAAATTATTTCGATATGAGTAAATTAACCAACAAACAGATTAAAGAAGTTTTTGAAATGCCTTTCCTGGATTTGTTATATGAAGCACATTCAATACACAGAAAAAATTTTAAGAAAAATGAGATTGAGTTATGCACATTATTAAGTATAAAAACAGGTGCATGCCCCGAGGATTGTGGTTATTGTTCGCAAAGTTCAAAATATAACACAGGGATAAAAATTGAAAAATTAATGAATATTGATGAGGTAAAAAAGCATTGTGAAGTGGCGAAATCAAACGGCTCTAAAAGGCTTTGCATAGGAGCGGGCTGGAAAACTCCACCAGAAAAGCATTTTTCAAAAGCATTAGAGATGGTAAAGGTGATAAAAAGTTTTGGACTCCAAGCGTGTGCAACGCTTGGAACAGTCAACAAAGATCAAGCTAAGCAACTAAAAGAAGTAGGATTGGATTATTATAATCACAACTTAGACACATCAGAAGAATATTATAAAAAAATAATTACTACACGTACATATCAAGATAGACTTGATACTTTAGATAATATTCAGGATGCAGATATAAATGTTTGTTGTGGTGGTATAATCGGGATGGGAGAAAGTAGAGAAGATAGAATTAACTTATTAGTAGAGCTTTCAAAATTAAAAAATCCACCCAAGAGTATTCCCATTAATCTTTTAGTTCCTATTAAAGGTACTCCTCTTGAAAATGTAACTAAGTTAGATGGTATAGAATTTATCAGAATGATAGCAACCACTAGAGTAATATTTTACAAATCAGTTATTAGATTATCAGCAGGAAGAGATGGAATGTCAGAAGAAATGCAAGCATTATGCTTTTTTGCGGGAGCTAATTCTATTTTTTATGGAGAGAAGCTTCTTACTACAAATAATTCTAGTACAAACAGGGACCTAGATTTTTTAAATAAACTAGGTCTAAATGCGCAAAATTACTAAGAGTTAAGATGCTATATAACAGAATAATGCAAAAGCTAGATGATAATAAATCACTAAAATTATCAAGAAATAAACAAACTATTCACCATAAAATGAATAACCAACTACTTATTAATGATAAGCAATTATTATCCTTCACAAGCAATGATTATTTATGTCTTTCACAAAACTATAATTTTACTCCTAATTTAAATGAATGCGTAGAAAATTATGGCACTGGAAGTGCTTCATCTGCTTTAATATCTGGATTCTTCAATGTACATAAAAATTTAGAAGATCAATTTTGTAAAATATTTAATAGAGAAGCATCATTACTTTTTAACTCTGGGTATAATGCTAATATTGGGATACTTTCAACTTTGGCTAACAGAGATACAACTATTATATCAGATAAGCTTTGTCATGCCTCAATCATAGATGGAATAATACTTTCAAGGGCAAAACACTTGCGTTATGAACATGATGATATGGAATCGTTAGAAAAATATCTTTCACAAACTACTGGTGAGAAGATAGTGATTACAGAGAGTGTGTTTAGTATGGAAGGAGATATATGTAAAATCGATAAAATAACAGTATTAGTCAAAAAATATGGAGCTTTTTTAATAGTTGATGATGCGCATGGATTTGGAGTAATTGGAGAAAATGGGATGGGAATACTTGATTATGCTAAAAGTCCAGATGATATTGATTGTGTGGTGATTCCACTTGGGAAATCATGCGCAAGTATGGGTGCTGTTGTAATGTCAAATCAGATTATTTGTGAGGCCCTAAATCAATTTGCGAGAAGCTATATATATACAACAAACATCCCTCCAATCATTGCCCATATATCATTACAAAATTTACAAAAAATAATAGAAGAAAAAGGTAGAATAGATAAATTAAAAAAAATCATCACGTATTTTATTAAGAGGATTAAAGAAACTGATTTTCAATTAGTTTCGTATGATTTAACGCCGATAAAGTCAATTATTATTAACGGATTGGATAAATTGTTATGTATCCAAAATTATCTGCATGAAAATGGAATTCTAATTTCCGCTATAAGATATCCAACTGTACCTATTGGCACAGAAAGATTGAGAATTTCTCTTAATTCAGAGCACACAGAAGAGCAGGTTGATTTTTTAGCAAATTCGTTGATTGAGGCGTATAATGCATGATTTTTATCAAAAGCAGCAAGAAATTAGGTGAAGTGACCCCCAAAAATCAGACCAATATAAGAGAGACATTTTTAATATAAAAATATATAAATAATGTAATAAAATATTGGTAAAAATTATGAGTAAACAAAAAAGTTACACAAAAGAGTTTAAATTCAGAGTTGCAATAGAAATGATAAAAGGAGATTTAACAATTGCCGAAATAATTTCAAAATATCAAGTACCAAGATCAGTTTTGAGTAAATGGAAAAAGCAGCTATTAGACAATGGTCCTGAAGTATATAAAAAAGGCAATCAGCCAGTGCAGGCGTATAATAATGGTAATATGGAGAAATTACATGCAACGATAGGAAGGTTAAAAGTAGAAAACGATTTTTTGCAACAAGCCTCATCAAAGTTGATGTTATAAAGAGGCGTAAAATGATAAATACAGAACATCAACAACTGAACATGAGGAGGCAAAGTGAGCTTTTAAAAATAAATAGGTCTATGATATACTATGAGGAATCAGATAAGACTGAGAACTTTGTATTGAGCAATAAGATAGCTGAAATATACTCATCATATCCCATATATGGTTATCGCAGGATAACAGCAATGTTGGCAAGAGAGAATATTGAAGTAAATCATAAGAGAGTGAAGTGACCCCAATGAGTCAGACCAAAAATGACTCATTGGGGTCACTTCATATTTCAGATGATTTAAAATTATATTGTTTTGATAAAATGTTCGCGCTCTATTAATATTATGATATATCACTTGCCTATTATTGAAGTGTTTTTTTGCTATATAACGAATATCACTTTTAACATTATCAAATTTAATCTGAAAAAATCTGTGCTTGGCTTTAAAATAACCTAATTTTAGTATAAAAAATGTTTTTGTATTTTGCGTTTTGAATGAATCAAGTATTTTTCTTTCAGATTCATCAAGAGTAAAGTAAATTTCTTTTTCCAATTTATTGAAGTCTGGAATATCATAGATATCAGAAATCTCACTTTCTGAAAGTAAATATACCTTCCTCTTGCTCATTTGTCAGTTCAATAAAACGCTGGTTAAACTTAACTGTAACGATTGCAGAAAAAACACTGGATTTCAATCCAAATATAGTTAATAATCG
>CAISOX010000053.1 GCA_903887235.1 uncultured Alphaproteobacteria bacterium | reverse complement strand
CAGCTGCATCTCTATGGTTGATGGTCTTTTTAGGTGTTGTTTTGTGTATTATTGTAGCTCTTTTCGTATATTAGGCTAATCGGCACCGTCATGTCTCTCTTTTTGAGTCGATTTTGGTCTGACGACTTTGGATCACTTCAACTTGTCTGACATTTATTTAGCAAATTCACACTATTGATTGATCAATGAAAGAAGCTATTTTATCATGTATAGTACTGATGCTCTGCTTGGCTTCAATGGAAAAATAATTTTTGCACTTTTTGTAGTACTGAATTAGAGGTTTCGTTTGATTCAAATATGCATCTAATCTTAACTTTATCACCTCAATTTTGTCATCATTTCTAATATAAAAATTTTGACCAAGACAATTATCGCACCTACCTTTTACTTTAGTAGGATTGGTAACAGAGTTATAACTTTGATTGCAATTTGAACAATATACCCTAGCTGATAACCTTTTTAATATTTCGTTTTCAGATAAATTTAAGCTTACAATATAAGGCTGAGTTAAATTATTTTTAACACAAATTAAATCAAGCTTCTTTGCTTGCACAATTGTTCTAGGGAATCCATCTAAAATAAATCCACTAAAATTTTTGTTGTTCACCTTTAGCTCGTCTTCCACTAAACTACAAACTATATCATCAGAAACTAAATCACCTTGATCAATAATTGCCTCTACTTTTATCCCCAAACTTGTTTTTTCTTTGATAGCTCTTCTTAAAATCTCCCCTGTAGATAATATTTTTAAATGATATCTATCCGCTAATAATTTTGCCTGAGTACCTTTACCAACACCAGGGGCACCCAATAAAACTATTATCATTACCTGCGCCTCATCATATTAGTCTTTTTCATCAAGTTTACATATTTACTACTTAATAAATGCGATTGAATTTGCGAGCTCAAATCTAACACTACGCTGATAACTATTAAAATACTCGTACCACCTAAATAGAAAGGCATACTAAATTGATATGTTAAAACTTCTGGTACTGCACAAATTATTGCTATATACAAAGCTCCAATCACAGTAATTCTTGTTAAAATATATTGTAAATAATCTTTAGTTTGGTTTCCAGGCCTTCTACCAATAATAATTGCGCCACTTTTCCTTAAATTTTCAGCAGTTTCCTCTGGATTAAACACAATTGTACTGTAAAAAAAGCAGAAAAATATTATAAAAAGTATGTATAGCGCAACATATAACGGCTTCCCCTGAGATAAATAACTTTCAACAAATTTGCGCCATCCATTGGTTTCTGCACCCACATTAAAACCAGCTATTGTGGCAGGAAATAATAATAGCGCATTGGCAAATATCGGTGGTATTACTCCAGACACATTAACTTTCATTGGTAAATGTGTTGAGTCTCCAGCATATATTTTCTTTCCAATTTGCTTTCTAGGATATTGTACTACTAGTTTTCTTTGAGCCTTCTCCATGAACACCACAAAAACAATCATAAATACAACAACTGCAAAGCATAATAATAAAAATGGAGTTGAGACAATATTATTTTTTCCCATCTCTAGTAGTGAAAATACTGAAGGTAATAAACCTGAAACTATACCTGCAAAAATTATAACGGAACTTCCATTTCCAATTCCTTTTGTATTTATTTGATCCGCAAACCAAACGACAACTATTGTTCCTCCCATGAGGCTAAACATTGTAACAATTCTAAAATAAATTCCAGGATCACTTATTAACGCAATACCATTATGATTAAGCGATTCAATCCCAATCGCTATACCATACCCTTGAAATAAAGCTAGGATAACGGATAAATATTTTGAATATTGATTTATTTTCTGTCTACCAGCTTCACCAGATTTTCTAAGCTCACTAAATTCTTTAGATAATACCGTCATCAATTGCATAATTATTGAAGCAGTTATGTATGGCATAATGTTTAAGGTAAATATAGACATCCTGCCAAGCGCACCACCTGTTAGTACGTTAAACATTCCTAAAATTCCTTTAGCCTGCTCTTTGACAATACTGTCTAAAATCATTAAATTAACCCCAGGAAGGGGTATGTAAGTTCCAAATCTATAAATAATTAAAATCAATATCACAAAAAAAATCTTTTTGCCTAACTCTCCGCCACCCATTATAGGATTACCAAAATTTTGGCTCTGCTGATTTTTCATTTTTATTATCTTTGACTTATACTAATGTGATAGCTGACCCATTTTTTGAAGCATATTCAATCAACTTTTTAGAAGCATTGTTCACTTCTATATTAAATTTTTGTTCAAATACTCCTTTTCCAAGTAACTTTAATTTTTCTTTTTTAGAATTAAATAAACCTAATTTTTCTATATCTTCTAATTTAATATCTTGAGTAAGCTTTTGGTTTTTAATTAAATAATTTATCTGATATAAATTAATAATTTTATATACCTGTCTATTAATAGGGTTAAATCCTCTTTTAGGCAATCTCCTATATAAGGGCATTTGACCTCCCTCAAATCCATTTAAAGCAACACCACTTCTCGCAGTTTGCCCTTTCCCACCTCTACCACATGTTTTACCTTTTCCAGAGGCTATTCCTCTTCCCAGACATTTCCTTTTTTTTCTCGCTCCTATATTTCCTTTTAACTGATTCAACATAACATTATACCATCTTTAAGTTTTTTCTCGTTGACTAGCAATTTCAACTATCTTTTTTCCTCTTTTATCTGCAATCATTTTAGGCGTACTAGTATTTCTAAGTCCCATAATAACCGCTTTAACAATATTATGAGGATTATTTGAACCAACTGATTTAGCCACAATATCCTTAATACCTAATACTTCAAATAATGGCCTTGTTGGTCCTCCTGCTATAATACCAGTACCAGCTGGAGCAGCTCTCATTATTACCTTCCCAGAACAATATTTACCAATAGTATCATGATGCAAAGTCCTTCCTTCTCTCAGTGGGATTCTGAACATGTTTTTTCTTGCTTCTCCCAATGCCTTTGCTTTAGCATCCATTACTTCAGTAGCCTTTCCTAAACCATATCCTACCTTTCCTTTTTTATCTCCAACTACTACAATAACCGAAAAACTAAATTTTCTACCCCCTTTAGTAACAGAAGTACATCTATTTACTTTAACTAATTTTTCTACGATTTCTGTATTACTATTATTATTCACCATTTTGTCAGCCATTAAAAATTTAACCCATTTTTCCTTGCACTATCAGCAAAAGCCTTTGCTTTACCATGATACTTAAGCCTACCTCTATCAAAATATACATCTTTAATTTTTCTATCTAGCAGTATTTTAGCAAATTTTTCACCAAGTAGTTCAGCAGCTTTAATATTATTTTTATTTTTAAAATCTTTAAAATCCTTATCGTACGTAGCTAAAGAAGTAATCGTTATTCTTTTACTTTCATCAATAACTTGACCATAAATATACTTATTTGAAGTATAAAAACACAATCTCAACCTATCCAAATTACCACTTTTAAGTTTAAATCTTGTTCTCTCTTTTCTTCTAATATGCTTTAACTTTTTGCTTAACATTTTTTAAAATACCAAATTATTTTTTCTTACCTTCTTTTCTTACAATCACTTCATTCTCATACTTAATCCCTTTACCTTTATAAGGCTCAGGTTTTCTTAAACTCCTAATGTCTGCACTAACTTGTCCAACAAGTTGTTTATCACACCCAATTACCTCAATCGTGTTCTTTGTACATTTAACACTAACACCTTCAGGGATGGGATAAACAATATCATGACTATATCCTAAAGCTAATATTAATAAATCACCATCCATATTAACTTTATAACCTACTCCATTAATTTCTAATTTTTTTACAAATCCATCGGTGACACCTATAACCATGTTATTTATCAATGAACGTGTCAACCCCCACAGTGATTTAACTTTTTTAGTAATTGTCTTTGGAGACAGTACAATACTATCCTCATTTAATTTTAAATTAATCGAATCAAACACATTCATGCTCAATTCACCCTTGGGACCTTTTACAACTAGGAAATCGTCTTCAAAATTGATTTTGACTTGACCTGGTATTTTGATCTGCTGTTTTCCTATTTTTGACATAATTTATTTTAAAAAATATTACACAAAATTTCACCACCAGCTTTAATATCCCTGGCCTCATTGTCATTTATTATACCTCTAGAAGTTGACAATACTGTCATGCCTAATCCACCATACATTTTATTTACATCTTTATATGATTTAAATACCTTTCTGCCAGGCTTCGACACCACATTAAACTCCTTGATTACAGGGCAGCTCAACTTACCTTCATATTTAAGCCCCACCTTAATCATATGCACATTTTTTCTTACCTCGTATTTTTCAACATTTGAAATGTAGCCAGCTTTAAGCAATACATCCAAAACTTGCTCAATTTTTTTAGAACAATATACGACTGTATACTGTTTTTTAACTGACTGAGCATTTTTAATTCTCGCTATTGTATCTGAAAGTAAATGTGTTTGTGACATATTTTATATTTCCTTTATTATTACCAACTAGCCTTAATTACACCAGGCAACTTACACTCTGATGCTAATTTCCTAAACCATATTCTGGATAACTTGAATTTTCTATAAAATCCCCTTCCTCTACCACTCAGCAAACATCTGTTTCTTATTCTTGCTTTTGAACTATTCCTTGGCAACTTAGACAAATTTGCTTGAGCCTCAAACCTTTCCTCTAAAGTAATTGACTTATTATTACGAATTTCTTTAAACTCCATTCTTTTTTCTAGATTATTATTGAATAATCTAATCCTTTTTAAATTTCTCTGTATTACACTTTTTTTTGCCATGATATTTATCCTATTATTCTAATTATAAAATGGTAGATTAAATGTTTTTAGTAAAAACTTTGCCTCTTCATTACTATTTGTAGAAGTAACAATAATAATGTTCATTCCTCTTATTTTATCAATCTTATTATAATCAACCTCAGGAAATACAATCTGCTCTTTTATTCCTAATGAAAAATTACCATTACCATCAAACTGTTTTGAACTTACCCCCTTAAAATCCCTAACTCTCGGAAGCGCTATATTTATTAATCTATCTAAAAATTCGTACATCATGGTTTTTCTAAGTGTAACCTTACAACCAATTTTCATTCCTTCTCTCAACTTAAACGTAGCTATTGATTTTTTTGCCTTTGTTATCACGGGCTTTTGACCTGTAATAGCCATAATTTCATCATAGACTTTATCCATAACCTTAGAATCTATCACAGCATCTTTTACAGAAACATTGATTGATATCTTTTTTAGCCTAGGAATTTGCATGTCATTTTTAAACTTAAAATGCTCCTTTAATTCCTTTCTACTAACCGTACTATAATGTTCTTCTAATCTTGAATTAGCCATAATTAAACTTTTTTATTATCTATCAATTCACCTGTTTTTTTCAAATATCTAACTTTCTTGCCATCTTCTAAAAATTTAAACCCTATCTTACTCGCAGAATTTGTTTTTAGATCAACATGCATAATATTTGAAACATGGATTGGCATTTCCTTTTGCACAATTCCACCTTCTGGATTAAATTTATTAGGCTTAGTATGCCTTTTAACAATATTTACACCACCAATAACAACCTTATTACTTTTTGGTATAAAACTGATAATTTCAGAAATTTTACCTTTATCCTTACCAGTTATAACCTTAACTTTATCACTTTTTTTAAATTTATTTGCCATTTTATGTTACCTCTGGGGCTAATGAAATTATTTTCAAATAATTTTTTTCTCTAAGTTCTCTTGGGATAATTCCGAATATCCTAGTACCAATCAATTCTCCTTGCTTATCAAGCAATACCACCGCATTATCAAAAAACCTAATTACTACAGCATCCTTCCTTCTCTTTTCCTTTCTAGTTCTTACGACCACTGCGTGAAATACTTCTCCCTCTTTAACTTTGTCAGATACAGCAGCTTTTTTAATCGACACAACAATCTTGTCCCCAATACTTGCGGACATTTTTTTACTTCCACCAAGAACCTTAATACACTGCACTAATTTAGCTCCAGTGTTATCTGCCACATTTAATTTCGTACCCATCTGTATCATAATCAATCCTTATCACTTAACAAAATTTGCCATTTTTTTAGCTTAGATATCGGTTTACTTTCTATTATTTTAACTTTATCACCAATATTCAAAATATTACCCTCATCATGAGCTAAATATTTTTTACTCCTCTTAATAATCTTTTTATACTTCTTATGCAACACTTTTCTCTCTACTAACACAGTTACCGTCTTATCAGCTTTATTATTTAATACAATACCTTCTAATACTTTTTTTGACATAATAATTAACTATTTTTATCTTTAATTTTATTTAATACGGTAAAAATTCTCGCTATGCTCTTTTTGACAACCTTTATTCTAGAAGTATTGTTCAATTCACCTAAAACTTTTTGAAATCTCAAATTAAAGTACTCCTTTTTATACTTAAGTAATTCATTTTGTAAAGCATTATTATCTAAATTATTAATTTCATGAAATTTCATTTTAGACTCCCTCTTCTATGTTTCTAATTACTTTTGTTTTTATTGGCAATTTTGCAGCAGCTCTTGCAAAAGCCTCCATAGCTTGTTCTTCAGTCACTGAATCAAGTTCAAATAAAATTCTACCCGGCTTAACCCTACAAGCCCAGAATTCCGGGGAACCCTTTCCCTTACCCATCCTGACATCAGCAGGCTTTTTACTTACTGGAATATCTGGAAATATCCTTATCCATAATTTACCAGCTCTTCTTAAATGTCTATTAATAGCTTTTCTGGCAGATTCAATTTGCTTTTCCTGAATCCTTTCTGGCTCTAATGCTTTAAGAGCAAACTTACCAAAAGCAATCTTAAAACCACCCTTGGCTTTTCCATGAATTCTTCCTTTAAAAGCTTTTCTAAATTTTGTTTTCTTTGGATGTAATATCATTTTTCTCTACTGTATTATTTTTTAAATTATCAAGCATATCTCCCTTATATATCCATACCTTTACCCCTATCAGACCATATATTGTATGAGCCTCTGCCATATCATAACTAACTATCGCCCTAAGTGTATGAAGTGGAACTCTACCTTCTTTATACCATTCTGTTCTCGCTATTTCAGCTCCACCTAAACGTCCGGAAACGCTTATTTTAACTCCCTTTGCTCCCATTTTCATAGCATTCGATATAGCCCTTTTTACAGCTTTTCTAAAAGAGACCCTTTTTTCTAATTGCTCTGCTACTGTTTTTGCCACAAGTAGCGGCTCTGTTTCAGCTTTTCGCACCTCTGTGATATTTATGATTATCTCATTAGAAGTTATTTTCGCTATATCTTCTTTAATTTTTGCCACATCAACACCCTTTTTACCTATTACAACACCAGGCCTTGATGAATGAATATTTATCATAATTTTATTAGCTGGACGCTCCACACAAACTTTGCTTATGCCAGCATAATTCAATTTATCAAAAATCATACCTCTAATCTTAATATCTTCATGCAATTTTTTAGCATAATCTTTTTTGCTATACCAGGATGAATCCCATGTAGATACAATTCCTAATCTAAAGCTATTTGGATTTACTTTTTGTCCCATATTAACCTCTTTCCTCTACAATTATTGTAACTTTACTAAATGGCTTCACTATTCTGTTTATTCTACCTCTCGCTCTAACCATTGAACGCTTTAAAGTTAATGATTTACCAATCCTAACTTCCTTTACATATAATTTGTCTATATCTAATCCATGATTATTTTGCGAATTAGCTATTGCAGACTTAAGGATATTTTGCAATTGCTTTGATGCTTTTCTTTTGCAAAATTCAAGTTGCAATATTGCTTCATTAACATTCTCTTTCCTTATAAGATCTGCAATAATGTTCAACTTCTGAACACTTGATTTCACCAATTTATCTGTTGCTTTAACTTGCATAAATTCACTAATATAATAATTATTTTCTGTTATTTCCGTGACCATTAAATGTTCTTGTAGGAGAAAATTCTCCAAGCTTTTTACCTACCATTTTTTCGTTAACTAAAACTTGAATAAATTTCTTTCCATTATGCACAGAAAATGTCAATCCAACAAAATTTGGTAAAATAGTAGATTTTCTTGACCACGTTTTGATTGCAACAAATTTCCCACCAACAACTACATCATTTACTTTCTTTAGCAATTTCGGTTCAACAAATGGTCCTTTCCAAACTGATCTATTACTCATAATTCATTCACTTATTATTTATTTTTTTTATGTCTACTTTTTATTATAAACTTATCTGTTCGTTTATTATTTCTAGTCTTAAATCCTTTTGTTGGCTTACCCCAAGCAGATACAGGATGCCTACCACCCGATGTTTTACCTTCACCACCACCATGCGGGTGATCTACTGGATTTTTAGCAACACCCCTTACTTTAGGCCTAAAACCCAACCATCTTTTTCTTCCAGCTTTACCAAGCTTCACATTTTTCTTATCAGCATTAGAAACTGTTCCTATAGTTGCTTTGCACTCTCCTTCAACAATTCTAACTTCACCTGAGCGAAGCTTAATGGATACCTTTCCAGAATCCTTATTAACAATTGTTGCAGATGCTCCAGCTGACCTAGCCAATTGAGCACCTTTATTGGGTTTCAATTCTATATTACTAATTACTATTCCAACAGGAATGTTTTTTAACTGCATACAGTTACCGATTGCTATCTCAGCACTATTAGAAGATACAATTTTATCTCCTATTTTTAAATTTTCTAACGCTATTATATACGAGTACTCATTGTCATCATATTTTATTAACGCAATATTAGCAGATCTATTCGGATCATACTCAAATCGCTCCACTGTCGCAGAAAGCTCTTTTGTTCTTTTAAAATCAATTATTCTATATTTTTTCTTAGCGCCTCTTGATTTACCATAAACGGTTATTCTACCAAGATTATTCCTACCACCACTACTGTTTTTACCTTTAACAAGCCCTTTTATAGGAGCCCCTTTCCAAAGCCCAGATTTATCAACCAAAACAAGCTGCCTTTGTGAAGGGGTAACTGGATTATAATTTATTAATGCCATTTTTTAAACACCTTTTGAAAATTCAATTTTTTTCATATCTTTTGTTGTTACAATCGCTTTCTTAAAGCTAGCTCTCTTACCTTTTTTACCTTTAAAAACCTTTGTTTTTCCTTGGATATTAATTATATTCACATTTTTTACTTCTACATTAAAAATATGCTCAATTGCTTTTTTAATTTGAATTTTATTGCTATCTGAACTCACAATAAACACATATTTCCCCAAAGATTCAAGACTATTACTCTTCTCTGTTAACAGAGGCATTTTAATAATATCATACATATCTAATTTTATCACTTGAACCTCTCTAATATACCATTAAATGCGTTTTCAGAAAAATGTATTTTATCATGCTTTATTATGTCTAACACATTTATCCCAGCTAAACATAATCTGTCAACCTTATGATTATTTCCAATAGATTTCACAAAATTATCGTCAAAATTACTATCTATAAACAACGTTTTTTGTGATGATAATTTATCTCCGTACATCTTTGAAAAATCTTTAAATTTATATGTCTCAACTTTTAAGTGCTCGTGTACAGTAATAGATTTATCTCTATATTTCAATGCTAAAGCATTCAACAATGCTATTTTCTTTACCTTTTTATTAACCTTATACTCGTATACTTTATTTTTAGTTGGACCAAATATTATTCCTCCACCCACAAACTGCGCACCTCTTATACTACCATGCCTCGCTTTACCAGTACCTTTTTGCTTATAAATTTTTCTTGTTGAACCTTTTACTTCTGAAATTCCCTTAGCATGACTTATAGGCGATCTTCTTTTTGCCTGCTGCCATAAAACTAATTGATGAATTAAATCATACCTAATATCTTTAATGTCAAAAATATTTGCATCAATCTTTCTTAAAATTTTATTTTCAGAGCTCAATACTTCTAAATACATATTATACCTTAATAATTAACATGGTAACGCTTTTTTGATAGCATCCCTTATATACAAATATCCATTTTTGTTGCCAGGTACTGCACCTTTAACCAGTAAAACATTTAACTCACTATCAATATCTACTATAAGAATATTTTGCTTAGTTACCTTTTCACCACCCAATCGCCCAGCCATTTTTTTACCCTTAAATACCTTTCCTGGATCTTGACATTGCCCAGTTGAACCAGCCGATCTATGACTTACTGAAACACCGTGAGAAGCTTCTAATCCTTTGAAATTATGCCTTTTCATAACACCAGCATAACCCTTACCTATAGATGTACCAGTAATATCAACATATTGCCCTTTTTTGAAGTGATTAACATTTATTACATCACCTACTTTCAGTGCATATTTTTTATTAATAGAAAATTCCTTGATTTTCTTTTTTGGCGCTACCTTAGCTTTTTCAAATATACCTCTAATGCTTTTTGATAATCTTTGCATTTTTTGATCAAATGCCGCTATCTGCAAACTATCATAGCCATTTTTTTCCTCATTTTTTACTGATAATACAACATTCTCATCTACATGAAGCACAGTAACGGGAATAACCTCCCCATTATCCTTAAAAATTTGAGTCATACCTATTTTCTTAGCTATAACACCACATCTACTTTCCTTCATTTTTAGCTCCCTTCATTTTAATTTGAATATCCACACCCGCCGCTATATCCAATTTCATTAACGCATCTACAGTTTGGGGAGAAGCTTCAATAATTAAAAATCTTGAATGATCCCTAATTTCAAACTGCTCTCTGGATTTTTTATCAACATGCGGCGATCTATTAACCGTAAATCTACTAATTTTTCTAGGCATAGGTATTGGCCCTTTATATCTAGCACCAATTCTGGAAATAGTATCTACTATTTCACTAACGGCCTTATCCAAAACTCTTGGCTCAAAAGCTTTTAACTTTAATTCTATAGATTGCTGAAAACTCATATCAAGGACCCCTAAATTATTTAATAACTTCAGCAACTACACCAGCACCAACAGTCTTACCGCCTTCTCTGATTGCAAACTTTAAACCTTTATCCATCGCTATTGGCGATATCAACTCGACAACTATCTCTGTATTATCTCCTGGCATTACCATTTCTACTCCTTCTTTCAATTCTACAGTTCCCGTTACATCCGTTGTTCTAAAATAAAACTGCGGCCTGTAATTCTTGAAAAACGGCGTGTGCCTTCCACCCTCATCCTTCTTAAGTACATACACTTCCGCTTTAAACTTAGTATGTGGTGTTATACTACCTGGCTTCGCTAATACTTGCCCTCTTTCCACTTCTTCCTTCGCTATCCCTCTTAATAATAACCCGGCATTATCTCCTGCCATTCCTTCTTCAAGCTCTTTCTTGAACATTTCCACACCCGTACACTTAGTCTTCTTGCTCTCCTTCCTTATCCCCACTATCTCTACCTCTTCTCCTACTTTTATTTTCCCTTGCTCTATCCTTCCTGTGACCACTGTACCACGCCCTGATATTGAAAACACATCTTCTATTGGCATTAAAAATGGTTTTTCTATATCTCTTATTGGCATTGGTATCGCTTCATCCACTACCTTCATCAATTCTCTTATCGCCTTCTCTCCTAATTCCGTTCCTTCTTCTGTTAATGCTTTGAGTGCAGACCCTCTAACCACTCTTGCTGCATCTCCATCAAATCCATACTTTGTTAACAATTCTCTTACTTCCATTTCTACTAACTCTAATAACTCTTCATCTTCTACCATATCCACCTTATTCAGGAATATTACTAACGTTCCTATCCCCACTTGCTTTGCTAATAATATATGCTCTCTTGTTTGCGGCATCGGTCCATCTACTGCACTCACCACTAATATCGCCCCATCCATCTGTGCTGCACCTGTTATCATATTTTTTACGTAATCCGCATGTCCAGGACAATCCACGTGCGCATAATGCCTCTTTTCTGTCTCATATTCTACATGCGCTGAATTTATCGTTATCCCTCTTTCCTTCTCCTCTGGCGCCTTATCTATTTCATCATACCTTATCGCCCTCTTCCCAAAATACTTCGTTATTGCCGCCGTCAATGTCGTCTTCCCATGGTCTACGTGCCCTATCGTCCCAGTGTTTACGTGCGGTTTGTTTCTTTCAAATTTTCCTTCTGCCATTTTCGTTCTCCTTTTTTATTTTTCTTGGTTAATAATTTCGTTTGCAATATGTTGAGAAACTCTTTCATAGTTAGCAAATTGCATACTATATTGAGCTCTACCTTGAGTCATAGATCTCAAAGTATTAACATAACCAAACATTGTCGCTAAAGGAACTTTAGCTCTAATAACTTGCGCATTACCCCTTGGCTCCATACCTAGAACCTGTCCACGAATACTATTTAAATGCCCTATAACATCTCCAATATAATCATCTGGAGTAATAACTTCAACATCCATAATTGGCTCTAGCAAAACCGGCGATGCCTTTTTCATACCTTCCCTAAACGCAGCCTTAGCTGCAATCTCAAATGCCAAAGCACTAGAATCAACATCGTGATACGCTCCATCAAGTAAGGTAGCTTTAAAATCTATAAGCGGATACCCCGCAAGAACACCTGTCTTACTAACTTGCTCTATACCCTTTTCAACCGCTGGGATGTACTCCTTGGGTATATTACCACCAATAATCTTGTTAACAAACTGATAACCATCACCTGATTCAGCTTTTTCAAATAAAATTTTAACTCTAGCAAATTGACCAGCACCACCTGATTGCTTTTTATGAGTATAATCAATTTCATATGAACCAACAATCGTTTCTCTATAAGCAACTTGAGGCGCGCCAATATTGGCATCAACCTTAAACTCTCTCCTCATCCTATCAACTATAATTTCTAAATGAAGCTCTCCCATACCTGCAAGTTTTGTCTGATTTGTTTCAGGATCGCTACTTACTCTCAAAGAAGGATCTTCAGCAACTAATCTAGCTATTGCCACCGACATTTTCTCCTGATCTTGCGTGGTTTTCGGTTCTATCGCAACTTCTATGACTGGCTCAGGAAATTCCATTTTTTCCAAAATGATATCATTACCTATCTCACAAAGAGTGTCACCAGTAGTTGTAGCCTTCAATCCAGCAATAGCAACTATATCTCCAGAAAAACATTCTTTCACATCTTCTCTGTTATTTGCATGCATTAACAACATACGTCCAACACGCTCTTTTTTATCTTTGGTGGTATTTTGCACGGTAACACCAGATTTTAACATACCTGAATAAATTCTAACAAATGTCAGCGTACCAACAAATGGATCATTCATAACCTTAAAAGCAAGCGCGCATAATTTACTATTATCCGAAGGCCTAACTTCAACTTCTTCATCATTTGATACTTTTAGTCCCTTTGCAGCATGAATATCTACAGGACTTGGAAGATAATCAACCACCGCATCTAACAAAGGTTGCACCCCTTTGTTTTTAAATGCCGAGCCACAAAAAACTGGGATAAACAAACCCTTTAAAACACCTTTACGAACACAAATTCTGATTTCCTCTGCAGTTAAGCTCTTACCTGATAGATATTTCTCCATCAATTCATCGTCAGACTCTACTACAAGCTCAATTAGACTAGCTCTGTACTCTTCGGCCTTGTCCTTTAAATCATTTGGAATTTCACCATATTCATACTCTGCTCCCAATTTATCATCTTTCCATGTTATAGATTGATTTGATATCAAATCCACAACCCCTAAAAACTCATCTTCTGCTCCAATTGGCAGTTGCATGACAGCAGGTTTAGCACCTAATCTGTTGACAATCATGTCAACACATCTATAAAAATCAGCCCCAGTCCTATCCATTTTATTAACAAAACACATTCTTGGAACATTATATTTATCGGCTTGCCTCCATACCGTCTCTGATTGCGGCTCAACACCAGCAACTCCATCAAAAACAGCTATAGCACCATCAAGGACTCTTAACGATCTCTCTACTTCAATTGTAAAATCAACGTGACCTGGAGTATCAATTATGTTAATCCTGCATTGTTGGCCACTTCTGCTTTTCCAAAAACAAGTAGTAGCAGCAGAGGTTATCGTTATACCACGCTCCTGCTCCTGCTCCATCCAATCCATGGTAGCGTTCCCTTCATGAACCTCACCTATCTTGTGAGATTTACCAGTATAATAAAGTATTCTTTCCGTAGTGGTAGTCTTTCCAGCGTCAATATGCGCCATTATACCAATATTTCTATAATCTTCTATTTTTGTCTCTCTGTTACTCATAATTACCACCTATAGTGAGAAAATGCCTTATTAGACTCAGCCATTTTATGAGTATCTTCTTTTTTCTTGTATGCCATTCCCTTTTTATTATAGGCATCCACAAGTTCACCAGAAAGTCTATCAACCATAGTTTTTTCAGATTTTCTCGATCTTGCAGCATTTGCGAGCCACTTCAAAGCTAAAGATAGAGCTCTGGAAGATCTAACCTCCATAGGAACCTGATAAGTTGCACCACCAACTCTTCTTGATTTCACCTCTATCGCAGGCCTTAAATTGTCCACAATTTCTTCAAAAGCTTCAATTGGCTCCTTCTTTACTTTATTAGAAAGATTTTCAATAGCTTCATAAACAATTTTCTCAGCTTTTGATTTTTTACCATCATACATTAAATAATTTATGAACTTTGCAATTACTACGCTTTTGTAATTTGCATCAGGAGTAACACTCTTTATTTCTGCAGCTCTACGTCTTGACATATTATTTACGATTTAGGTTTTTTTGTTCCATATTTAGACCTACATTGCTTCCTCTTTTGAACACCTTGAGTATCTAAAGCACCTCTAATTGTGTGATACCTAACACCTGGTAAATCTTTTACTCTACCGCCTCTAATCAATATCACAGAGTGCTCTTGAAGATTATGACCTTCACCAGGTATGTAACTAGTTACTTCATATCCATTAGTAAGCTTCACTCTGGCAACCTTCCTCATAGCTGAGTTTGGCTTTCTTGGAGTAGTAGTATACACCCTAGCGCAAACACCTCTTTTTTGAGGACAACCTTGTAAAGCTGGAACCTTATTCTTAGGTACCTTAGATTTCCTAGGATTTCTAACTAATTGACTTATCGTTGGCATTACAAATATTTATAAAATTAAAACAATGTGGTCAGGAGATAATATTTATAACTTCCCATCTAGTCAAGTGATTTTTATGCCAAACCCAATATTCATTTAATTAACAACGCGCTTTCAATGAAAACTTTTTTTTTATGTTATTTATAATAACGAAAATTGCTATGCTAAAAAAACTTGCTAGAGCTCCTATATAGAAACTTTCTACATAAAAATCAGTTTTAATAAGATCATTTATAGCCATAAATAAACCCGCTAATATTATAGACGCAACAAATTGTTTCTCACTTAAAAATTTACCAAATACAATTGTGCACATCAATGGTATAGCTAAAGTTACCCCACAATAACTCCTAAGCATAAGATAAAATTTATCAATATCATTAGCAAAATGGCCTGCTAAAAAAAACGTTATACCACCTACAACAATGAGACTTCCCATTTTATACACATTACTTTTGGAAAATCTTTTATCAAACAAATCATATGTCAACGTGTTGCTACAAATAAACAAAAATGAATCAAGAGTAGACAATATCGTTGCAGCTATACCAGCAAGAAACACACCCTTCAAACCTATTGGCAAAATATTCAATGCATAATTAAAATAAGCCTCATTAGGCATTGAGTTAGGCAAAACCGCTTTAGCATACATGGAACCAGTCACAGTGCAAAAATCACAAATCATCCAAAATATAACCGAAATAACAATCCCTCTTTTTGCAATTTTCACATCCTTTGCCGCAAAACACCTTTGGTAAAAAACAGGACTCATAAATGTTGTTATAATCGAAATAAAAAACCACAAAAAAAGTCCAGAAAAAGCCTCATTAGCATTTATTGAGAAATAACTTTCATCTAAATTAACATCTAAAAAATCATATCCACCATATTGAAAATAAGAAAATACAACAACCATAATCACCGATACATACATCAATACAAATTGAATTGCATCTGAGTATATGATACCGCTAAACCCCCTAACACCAATATATGAAATAACAAAAATTAGCCCCACAATCATTGAACAATACAAATCTAAACCGAATAGTCTTTGAATCAGCAACCCTATCCCAATAAGATACGTAACAGGTAATGCTTTAATCAAAATCATTAATGAAGATAATTTATATGCAGTTTTGCCATATTTTTTTTGGATTATCTCTGGCAATGTAAAAACATTCATTTTTCTTGCCTTTTCGACAAAAAATATCATAAAGAAAATTCCAGAAATATAAAAACCAATTCCATATATTGCGATAGTATTAATCCCCCTTTTAAATGCTATTTGCGTGACACCAAAAATATCTCCATACCAAGTGGAAACCAATGTTGTAACAAATAAAGGAAGTGTCAATTTGCGACCAAAGAGTAAATAATCAACCGCACTTTTTTCATTATGCTTTCTTGATAACAATACTGTGTATAATAACGTCAAAACCGTCAAAATTATAAATACACTAATATCCAATCTATTTAAATTCATGTAGTTATAATTTATAGTTACTTATATTGTCATATAAATGCTTCTATATTCTGTATAAAAGCACATCATTTATAAAAAATTAATTAGTTCGATTGTAATTATAAGCACCCCTAATATTAATGACATAATTATAGCTATCTTATTTTTTTGCCCTAATTTTAGGGCTATAAATGCCGGAAATATGATTGCCAACATACTTAAACTAATTGCAGCAAAAGCCAAGGCTTTTACAAAAATATTTTTTCCAAGAATTACTATTAATAAAGGAGGAAAAAATGTTATAAATATTCCTTTTAATTGATCTTTAAATACCTCCCTTTTAAATTTAAATTTCTCTAAAATATAATCATACAAACCCACTCCCACTCCTAAAAAAGAAGTAATTATCGCCATCCAACTAAATACTGAAATAATAACGTGCAATTTATCTTGCTCAGTTCTCTCTGCAAGCATTTTTATAAACTCATGCAATTTATTATCACTATTATTCACAGTATCAAAGCTGATTAAACCATGTTTTGGTAGCACTGCAGATGTAAAAAATATCCAAAGACAATATATAATCAGACTTAAAAAGCTGCCCCATAAAAATGCTTTTTTTATATCTTTTTCATTATTGTCTAAATATTTCATTATAGATGGTATACTACCATGGAATCCAAATGATGTAAAAAAAACTGGAATTGCTTTAAATAAATTGTTGTTTTGTGATAAGTATCCATTGAAATTTTTCAAATTACTCAATTCTACCTTTGAGCTTAAAAAATATAACATGGTTATAAAAACCCCTATTTTTATAACAAAAATAATTCTATTACTTACGTCCAAAACTTTAAAATTAAATATTATAAAAAATACCAATATCATCACTACTAAATATCCTATAACTCCATTACTAAGCAAATGAGATGAATGTGGCATATTTTCCAGCACACTTATCTCGACAATTCCTGATATATAAGCTGCTAAAAGAGAATAAAATAGCGTTATGATTGACAAATCTGCAATGAGCCAAATTTTAAAATCAAAACTCTTTTTGCATAACTCAGAAACTGAAAATGCTCCTTTATAAAATAAATTAACTTTAAGAACCATTAAAGAAGAATAATATCCTAATAACCAGACCATTATCAGTAAAAACAAACTTCTTATTTCGCCCAAAGATGATGAAATCATTGGCAAGGCCAACATGCTTGCTCCGATACTAGTCCCTGCGACAATCAATATTGAACCAAATACTTTGCTATTCATCAGCATAAATTATTTTGAATATAATTTTCTTGAGCAGAACTTAAAGCTAAACATGCATCCTGTAAAGCTTTTTTTATGAATCCTAAATCCTAAAGCCCAAATCAAAATCCAGCAAACGATGATGCTATGACTGTATAGCTTGAGTCAGATATGTAGTGACAAGAAGTGATGAGCGAAGTGTAGTAAAACCTACATAAGCGAAGAATGACGATGTCAATGCATATCTGAATTATGCTATACCCTCTTATCTATCATTCTTGCAAGATACATCAACAGATTTGGAGATTCATTATCAGTTAGTATTTCATTCAATTTAGAAGAAACTTTACCTTTTTCACCTTTATTCATGAGCAATATTGATTCACCCAAAACTGCAATATTATTAAAATATTCTGCATTTTTATAAAAATTCTCATACATTTCTATCCCTTCCTCTGAGTTAATCTTCCCTGATGATATTTTCATCTTAATTACCATCAACTCTGCATAGTCTCTATAAATTTTATCTGTACTTTTTGAGTCTATTAGTAATTCATAATTATGTATAGCACGATTAAAATCCTTATTAATAGCATAATACGCACCCAATTGGAGTTTCGCTAAATCCGAATATACTGTTTTGCCTACTTTAAGCTTTTCTAGTCTAGAAATTTTATCCTTATCAAGAGAGCCTATTGCGTCTCCGTATTCACTAGCCTCCTCTAATAACACATTATTTTTGTGTTTATCCCACCAAAAATAAATGATGAAACAAATAAATGTAGCTAAAACAAAAATCGCAACGTACTTTCCATAATTTTGAAGAAAATTATAAAACCTTTCCTTATTAACCTCATCCCTAATTTCGTCTAAAACATCCATACAAACAAATAGTAATTGTGATTTATATTTTTTTACTTATATTATTCTAGATAAATTGCATAAAAACATCAATATATTAATGTTTGTAGAGTTTTTTGGAGAAGTATTCAAGCTAATTTTAAATTTTGTCCAAACTTTTGGTTATATAGGGATTTTTATCATGACTTTCATAGAAAGTACTTTTATACCAGTTCCTAGCGAATTAACATTAATACCAGCAGGATTTCTAATTGCTAAAGGAGAATTGCACTTAGCCCCTGTTTTAATATCTAGCTTAGCTGGCACTTTGTTGGGATCACTTCTTAATTATTTTATGGCATACCACTTTGGTAGAAAGTTATTCATAAATTATGGAAAATACTTTTTTTTAAAATCTGGCCAGTTACTTTCTTTAGAATTGTTTTTTAATAAATATGGCGCTATATCAACATTTTTCGGAAGGATGCTCCCTGGAATTAAGCATTTTATTTCGTTTCCAGCTGGACTTGCTAGAATGGATTTAAAACTTTTTATTCTATACACTATTCTAGGAAGCTTCATTTGGCTTTCATTTCTTCTTTATCTTGGCCATATAATTAGTGCAAATGAAGAGTTAATATATACTTATATCAAAAGATTTAACATAGTGATTATTTTTGTTGTTATCATTATTGCAATACTGCTATATGCTAAGGGTAGCTTTAAAAACAAAAACAAGTAATGTTTGACATATTAGTAATCGATGATGAGCAAGACATTGGGGAGCTAATAAAGGATATTATTGAAGACGAACTCCATTTAAAAACAGAATTTGTACTCAACTCATCAAGTGCATTAGAAATACTCAAAAAATCTTCCCCAAAAATAGTCATTCTCGATATTTGGCTGGAAGGTAGTGATATGGATGGATTGGGCTTATTAAAAATCATCAGGGAAACTTACAAAGAAATTCATGTTATAGTGATTAGCGGACATGGTAATATTGAAACTGCAGTAAAAGCCATAAAGCTGGGAGCCTATAACTTTATTGAAAAACCGTTTAAATCAGAAAAATTGGTAATAACAGTAAAAAGAACATTAGAAAATATTGAGCTTCAACAATATAGCACTCAACTAAAACAACAAAATGATTTAGCTTCTATTATAGGCACCAGTAAACAAATTACTGAAATTAAAAGTAAAATTGCAAACAATATAGGATCAAATGCTAGAACTATGATATTTGGAGAGATTGGAACTGGCAAAGAAAAAATTGCACGTTTGATTCATGCTTATCAAAATTCTAATGACAAACCATTTTATAAAGTTAGCATTGAAAATCATTCCGAGAAGGAATTGGATAACATTTTATTCGGAAATACTGAATCTGCTTCTATATTTGAAAAAGCCAAAAGATCAACGATATATCTGAGCGAAATTTCAAAATTATCAAAATACTTGCAAAAAAAGCTACTTAATTACTTGAATAATTCACAAAACTCTAATCAATTGGGTAAAATAATTTGCTCTTCTACTATAAACCAAGAGCAACTAATTCAGGATTCAAATTTTAATCAAAGCTTGCTTCAAAGACTATCATTAACAATATTAGAAGCGCCTCCATTGAGAGAGAGAAAACAAGATATAAAACTTATTGTAGATTATTACATTAATAATTTTAAAAAACATTATTATATCAATAATTTAAACCTGGGTAGTGAATTTTATGCACAATTCCTAGACTATGATTGGCCAGGAAATATTTTAGAATTAAAAAATTTTACTGAAAACTTACTGTTGAAATTACTTTTAAATCAAGAAACCACATCAAACTCTAATGATTTTTCACTTTCTCAAAATAGCAAAAACATTTTTACTGCCTATTTCGACAAATCATTAAAAGATGCAAAGCAATTATTTGAAAAAAAATACATAGAATTTAACCTTCAAAAATTTGATAGCAACATCACACATACAGCCAAACACATCGGCATGGAAAGAACAGCCCTACATAAAAAAATTAAAGATTTAGCAATAAAATTGCACAACTAATATTTGCATTCATTACAATTAATTAGTACGCTTAATTTAAGTGCTACTAGATGGGTGTGAAATCCACCCTGTTCTTATATAGAACGTTGCTCACAACCATGGCTTTTTTACAACCATTAGTACAGTAACAGAATAAAAATAATAATCAAGGAGGAAATTGATATGAGGGGAAAAAATATTTTATACACTACTTCAATTATATTTGGATTTTCATTATCTTTTGCTACAAATCCAATTACAACTTATGCAAATTGGTATGAAAAACCTTTTTTTAAAATGAATGTTGGTTACGGCTTTCCTGAAAAATTAACCGATGAATATGATGGTGATAGAGAAAGTAAAAAACCATCTAATACAATGTTGTACAATGTTGGCTGGGGTTATAAATTAACAAATAACTTATCAACATATTTAGACTATACAAATTTCAGAAATATGAATCACACAATAAATCAACAAAATGCCACTATTAAGCATAATGTAAGGGCAGATTTATTTAATTTAAATTTTCAATATAATTTTAATAATGAAAATCATTTTATGCCTTACATAACAGCAGGAGCTGGCGTTTCAAAAAATAAATTCGGCAACTACACAATAAAGGACGATACTACCAATCAAATTATTTACAGTGAAGTCAAAAATACGCATAGCCAATTTGCTTGGAATGCTGGTTTGGGAGTTGAATATAAACTAAATACAAAAGTTAGCATTGGGACAAATTATAAATATGTAAATCTAGGCCATGTTAAATCATTAGGATATGGTTATGATGAAGATGATAATAAGAAAGATGACCCAAAAAAATCTAAACTTAATATACACACCGTTAACTTAGGATTGACATATCATTTTAACTAAAATAGAGGAGAAAATGGCAAAATCACCAGATCAATTGAAAGAAAATATTCCAAATAAAAAGAACATAGTTGCAGAAGTTCAGGAATTGAAAAGTACAAATTATACACTTTCAACAAAAAATACAGAACTTAAGAAAGAGCATGCTAATTTAAAAGCTGCTTTGGCAAATGCTGATGAAAAACTAAAAACTGTGTCAGCAAATACAGAAACAGAAGTAGTGAAGAATTTAAAAATCCTTAATAGTAGGGTTTCTTCTGAAAAAGCAGAGCTTGAGAAAAAATACACTAAACTAGAGGGAGAACATGCCAATTTAAAAAATGCATTGGCAAGTGCTGATAAGGACAACAAGGATGTAGCAAAAACTACTGAAGACACCTCAAATAAAGGTACAGTTGTTAACCCGTCCCTTATACATACAAATTTTATTGCTATTCCAAATACTAAGACTATAGATGAATCAGGTAATATAGTTGCAAAAGTTCAGGAATTGGAAAAGAAAAATAATACACTTTCAAAAGAAAAAGCTGCGCTAGAGGAAGAATATGCTAATTTAAAAAATGCATTGGCAAGTACAGAAGAAAAACTAAAAACTGTGTCAATAAGTACTGATGAAAAACTTAAAGCTTTAGAAAATAAGAATAGTACTATTTTTAATGAAAAAGCAGAGCTCGAAAAAGAGCATACTAATTTAAAAGCTGCTTTGGCAAATGCTGATGAAAAACTAAAAACTGTGTCAACAAACAATGAATGTACAATTTCTAATAGTGAATTATTCATACAAGAAAAGTATGAGGCTTTAAAAATTAAATATAGCAATTTAAAAACTAATTTTAAAACTAATTTTAAAGCCCATTATGATGATTTTAAAGCTAATGCTAAAGCTAGTTATGATAATTTAAAAACTAATTTTTGGGATTTAAAAAATAAGCTAAGCGATGGTTTTAATGATTTAAAAACAAAATTCTCTAACACTAATACAAAATTAGAAAACAAAGCTATTATCACAAATAAGGCAGACGAACCAACTTCAATTAATTCTGAAAAAAATGCCTATGATATGCTCAATCCAACTATTGAAAAAATAAAATCCGAATACTTTTTTTCAAACAATAATGGAGATGAAGTCGAAAAAGATACCTCAACTTCTATAAATCAGAGAGAATCAAACACAAAATGCTTTGAAATTAGTGGTTCCAGCTTAAAAAGCTTAGAATCAGAATCAAGTGATTGTGAAAAAATATACTCATTGCATAATTTTTTAGATTCAATTGGCATGGATGAGGATGATGCCAATCATCTTCAATTTTTAAATTTCATGAACACTAATAATGCATCGAAATTAGAGAGCATGGTAGCTACCAATTTTAGTAATTTTATCAAGAGATACTCCCATTCTGATAAAGACGGTAAAAAAGTAATAAAATATGCAGAAGGTCAAGAGTGCTTCAAGATGGAAAATGAAAAAGTATCCACTTATGGAGAAAATTCATTTTCTGATGAATGCGCTCCATTGGTTAATCTATATATATTACTGCAAACTGCAAATGATAATGAAATTTGGCATTATGAAAATTATGATCTTACACATCATGATGATGCAGAATTTAATAAAATTTTAGCTTTCGAGTTTATTGATAATTAATTATCAATAGAATTTGGTATTATAAAATAAAATATCTTGGTTGCAAGGATGCTAATACATCCTTGCAATGCAAGCACCAAACAATAAAACTATGTCAAACTTGTTCCCTGCTCTTTAAAATATATATCTTTTTCAAATACTTCTAATAGAATCGTTATTGAGTCAGCTAGTGGTTGTTTGATAAGCTCACTTGCATATTCATCAGCAATAGGTACTAATGACGCATCTCTACATACATCGAAAAATCTAAATCCAGATTCACCACTCTGCCTGACCCCTAAATAATCTCCACTTCCTCTTATCTCCAAATCTTTTTCCGCAATTTCAAATCCATCACTAACACTAGTTAATATACTCAATCTCTTTTTAGAATCTAAACTCAACTTCGTTCCATAAAGCAATATACAATATGACTGAAGAGCTCCTCTTCCAACTCTGCCTCTTAATTGGTGCAATTGAGATAAGCCAAATCTTTCAGCATTTTCAATTACCATAACTGTAGCTTCTGGAACATCTACACCAACCTCAATAACTGTGGTTGAAACTAAAAGTAGCTTCTGGCCATTTTTAAATTTTTGCATTGCATCATCTTTCTCTTCAATCTTCATTTTACCATGAATCATAGCAACTTTGTCTCCTAATTTTTCCTGCAAAATCTTAAAACTATTTTCTACATAGGATAATTGCAATTTTTCTGACTCTTCTATCAAAGGGCATACCCAATAAACCCTCTCTCCTCGTTTCATTAACATTTCCATCTTTTCTATTAAATCACCCATTTTAGATTTTGATAGCATACTAGTTATAATTGGAACATTTGATTTTGGTTTTTGTTTGATAATGCTTACGTCCATATCACCATAATTTAACATGCTAATAGTCCTGGGTATTGGGGTAGCAGATAGCATTAATAAATCTACATCATCGCCTTTTTGCAGGAGATTTAACCTCTGCTTAACACCAAATTTATGTTGTTCATCAATTATTACTAGTCCTAAATTTTTAAATGTCACTTTTTCTTGAAATAAAGTGTGGGTTCCAACAACTAAGTCAATATCACCATTTTCCAACTCTTTTAAAATTCTTTTCCTCTCTGAAACTTTTAGACTTCCAACCAAAAGCTCAACTTTAATCTCCATTTGTTTTGTGTAATTGACAATATTCCTATAATGCTGTTGTGCTAAAATTTCTGTTGGCACCATAAAAGCAACTTGCATCTTTGCCTCTATAGCATTTAATGCGGCACAGATAGCCACAAAGGTTTTTCCGCATCCGACGTCTCCCATAAGCAATCTTAGCATTTTCTTTTTTGCCAGTTGGTCTTGCGAAATTGAATCAACTGCTAGCTGTTGCTCTTTAGTTAATGTAAATTCCAATTTATCTAAAAAACCCTCTACCAATTTACCAAAAAATTTTATAGAATTTTTTGATTCATTTTGAAGTTTTTGCCTTAAAATTTTAAGGCATATTTGATTTGCAAGTAATTCGTCAAAAGCAATCCTCAATTTAGCATTTTTTAAATCTGCAGAATTAATATCAAGTGGGGAATGCAAAATATTTAATGATTCCACAAACCCTTTCCATTCTTGTTTTTCTAATAAATCATTAGGCAACCAGTTTTCACATTCAGGCATATTACTTAAAATCTTCTTTATTAAGTATGAAATTAATTTTGATGTTAGACCTTGAACCTTCGGATAAACTGTTTCTAATTTAGGAACTTTGTATTTCTCACTTGATTTGACTACTGCATCAGGATGCACCATAACAAAATTTTTATCTTGAATTTCTACCTTTCCACTAATTATAATATTTTTTTCAGCAATAAAATTTTGCTTAATATATGGTGGAATTTTATTAAAATAAATTAATTCAATAAAACCAGATTCATTTTTACATAATATTTTGCTAGGTGATTTATGCCGAAAGCTGGTTTTTATGTTTATCTCAAAAACTTCTACTTCAAGAGTTACCAAATCTCCATTTTTAATTTCATAAATATTTGGTGAGTATCCTCTATCAATGTATTCAGTTGGTAAATGAAATAATAAATCCTTAAATTTTCGTATACCAAGTTTGGCAAATAGCTTTGCCCTTGTATCGCCAACATCCATTAATTCAGATACATCCTTGGATAAATATCTTATTAAGCTACACTTCATATCTATGAGATAATCAATAAACTCTTTTGCAATTTATCTATTTTATCTCGCAATTTTGTCGCTTTTTCAAATTCTAAATTTTCAGCAGCTTCATGCATTTGCTTTTTTAACTTTCCAATATCGTTTTCTATGACTTCTAAATCCATAACTTTTTTATCATTATTTTTATCCCTTAAATTGGCTACAGCTAAATTTAAAGAATTCATTAATTGTTTTTTAATTGTGGTTGGAGTAATACCATTTTCTTCATTATGCTTTTCTTGAATTTTTCTTCTTCTAGAAGTTTCTTGAAGAGCTTTATTTATTGAGTTAGTAATTTTATCAGCATACAAAATTACCCTACCTTCGCTATTCCTTGCTGCACGCCCAATTGTTTGAATCAGTGAAGTTTCTGAACGTAAAAACCCCTCTTTATCAGCATCCAAAATACAAACCAACGAACATTCCGGAATATCAATACCTTCTCTAAGCAAATTCACCCCTACTAAAACATCATATTTACCCTCACGTAATTCTTGAATTATTTGAACTCTCTCTAATGTTTTAATATCTGAGTGCATATATACAGCCTTAATATTTACTTCATTTAAATAGTCGGTTAAATCTTCTGACATTCTTTTTGTCAAGGTTGTAACTAATATTCTTTTATCTTTTTTAGCTAAAATTTTGCACTCCCCTATCAAATCATCCACCTGTGTTTCGCAACTTCTCACTTCACATATTGGTTCTAATAATCCCGTTGGTCTAATAATTTGTTCCACATATTTACCATTCGTATATGCCAATTCTCTTGGACTTGGCGTTGCTGAAACAAAAATTGTCTGTGGACGCATTGAGTCCCATTCTTCGTATTTTAGTGGTCTATTATCAAGCGCAGAAGGTAGCCTAAAACCATGCTCTACAAGAGTTTTTTTCCTCCCTCTATCTCCATTATACATACCCCCAATCTGCGGTACTGTAACGTGGCTTTCATCTACAAAAAGCAATGCATCTTTCGGTAAATATTCAAATAAAGTTGGTGGCGCTTCCCCTTCATTTCGTCCAGATAAATATCTGGAATAATTTTCAATTCCTTTGCAAGAGCCTGATTCTAAAATCATTTCTAGATCAAAATTAGTTCGTTGAGCTATTCTTTGTGCTTCTACAATTTTATCCAATGACTTAAATTCCTCAACCCTCTCCTTCAATTCATCCTGAATTAAATCTATTGCTTGCTCAAGAGTTGGTCTGGGCGTTACATAATGACTATTTGCAAATATGGTAATTGCATCAAGCTTTTTGATTCTTTCACCCGTTAAATAATCAAATTCATAAATTTTCTCAACCTCATCGTCGCAAAAAGTTATCCTCCAAGCTCTATCTTGATAATGTGATGGGAATATATCTACGTTTTCTCCTCTGATTCTAAACCCCCCTCTTGTAAAATCCAAATCCATACGCTTATATTGTAGCTCAATGAGCTTTTGCATAATATCCCTGCGAGAATATTTCTTGCCCTGCTCTAATTTAAATGACATTTGTAAATACAGCTCAGGAGCGCCTAACCCATAAATACAAGAAACTGAAGCAATCACTATTACGTCTTTTCTTTCCATCAATGCTCTAGTGGCAGAATGCCTAAGTAAATCAATTTGTTCGTTTATTTGCGCATCCTTTTCTATATAACTATCTGATTGCGGTATATAAGCTTCTGGTTGGTAATAATCATAATACGAAACAAAATATTCCACAGCATTACTGGGGAAAAAACCTTTCATCTCATTGTAAAGCTGTGCTGCTAATGTTTTATTATGAGCCATGATGAGTGCTGGTTTTTGACATCTCTGAATAATATTTGCCATCGTGAAGGTCTTTCCTGAACCAGTAACCCCCAATAACACTTGATTTCTATTGCCATCGTTTAAACCTTCAGTAAGTTTATCAACAGCCGCCACCTGATCCCCTGCCAGATTATATTCACTTTCAATTTTAAACATTGTCATTTTTAAAAATTATTTGGTATAATTATTGCTGTAACCAATTAAAAGGACAAACACATTTTAAGACTATGTTAGATTCAATAGGTAGTGTCAAGGACGTCTTCAATCCGCAGGAAAATACTCAACAAGCAAAGGCCATAAAAGAGGCTGAGAAACCTTTGAAAAAAATACAGGATGAAGTAAGAATTTCAACAAATACCATCTCTGGTCTGGGTCAATGGCGCACGCATCTTGAAAATTTTGAATCTAATATATCAGAATTTACCTATAATTTTTTAAGAAAAAATGGTGTTTTTGATAGTAAAAAAGTAGTTGCTCCTGAGGATCTAACAAAAAATTATGCAGAAATAAAAGCTAAACCTGGAACAACCAATCAACAAATTCCTTTTGAGATTGAGTCAATTGCAAAAGGCGAGATATTAGCAAGCAGGAATACATTTAATCCTGATGCAGTGTTTATTAATTCAATTCCTAATCACAATAACCCTTTTCCAAAATCAGGTACAATAACTCTCACAGTCCCAGATAATGGTCTGAAAGCTGAGCGTAGCAATCTTTCTTCAAGCAAGTTCACCATTGGTAATAGTAAAGAAATAGAAGTAATAGATACTGATACTCTTTTAGATATTGCTAAAAAAATTAATAATGTAACTAAGCAAGCCGGAGAAGAAAAGAATCCACATGTTATTGCAAGTGTAGAAAAAGATCCTTCTAATCAAGAATATTTATGGATACGTTCCGGTGAAAAGCATCATGGAATACAAAATAAATTTACCATATCTGGTGATGCAGTGAAAAATGCTAATTTTCAAATAAAAAATCAAGAAATTACAGTTGATTTTGATGATAAGATTACAGTCAGTGATTTTGTTGCAAGATTAAGAAACAGTGCAAAAAAAGCTGATATTGAAGTTTTATATAACCCTCAGCTTGATTCTTCTGGCACCACAAAAACTGGAACTATAACTTTAAAATCATTATTAACTGGCACAGGCAATAATATTAATATTAGCCACAGCACTGGTGTGAACTTTCTATTTAACACATCAAGCTCTGCACAGGATGCTAAAATAAAGGTTGATGGGCAGGAAATCATATCAAAAACCAATAAAATTGAAACAGCTAACCTTTTTATTAATTTGCTTAACAAACCTTCTCAAGTTCATGGCAAAGATCAAATATTTAACCTTTCAGTGCAAAATGACACAGAAGGACTGGTGGAGAAATTTGAAGCTCTGGCAAAAAGCTATAATGAGCTTGCAAAATTTGTTGGCACAAATTCTCTACAAGTTGAAGGGGATGACATTCCAAAACCTGCAGAAATTGCAGCATTATATAGCTATAGAGATCAATTAAATTATATAAATGAAACTATCTATAGTGCATTCAATAAACTTAATCAGTTTAATCGCTATGGAGATGACTCATCTAAATTTGGCATCACCATAAAAAAGACTGACTATACACCTCCGCCTGGAAAAGCAGAAAGTGGGGAAAGGCAGGTTTACATGGCAATAGAAATATCTGAAATGGTTATTGATAAGGTTAAGTTGCAAAATGCCCTTGATGAAAATTTTGATACCTTTAAAAATATTGTTTCGTATAAATTTGAATCAACTAATGAAAATTTTAAATTAAATAATAATCATAAAAATATAGATCTAGAAATTAATAAGGTTAAAAATTTAGATTACTCCATAAATTATTCAAGTGTAAAATATTTTAATAATATTAGTAAAGAAACTACTTCAGCTACTGATAAGGTTAATGTTAATATGGCTGGTAAAAAGTCTTTCATATTAAACAATATAAAAATAGATGTTGATAGCAACACGAGCTACTCATCTCTCGTTGATGAAATTAATAAATATTCATCACAAACCAATATCAAGGCCTACCTACTTGGAGAAAATTCTGGAGATTATAAAATAACACCTACAGACAATCCAGTTGGATTAAATTTCAAAATTGCCTTAAGTAGTGCTAATGATAAAAATATAGATGCTGGCGATCTTAAAAAAGTGCAAGATAATTTAAGATATTCACTTAATTTAGCTGATCCAGAAAATGCCTTAAATAGCCTTTTTTCAAATAATGGTGCAATTGGTTTAGATGATACTATTACACATCCTTTAGTTGATGGTAAAATTCCAACAATTATTTCATACGATACCTCAAAAATGGTAATTGTAACTGCCAATTTAGAAGATAATACTCAGGTTACACTACCATCGTATTTTGTACTTGGTAACAACAATAACCTTGAATCAGGAACAGTGAAAATACTTCCGACTATTGATCCTGCTTCTGGCAAAAAAGTTAACTTAGAAAATTTTGAAGTCTTTTATACATCAAAGGAAAGTGCAACGAGCACTATATTTGCTAGGCAGGGTATAGCAGATAAAATTAATAACGTGCTAAGTAGTTATATAGAGCCAAATGGATCAATTGATAGATTTATAAGACTTGAAGAAAGTGATAGAACCTATAAGAAGAGCCAACTTGATTCAGAGAAAGTAAGTTTTGCCAATAAGAAGCAATCTATCGAAAGAGCTCTAAATGGGCTTAGAATGCAGGAGATGAAAACCAAGCAATATGAAGAATTCCTAAAACAAATGAATAATGCAGAGAAAGGATGGAATTCATGAGCCATTCGTTATATTTATTAAATGAAAAAGCTGTTACTAAATCAAAATCCACTTATGTTTCTGCAATCGCTAATGTAAAAAACAATAGCATTACCCAGGACTATAAAAATGATATTGATACCATTACTACGTATAAAATATATATACAGTCCATTGAAAAAGTTATTCATTTGTTACAAGATATAATGCATCTCACAGAACAACAAAATGTTGATGAAGCTAACTACAATCAAGATACGGAAATTAAAAACTCTATCCATAATAAAATTAATACCATCGATTCCATAATTAATGAATTTACAAAACTATTTAGCGTGATTAAAGATAGTGATCTAGAAAATATATATAATCATCTTTTTATGAAATTTAATGGAATTGAAATCCAATTAAAGCTATATTTCATAAAACAGGATGTTAAGTATGCTCAAAATTGCTTAAAATTATGTGAATATTTACTTAAAATATTTAAAACTCTTGAACAGCAAGCGCTTAGCAATGAATCATCGGAAAAGATTAAAACAGGTTATCCACAGGATTATAAAAATATTTAAATCTCTAAAAATTGAATTTTTCACCCATTCAAATGCTTTATGTACTAGGTATTGGAACTAATTTAGGAAATAAAATTGCTAATATCAAAACTGCTATAGGGCATATTTCTGGCAAATTAAATATAATTAAAATTTCCAATATACACAAATCTAAAGCTCTATTAAAACCTGAGCATCCTAAGGAGTGGGACAAGCCATTTTTAAACTTAGCTGTATTAATAAAATTTAATGCCACACCTGAACAATTACTAGAAATACTCAAATTAATTGAATTAAAAATGGGTAGAGATAAAAATTCCCCTACTTGGTCTCCTAGAATAATTGATTTGGACATATTAATTGCAGAAAAATTCACAATTAATACACCCAATTTACAAATACCTCATATAGAATTTTTTAATAGGGATTTCGCTCTAATACCAGCATCAGAAGTTGCCCCAGACATTATGTACGAACAAAAAACTTTAATAGAACACTGCAAGAAATTCAAAAATAGAACACTTGTAGACCTAATTAAATAGAAATGCTTACTACTGAGAATTGTTCCTAAGTTCACCACCTAATTTTTCTTGTACTACGCTAATTATTTTTTTTGAAATATCTTCTATTTCATCATCAATCAACGTTTTTTGAATTGGCTGCAATTTTATACTGAAAGCAACGGACTTTTTACATCTAGGATCTTGATTGTTTTTATACACATCAAATATATTAATCTCCTCTATGATATTTATCTTTAAAGATTTTATAGATTTGATAATTTCTTGGCTTTCAATTACATCATCCATATAAAATGCAAAATCTCTATTTACACTTTGCAATTCAGATAAAACTAATGATTTTTTTTTCTCTAAATTCTTTTTTGGCAAGTTATCATAAAATATTTCTGCACAAACAACATTTTGTTTGATACCAAATTCTTTTACAACTTTTGGATGTAACTCACCTACACAGGCAATTAAATTTTTCCCCAAATAAAAAGAAGCGCTTTTACCTGGATGATAATAAGCCTTTGCACCTTTCTTAATTATAATGCTATCTTCAAAAATGCTTATTTCATTTAATATTGAGTAAAAATCATCCTTTAAATCGTAAAAATCAAATTTCCTTTGATCTGAAAAAATATTTTTATTGGACGATTCTCCAGTTCTGATTATAGCCAAACAATTTTCTTCAATTATCGTATCACCTTTATCTTTATAATAAATTTTTCCTGATTCAAAAAGAGAAAGATTTTTCATCCCTCTTGTAATGTTGCTTTTAGCTGTTTTTAATAACCCTGGGATTATACTATTTCTCATCACAGCAAACTCATTACTTATTGGATTAGCAACTTTAATAACCGAATTTTCCCCAAATAAATTTGCAGATGCATGATTTATAAATGACCAAGAAATTACCTCAAATATATTTCTATTGATTAAAGTATTTCTAAAAATAGATAAAAAATCAGATTCTTTTTGTTTTAAATCTTGTGCATTATAGTGAAAATTGCCTAATCCCTGCAAATAATCTGTGCCTTTTATTCTGATTATTTCTTCAGCAATATCGGCATTATCAACTATATCACCCTGTCTCCAAGTTGGAATATCAAATAAATTATCCTTAATTTTCACAAAGCCTAGGCTAATCAGAATGCTACTTATATCCTGCTCTGTAACTTCAAAGCCTAGCAATTTATTGATTTTTTTACAATCAATATCTACCTGTTTCTTATATTCTAATCTAGAATCCAGAATTACCAAAGAGCCAGATATTTTTCCACCACAGTACCTCAAAATCAAATTAGTTAAATATTGCATAAAAGATGCCGTATTCCCATAGTCAATTCTTCTTTCAAATCTAAATGATGACTCTGTTCTTGTGTTTAATTTCCTAACTGACTTAGAAATATGCGTAGGATTAAAATTTGCTACTTCAATTAGTATGTTTTTTGTATTTTCGTCAACCTTACTATTTTCGCCACCTATAATCCCGGCAATAGAAAGTATTTTCTCATCATCAGCAATCACTAATATATCCTTTGGCAAGGTGTGTTCATTACCATCTAATGATTTAAAAAATTCACCTTCTTGAGATAATCTTATTTTAATGTCTCCTTTTATTTTATCTGCATCATAAATATGGTTAGGTCTACCAAATTCATACATAGTTAAATTCGAAATGTCCACTAGCGCACTATGTGATTTTATATCTAGTAATTTAAAAACAGAAACTAAATCATTAGTTAATGAATTTTTATTATCTACATTTTCTATTTTACAAAAAGCTATTTCATGGCAATTTTTATCATCTATTGAAATATTTAAGTGCTTTATAGAATCTCCAAAGGCAAATGTATTCTTGCAAAAATCAAAAAATTTAGATTTTAATGCGCCAATTCCAGTTGCCGCTAAATCCCTTGCTATACCGCAAATTGATGCACAGTCACCTCTATTAGGAGTAAGATTGATATCAATAATTTTATCGTTCAAACCTGTTGAATCTGCAAAATTCATCCCTGGCTTTAAATTACCATCCAAAATCTCTATAATCCCTTCGGAATTATTACCAATCAGTAATTCTGTTTCAGAGCATAACATTCCATTACTTTTTACACCTCTAATTTCAGATGCTTTGATAACCATGTTATTACTTGGTATCGTTGAATTAACTGGAGCAAGAACCACTTTAATACCAGCTCGTGCATTGGGAGCACCACACACAATTTGCAAAATTTCCTTTCCATTATTCACTTTGCAAATTTTTAATTTATCAGCATCGGGATGGCTGATAGCCTCAACAATTTCTGCAATTATGAATTGAGAATATACCTTACCTTTATCTTGAAATTCTTCAACCTCGAGGCCAATATTTGATAACACCTCAATAACTTTTTCTAAATCTGCACTTAACTCAATAAACGAATTAAGCCAATTATAGGTGAATTTCATAAATCTTTAACTAAAAATAATTAAACTACTTTTTTACTCTTAACTTTTTTATTTTCGTGATACTTAATTTTAGGTTTTGAATCTATCGTCACAACATTAGAATCAATAATTACTTCTTTGATATTACCTTCGTTAGGAAATTCAAACATTAAATCTAGCAGTACTTTATCTATTATTGACCTCAACCCTCTGGCCCCTGTTTTTCTTTTATATGCAACTTTAGCTATTTCTTTTAAAGCATCATCGTCAAAATTTAGCTTAATATCATTTAACTCAAATAATTTCTGATATTGTTGAATTAAAGAGTTCTTTGGCTCTTTTAGAATTCTAATCAACATTGCCTCATCAAGATCATCTATAGTCACTACCTGAGGCAACCTACCTATAAATTCCGGGATCAATCCATATTTAACCAAATCCTCCGGCTCAACTTTGCTAATCATTTTAGAAAGTTCAATATCTTTACTTTTTTCCTTAACAACTGCTTCAAATCCAATCGAACTACTTTTCATTCTTTGGTTTATTATTTTTTCAAGCCCACTAAAAGCACCACTACAAACAAACAATATATTTTCGGTATTAATTTGCAAAAACTCTTGCTGTGGGTGTTTTCTACCACCTTGAGGTGGTATAGAGGCAATTGTACCTTCCATTAATTTTAGCAAAGCCTGTTGCACTCCTTCACCTGACACATCCCTAGTTATAGAGGGGCTTTCAGATTTTCTAGATATTTTATCAATTTCATCTATATATATAATACCCCTTTCTGCCTTTTCTATATTATAATCAGCAGCTTGTAATAGTCTCACTAAAATATTTTCTACATCTTCGCCAACGTAACCTGCTTCTGTCAAAGTTGTTGCATCAGCAATAGCGAATGGCACACCTAATATCTTTGCTAGCGTTTGCATTAACAATGTTTTACCACATCCAGTAGGCCCAATCATTAGTATATTTGATTTGGAAATTTCTACATCATCAAATTGTGTTTTTTGAGCTTGCTTCTCTAATCTTTTATAATGATTATACACAGCAACTGCCAAAACCTTCTTTGCAAGTTCTTGACCAATTACATATGCATCTAAAATTTCATATATTTTTTTAGGAGTAAGGTTATTTTTAATTAACTGCTCTGATGAAATTTTACTTTCATTCAAGGCCTGAGAACATAAAACAACACATTCATCGCATATATAAACCGCCACGCCCGATAGAAGTTTTTTTACTTCATCTTGGCTCTTACCGCAAAAAGAACAATACAGTATTTCTGAATTTGCTTTATTCATTTTGAGCTACCACTCTTTTAGTAATTATTTTATCTATTATACCATAATTTTTAGCTTCTTCAGGAGACATAAAATGATCTCTATCAGCATCTTTTTCGATTTTGGAAGCTTTTTGACCTGTGTGATCACTCAATATTTTATTAAGACGATTTTTTAACTGCAACATTTCCTTTGCATGTATCTCAATATCCGTTGCCTGACCACGAAAACCACCTATTGGTTGATGTATCATGATTCTTGAATTTGGAAGGGCATACCTCTTCCCCTTCTCACCAGCAGCAAGAAGAAAAGAACCCATTGAACAAGCTTGACCCACGCATAATGTTGAAACATCAGGCTTTATATACTGCATAGTGTCATAAATTGCCAATCCAGCTGAAACCACACCACCAGGAGAATTTACATACATAAATATATCCTTACTAGGATTTTCAGATTCCAAAAATAGTAGTTGGGCAATGATGATAGAAGCCATATTATCCTCTACTTGCCCACTTAAAAATATTATTCTTTCCTTGAGCAAACGAGAAAATATGTCAAACGCCCTTTCACTTTTAGCAGTCTGTTCAATTACAACTGGAATATAAGACATTATAACTATAACTCAAATTTAATTATTTTCCTTCAATTCAGGCAATACCTTTTTTATAAAATCATCAGTAGTCATTTCCGTACTTTTAAGCTTAACCTTAGACAAAATAAAATCAAGCGCTTTTTCCTCAAGGATAGGCCCTTTAATTTTTTCTAAATTTTCTGGGTCTTTATAAAATTCTAAAATTTTGTCTTTAATTTGAGGATTTTGGTTAGCCTGCATTTCAACTATCTGCTTTAACTCATCGTGAGTTATTGTTATTTCACCTTTTCTTGCAACTTCAGCCATTATTAACCCTAATTTCACTCTTCTGTGAGCAATTTTTTTATACTCAGATTTTAGCTCTTCCTCTGATTTATTTTTCAAATTCTCTTGTGTATCTTTGTTCTTCTCTACTTCTTTCCACAAAACTTCAAAATCCTGATCAACCATTTTCTCCGGCAAATCAAAATTATATTCTTTATCAATTTTATCAAATAACTCTCTTTTCATTTTCATCCTTACTGTGCTCATAAAATCAAGGTTTAATTTTTGCTTTATAAGCTCATTCAGTCTTTCTTCAGATTCAACTCCTAGCCTTTTTAACATTTCATCTGATACTTTTCCTATTTCTTCTAGCTCTTGCAAATCAACGACTTTGATTTTAAATTGAGCATCTTTATTGGCAATATCTTCTTTTGGATAATCTGCTGGGAATACTAAATTAAATGATTTTTCCTCATTTAACTTACACCCTATTAATTCATTTTCAAAATCAGCTAAAAAGCTATTATCTCCAATCACAAGCTCCATATTTTCAGCTTTATTTCCATCAAAATCTTTGCCGTCTATTTGACCATGGAAGTCAATTGCTACTTTATCTCCTGCTTTTGATTTATAATCATCTTTAGCTTTTTTAAATTTTCTAAATTCTTTTAGTAAATTATTTTTAGTTTCATTTATTTCTTTATCAGAAATTTTAATATCAACCTTTTCAATCTCTATAGTCTCCCATTTTACCTCTGGTACCTCAGGCATTGTTTCGATTGCAATCCTAACGGACAAACCATTTTCCTCATCAAAGGATAATATTTCAACATCTGGCTTTGAGAACGGAATAATTTTTTTCGTATCTATAAGCTCTTTTATACAAGCAGATATGTTTTCCTGAATTTGCCTTCCTGTTTCTTCTTTAGCCACTTTTTGTCTTACAATGCTTAAAGGAACTTTCCCTTCTCTAAATCCAGGCATCCTAAAAGTCTTCGCAGCTTCAGAAACTTTTTCTTCAATTTTTGCATTTATTGTGTCAAAAGGAATTTGAATATTATATTCTTTATGAAATTTTTCGTTTTTTGTTTCTTCAATTTTCATTTCGATTTTACTTTATAATTATTTTAGATTCAGGTTTATCAGAATTTTTCAATATGTTAAACAATTTTTTTAAAACTACCCATCGATGACCTGATATTATTATTAAATGAGAAAAACTTAAGTATATTAACATAGATATTGGTATTGATTAGCCAAAAGAAATTTTCTGATCAGTTGAATTAAGTATATTGTATTTTACCAATACATTATAAAGCGACTCAGCGAAATGATTAATCATTTCTTCTGTATGAAATGGATTTGCTGTTATTCTTAATCTCTCTTGCCCTTTGGGAACCGTAGGAAAATTAATCCCCTGTACGTACACATTATGATTTTGAAGCAAGTCCATGTAAACTTCTTGGCATAATGTAGCATCATTTACCATTACAGATATTATATGAGTCTCATTTTGTAAAAAATTAATCCCCTTACTACTAAGCCTGTCTTTTAATACAGATACAACATTTTGTAATTTATCCCTTTCAAGATTAGATCTTCTCAAATACTTTATACTACTCAAAATTGCCTCCGCAATTGCGGGGGGAAGAGAAGTAGTAAATATAAAACCTGGAGAATAAGATCTGATACTATCTACTATTTCATGTTTTGATGCAATATAACCACCAATTACTCCGTATGCTTTTGCGAATGTACCTTGTATTATATCAACTTTATCTTGATATCCAAGCTTTGCACACATTCCTGCACCCTCTTTTCCATAAATCCCAACAGAATGTACTTCATCCACATATGTTAAGGCATTATGCTTTTTTGCTAACATACAAATTTTACCAACCGCTGCTGTCGTTCCTGACATTGAATAAACCGCCTCAAAAACTATAATTTTAGGACGTTCAGATGGATATTTTTTTAATTTACTCTCCAGATCATCCATATCATTATGATTGAATACAACCTTTTCAAGTTTACTTTCTTTTATTCCATATATTATGGATGCATGATTGTTTTGATCAGAAAATATTACACAGTCTGGTATAATCTTCGATATAGTAGATAAAGTTGCCTGATTTGCAATATATCCAGAAGTAAAAACAAGAGCTGTATCTTTATTATGCAAATCACTAATCTCTTTTTCAACATTAATTATTGCATTACTTGTACCAGAGATATTTCTCGTACCTCCAGAACCAACTCCAAATTGATACGCTCCCTTTGCCAGAGCATCAATCACAGATTGATTTTTACTCATAGACAAATAATCGTTACTGCACCAAAGAGTAATGTCTTTACCATGCTTTACGCTATATGCTCTTACACTACTAGAAGAATAACCTTTTAATTCGGTAAAAACCCTATACCTTCCCTCTGCTTTGATCTTAGAAAGAGCTGAGTGAAAGTGGTTATTCATTTTATCTGGCGCATAAAACTGACTTTAAAATCAATTACGCGTTTTGTCTTACAACTTTGTTTGTTTTAGCAAGCTTTAATCCCACAATCGCCAATATCGTTGCATAACCGAAACATAGATAGCAAATGCTTGATGCTTCTTCTCCAGCATGATGATGTATACCAAATCCAGAAGCAATACCGATAGAACTTAACAATAATACAGTTGGCGAAAAGTCCACACTTTTACCTGTAGTTTTTTTGTATATTTTACTACCAACCATAAGAGAAAATATCACAACCAGCGGAGCCACATGCAAAAAACTAATTAATCCTTCTATCATAATATAATTATACTGAAATGTTATTTATACGTTGAATATATAATTTGTTACTTAATAATCAAGTAAAATTTAAATAAAATACAAATTAATCATTTGCAATAATTTCTGTAAGCGTCAGACCCACCTTATCATCTATCAATACTATTTCCCCTTTTGCAACTAATTTATCATTAACAAATAAATCCACAGGATCTCCAGGCTTTTTATCTAACTCAATTTTATCGCCTTTATTTAATTTAAGTAAATCACTTACTTTAAATTCTGCTTGCCCTAAAACGACTTTTAATTTCATTGGGACATCATAAATCGCCTTTAAATTTAAATTAATCCCATTTCTGTTTTTAATATCTTCTGTCTCTGTAGTCATATAACGTTACCAAAAATTTATTATAAATTATTTTTAAAAATGGACTCTAAATCCTTTTTGACTTTTTCTGTATCTTTTTTTATCAATCCATTGCCCCAATCTACTTTACAGTCACCAATATCTATTGATTCGTCTTCTACTAGCTTAATTTTTATTGCTGAATTTTGATTTACATCGTCAATATAGCTTTTTATATGCGGTAAATTTTTTGGGTTAACACCCACCCTAATATCATTTGCATGAGTAAGTAAAGGGAGGCTTTTACTCAAAAAATCTAATATAACCTCATTTGGAAATTTTTCACTTAACTTTCCTACTAATTTATTTGCAATTACATAGCTTAACTCTACACAATCCTTTGACAAATTATCATATTTGCTTTCAATTGTTTCATAAATATTGAATAGATTCGATTCAATTTTCATCATTAGGCTGATACTACTATCTTCTTTCGTCCGATCTATTAACTTTTGTTGGGCTTTTTCACATTCTGCCCACCCATTTTCGAAGGACTCAAATTTTAATGCTTCCACTTTCTCTTTTGTGTATTCATTCTGTTCAACTATAATATCTTTTTTGGCCAATATGTTGCTAGCCACTTCTAAATTTTTTCCAGTGTATTCATCTTTGATGTTTTTCTTTAAAGCCAAGTTATTGTCATATCCCTTATTATCTGAAAAACTATTAAAAGGAAATTTTTTTATAACATAATTTTGCATGTTAATCTGAATTTTTTATAATGTCTCTTAAAGTTACTTGTCCTTTATTCATCAACTCCCTCAAAATTAACAATATATTTTTCTGAGCTAGCTCAGATTCTTCAAGCTTGGTGTTGTTAGAATTATCAATTTCTTCAATTAGAATTTTTGCTGCTCTAGCAGACATGTTATTAAAAAAGCAATTCTTAATGTTATCATCAGCAAATTTTAACGCTTTTGGTAAAACTGATTTATCTGAGTATCTTATTAGCATCTGCATTCCCCTTGAGTCAACTCTCTTAATATCATCAAAAATTAGCATATTTTTTCTAACTAATTGCGCTTTATTAGCATCATATTTTTCTAATAGCTCAAAGAACAGACTTTCATCTTTTTTGTCAAGATTGTTAAATATATCTGCAACGATTTGATTATTATCCAATTCTTTTGAAATGTCGGATTTTTCAACTAAATCTCTTCTTAAGGTATTTTCTAAATTTAGAAGTACACTCTTATTAACCTCATCCATATTTAAAATTCTCTTAATTACCTCAAAAGAAAAATTTTCCGAGAATTTACTGATAATTTTTGATGCTTTTTGAGATGGTAATTTAGATAAAATAAACGCCACTGTTTGAGGATATTCGTTTTTTAAATATTCAACTAGCACTTTATCACTCATACCAGCTATGATTTCCCAAGTTTTATTCAAAGGACCATCAACATTTTGCATTATAAGATCCACTTTTTCTTGGTCAAAAACTTTATGTAAAAATCTTCTTAACCTAGGTAAATGCCCGCCTAATAAACTCGCATTACTTATTCTATCAGCAAAATACGACAGTGTATCTAATACTCTATCAGCCTCCATATCTCTTAAATTAGCAATCTGATTAGATATTTTATAAACATCACTTTCCGATAAATGCTTTAAAATTTTCCCTGCATTTTCCTCATTCAATGCTAAAAGCAAAACAGCTGCACTTTCTAAATTTTCATTTTCTAGATTTTTTAGCTCCATAACATACTATATATAGGTTGATAATTACTGCACTTTCTGATCATTATTTATCCATTTTTTCAATATATCTATTGCCTCTTCAGGATATTTTTCAACTAACTCATTTACACTATCTAACATATGTTTGTGCTTGTTTCCAATATGTAGTTTGTTGATTATAGCATTGCTACTCGAGTCATCTGAAGAATCAAAATTTTTATTTTCCATATTACCCTCATCAGAAAATTTATTATTAAATCCTAATTTTTTAAAATCAAAAAATTTATTTATCTCCCCAGCTCCATTTTTATTTGCCTCTAAAATTCTTGATAATATTGGTTTAAAGATAAGTAATATTATCAAAATAACAATTACCCCTATCATACCCATCTGAATAAGGTTTTTTAGATTTTCATCTAACCAATTTACTTTTTGATCGGAATCCTGAAGCTTATCATTTGTAAATTCAAGATTAATTATCTCTAATTTATCGCCCCTTTTTTCATCAAAGCCAATTGCAGATTTTACTAATATCTTCAGTTGCGCAAGCTCTTCATCACTTCTTTTGTGATATACCTGTTTCTTAGTACTTTCATCTATCTCATAGTATCCATCAACCAAAATCCCAACTGAAAGTTTCTCAACACCCCCCTCCTCTATTATTGTATTCGTCACTGTTTTGGATATTTCGTAATTTGTGATATCATCTAGCTTACTTTTTGTCTTAGGTACTTGACTAGAGCCAGAAATTTGCTGATTAGAATTTGGAATATTATTAGCAACTGAAATGTTTTCATTCTCATCTCCATCTTTTTCTCTCTCTTCACTAGTTTTTTTGGAACGAATCACCTGTCCATCTGGGTCAAAAAATTCAGAAACCATTACCTCTCTATTGTTATTAATTTTTGCCGCAACGTCAACCTTTACCTTGCCTATACCAACTCGGCTCTCCAAAAGATGTTCAATTTTTAATCTTAACTGCTTCTCTAGCAAATTTTGATATTCTATAAGTTTGAATTCAGAATTATCACCACCCAATAAACCTTCGTTTTCAGATCCTGGCATCTTCAACGGATGCCCCATACTATCCATAATAGTGATATTTTCTGAAAGCAAATCAGGCACAGCTTTTGACACCAAATTGGTAATTGCTTTAACTTCATTTTTTGAAATAGCTGCCCCAGGCTTTAATTTTATCATAATCGAAGCAGAAGGAGTCACATTTGACTTAGAAAAAAGCTCTTTTTTTGGCAAAACTAGATGAATTCTAGAATTTTCAATTTGAGACAAACTATTAATAGTTCTGGACAATTCTCCTTCAAGCGCCCTTAAAGAATTGATATTATTTAGAAACTGTGAACTACCAAGCCCATTTTCTTTGTCAAAAATTTCATATCCAACAATGTTACCAGAGCTAATAAGCCCACTTTGTGAAAAATACATCCTTAATTCTAACACTTTATGTGCCGGAACCAGTATTTGGGAATTTTTCATGTCCACCTTATAATCCACACCCATGGATTGCAACTTTAAAGTTACATTTAACCTATCATTATCACTTAGTTCGCTATATAAACTACTATAAATAGGCTTAGAGCTCATTACAAAGAACAAAGCGCCTATTAAAATTGCAGCCATAAGTAAAGCCAATATTACTAACTTATTTGTACTTAATCTTTTTAAAAATTCCATTGTTACTTAAAAACCCACTCACACATAGAACCTTGCATTATACTGAATAAAGGTTCCAATTTACTAATTAATTACATGCTAGCAAGTTTATTTTTTTAAATCCAGATTTTTTTAAAATTTATGCTGCATCACATCATATTATAAAAATAATATAAGCAATTGTAGCTCAACACCAAACTTTAATGTAGTATGCGATTAAAATAATCATTATATTTTATACAAATACGTTGATACAATTTAAGAGAATATTAAAAAAGTCCATAAAAAAACTTCTTAACAATAATTTATCTGTATTATGCATCACTAAAATAATACAGATATATTTGGAATTTGTATTTATTACATCTAAAGTAGACACTCATATTAATGACAAAGCTATAGATATTTTAAATTCTAAAGAGGTTTGTTTTTTAACACTATGGCACGGCAAAATAATAGTGTTTCCAAAAATAATGAGAAAATTTGGAAAATTTAATGTTTTAACTTCCTTGCATAAAGACGGTAAATATGTTGATAAATTTGTACAATTATATGGTCATAAAACCATTCGTGGCTCAAGTTATAAAGGTGGTTTATCTGCAACAAAAGATATTATAAATTCAATCAAAAATAAAGAAAGCATTGTCATAACTCCGGATGGCCCTAGAGGACCTAGATATAAAGTCAATAGTGCCGTTACAAATCTTGCATCAAAATTCAAAATCCCAGTCATTAATATTTCTTTTGTATCCTCCAAAGCTAAAATTCTTAGAAGTTGGGATGAATTTACAATTCCATTACCTTTTACCAAGATTATAGTAGATATCTCTGCTCCAAATTTTTTTACTGAAAAACAAAATAGCAAACTAGAGGTTTTGATGATAAAACAAATGCAAGATTTAAAAAAATACCTTTAGAGCAAAAACGTAAAAACTGTCATGAAATTATACAAAATTATATCAATTTTTTTATTTCCTATAATATTCGTATGTATGATAATTAGGTTGATAAAAAATAAAGAGAATCTTGCAAGTATAACTCAAAAATTCGTTCTGAAGTCTGACAAATGCCCCAAAAATAAATTGGTAATTTGGTTTCATGCGGCAAGTGTTGGAGAAGTTAATATGGCCATTCCAATAATTAAGACTATTATTAATGAAAGAGCTGATGTGCATTGCTTGATTACAACTATAACACTCACATCTGCAAAAATTTTTAAATCTGCAAATATAAAAAATACAACACATCAATTTCTCCCAATTGATATAACTTTTTTTATTAATAGATTTTTAGCTCATTGGAATCCTAAAGTTGCAATTTTCATTGAATCAGAAATATGGCCAAATTTAATAGATGCGACTACAAAAAAAATTCCTTTATTATTATATAACGCAAGATTATCAGATATCTCTTTTAATAGATGGAGTAGGTATAAAAATTTTACTAGTAATTTATTGCAAAAACTATCCCTGATTTTTACAGCTAGCAATTTAGATTATGAAAGATTTAATGTTTTCACTAAAAATAATCTAAAATTTATTGGGCATTTTAAATATTCATCTCCCCCATTAACCTACTCAAGCGAATATGTTCAAACTACGAGAACAAAATTAAAAAATAAAAATATATTTGTTGTAGCCAGCACACATAATGGGGAAGAAGAAATTATTATAAAACTGCATAAAGAGATAAAAGAGAAAATTCCAAACATATTTACTATTATAATTCCTCGTCACCCAAAACGAATTGAAGAAATAATCTCAATGGCAGAAAAGTATAAATTATGCTATGTAACCGATATTGACAACTATAACCATCATGAAACTGAATTATTGTTAGTGTCATCTTTTGGGGTACTTGGCAATTATTTTGAGATTTCAGATATTGTTTTTATTGGTGGATCTTTAGTAAATATTGGAGGACATAATATAATTGAACCTGCAAAACAAGGCTGCGCAATCATTGTGGGACCTCATACTTCTAATTTTAAAGATATAATTGACGATTTTAAAACCAAAAAGGCTATAGTGGTTGCTAGAGATTATGATGAATTAAAGTGTGAATTACTGAAGTTGTTCAACGATTCAAATTATAAAAATCAGTTGATTGCTAATTCAAATAACATAATTACATCACAAAAAAATATTTCAAAAATTGCAATCGATACGATCTACCATTACATGAAATAAACCAACTTCTTAACTTTCCAAAAGATATGGCGCATAACAAAAAATGCGCCATAAAAAACCAAACTTAAATATTATTCTATAAAGGATAAACTTGACTAAAATTACATTGCCATTCCTTGATCCTGCCCACCAACATCTTGGCCTGGTGTGGTAGGAGCTTGCTGACCATCTTTACCACCTGCATCTTTTACATCTCCAACACCTTTAAGCCCTTCACTTACCTTAGCAATATCACCTTTTTCTTCTAATGTCTGAACCATGTGCTCGACCTTATCAGTTATACCTTTTCCGGCTTGTATATCTTCAGTAATCGCACTCGTAAGATCATTAAATGCTTTAAGAAAGCCTTGCAAACCTCCTTCTTTTAAATCCCCTATAATTTCATTAAACTGACTACCTATTTGCTTTACAAGATCAACAACTTCGTCTTTTATATCCTTACCATCATTAAGTAAACTTGTGCCCTTGGTATCAATAAACTCCTTAACATGACCAGGCAACTCACTTAATTCTTTAGCCAGCGCAACTCCATTTTCAATTACACCAGAAATATTCTTTTCTTGAGCAGATTCAATAATTTTAGTAATGGAACCAACTGATTCCTCCAAATCACCTATCATAGGATTATTTTTTTCAATTTTCCCCATCGCATCCTTTATATCATCTACCGCATTTTGAATATTAGCAACCTTTTCAAAAGCTTCACCTAAAATTTCTTGCACTGCCATTTGTTCACCTTTTAAATATTATTATTATCAATTCTAACAACAAAATTTTACCTTAGTCAAATAATTAATTTCACCAAATTTGCAACAAACAATTAACTAATCAATTTAAATATGCTATAAATTTTTTATTTTATTCTTGGCGGAGTAGCTCAGCTGGTTAGAGCAGCGGAATCATAATCCGCGTGTCGGGGGTTCGAGTCCCTCCTTCGCTACCATTTTAGCCGCTATAGCACAGTGGTAGTGCACTTCATTGGTAATGAAGAGGTCGTGGATTCGATTCCCACTAGCGGCACCATTTTTATTGTGTCTTACAAGTAAATCTTGGTGTTTTTTTTCATATATAGCATATATAGATTTTAGATTTTGAAGGAAATTTTAAAAAACGCTATATAATATGAATCAGGATTTTCAAAAATATTTAATATTCACTCCAGATATAAGAGGGAAAAAGCATTAAGCTTTATACAATTAGCCAGAAAAATCATTAAAATCTGGTGCCGAAGGGGAGAATTGAACTCCCGACCTACTGATTACGAATCAGTTGCACTACCTCTGTGCTACTTCGGCATAAAAATTCAATGTAATTATGAATCGAATTAACTACAAGTACAATATTATATTGATTTTATATTTTTAATAATTAACCCAAGTTTTGGATAAGGGCTAGCAAATTTACAGAAACTTTAAAATTGCAAATAGCCAGCCCCCCACTCTAAAACACCAGCTCATTCTAATGCTAGCTATTTAAGCTTTTTATTGTAAAAAAGGGGAGTTTAATTCTTTATCCGAAATTATGTGGTAATTGCAAAATCCTCACTCCATGAAGATGTGTTAAGCTCTGTCACTATACCCTGCAAGTTATTAACTTCTACTTCTTCGATAATAACTGAGATGGTATCTTGCTCAACCTTGCTATCATCAATAATTTTATATAATTCAGTTATCTCAATATCCAAGTTATATAACTTAGAAAAACCCACTCCTAATTGATACATTAGATTGATTTTTACATCTTCCAAAAGGTTTAGGCTTTCCAGGATAATTATTACAGTTGAAAAGGCTGAAGTTACAAGCACTGTACCCATGGCTTCTGGGACTATTAGCAATGTCATCCCCATAATCGCCACCAAGTTTATTGCACCTATTGTTAGCCCTACTTTTTTTGTGAGTTCTGTAACTGTTGTTTCATCTAATATTCCATCATCTATTAATTGATATATTACATCACTTACACCTGCAACGATTGTTGCGACATTATTCCACTTACTCATGAAATTCCAAAGAGATGTGTGCTGCATTATGGCTGCGGCATCACCATTCCACCCTTTAATATTACCATTTTCATACTCAATATACTGATGCTTAAACTGCTTAACTATTGTTCTTGTTAAATTATTTCCCCATTGATTTACAAAAAGTTCTGGCAGGACATTGTTATTAAATATTGCTTGTACTTCCCCGGTATGACCTTGTGACCATCCGAGCATCTCACCAAGCAACTGTTGGTAAGTTTCGCCGTAACTAGAAAAATAATTATCATATATTTCTATTCCTATTCCTGCTAAAAAATTAGCAATGCTATAATAATGTCTCATAATGTAAACCTTCACTTATATTGTTAAATTCACCCAAGGTCATTATTAACTTTGGGCTTATTTTTGTATTATACACATGAAATGTTACAATTATGTTAAGGTTACGTTAAATTTACGTTAAGATTGAAATCTGTCCCCAAAAAACAAGGGTAAAAGTGCTATAGCTTTAGGTCAGATAGGTAGTGACAAGGAGTGATGAGCGAAGTGTAGTAAAACCTACATAAGCGAAGAATGACGATGTCAATACTTAGCTGAATTATGCTATTATCTTAATCAACAATAACAGCCATACCTATATAATTATCATTGATAGCCTTTTTTAACTTTTTGAATTCATCTGTTGTAATTTCTTCATTTTTAATAAAGGACTTTTTGAATAACGCATTATCGATTACGATAGTATCATCATTTATGCATTTTGCAGTTCTGTTTAATTTTAACCATTGAGTATCAATATCAAAATTAAGGCTTTTTGTGTTTTTTATGCATCTGGATTTTATAATGGTTTTTATACTATACTCTCTGGGGGTTCCTATATAAAAGTCTATTTTATTATCCTCAATAGTATCAGCAACAAATTCCAAAAATTGATATCTCAATTTTAATCCTTTTCCTAAATTTGTGTGAAATAATAAATCATCGGTTTTATATTCAACCTTAAACTTTACATCTTTAACAATTCTTGATTCTAAATTAGGTATTTCTGAACTTATTCTATCTTTTGGGCTAACTATCTTATAACCATTTGCAAGCATAAAAAACGTATCTTCTAAACGTCTTTTAGAATACATTTTCCCCAAACCACTGAAATGCCAAGAATTTTGCCCACTCAAATTTGCATTAAACACAACATTAACAGCGTCTTCATTAATCAAATATTCCTTAGTTATAGAATTATTAGCTTTAATCGGATCGATTTCAGGTATTTTTTCATATTTAGCTTCTTTTTCAGAAATTACTAAAGCCATCCTATCCGCAACATCTGGAAATATACCATTTGCCATACTTTGAAAATTAGTAGGATCCAACCAATATACATTGCCGCTTTTACCACTTACCTTAAGCATCATATGATTAAAAGCCAACTCTGGAATAGGAGATTTAAATTCTGGGTAAATTTCACCTCTGTAAACTATAGTAATGTCTACGTTATATCCAAGTTTTTTAAGTATTGCGCCCGTTACAAATGAAAAATCCTTACAATCACCATATTGAGTTTTAGCAACCTCCTCTAAATCTCTGGGGAAAACATTGCCAGAGATAGTACGCATGTCCATTAAATATTGTATTTGGTCATTTAAACTACGCGTAATGTAATTTATCTGTTCAATCTCACTTTTTTGTTGCTTAGCCTTTTCATAAATTTTTTCAAAATCGCTAGGTAACTTCTGATTAATTGCTTTTAAATACTTATCAATAAATTTTTTGTGCATTCCTTGCCATGTATCTTCACTTGTGATAGCAACCCAGGTAAGATATTTTGAGTTAATACTTCCCTCACTTGGCTCATCAACTAAGTCACTAGTAAATGGTTTCTTTTGTTTAATAATAAGTTTTTTTGTAAATTGATTTTTTTCGTTATCGCTTTTAACCTCAAGCACCTTATTTGGATCATTAACATAACTATATAGTGGAATTGCGGAATTTATTGTTATATTATCATTTTCTGAATAACCACCTTCGCCGAAGGAAAGGAAATAATCGAAATATTCTGGTGGAGAAGGATTTATCACTTTTTTCCTGTATTTAAGGTATATTTTGGCACCCACTACTACTTTTGGAAATGCAATGGATATTTGCCCATATTCTGCAAGAGCATCAGCCTCACTTGCAAGTGGTTTATTTTCTATTTCGCTTTCACCTACAATATATTTTTTGTTTTCAAAAATTGTATAAGCTTCCAAAATATCTATTTTTTCTCGCTTAATATCATACTGAAAAGTATATTTAGAGTAATTTTGTCTACCTTGCTCTTTTAATATTTCGTCTAAAAATTCTATGGTCGATTCATAAGTATAGTCTTTATTAACTGTGATATTGGCATTAGATTCAATTATTCTTATAGATGAATCCTGTAAAGTTGCCCATCTCGCATTTGAATCTATGCTTAAAAAAACTAAAACAAAGCAACTAATAAAAATTCTTACCATGTACTATCCAAATTATAAAAACATTTCGTCACCCTAACACATAGCATTCAAATTACAACAAAATCAATATACTATTTGGTATTTTCATGAAAATATTTTTCGTACTTATCTTCTTCATCCTCAAAGTTTTTAGCATCTTTTAGAGCTTCCTTTTTGTCCGTAATATTGGGCCAAATATCAGGGGATTAAATCACCATTCCATTAACTTGACTATCCCACATTATCTTAAACTTTCCATTATTTTTTGTAAGTAAATCCTGAAATGAGCCATCCTCAATAATCTGACCGCCATCCATAACAATGATTCTATCCAAATGTTTGATTGTTGAAAGGCGATGTGCTATTGCGATAACTGTTGCACTATTTTGTTCAAGCATAATATTTATAGATTTCTGAATTTCATATTCAGTTTGTGAATCAAGGCTCGAAGTTGCCTCATCTAAAATCAAAATTGGTGCATTTTTTAGAATTGCACGAGCAATTGCTATTCTTTGACGCTGACCACCACTAAGTTTCACTCCTCGCTCACCCACTAAAGTGTCATATTTTTCAGGCAAACTTTCAATAAAGACATGAATATTAGCTGCTTTTGCAGACATTTCTATTTCGTTTTGAGTTGCATTCTCTTTTGCATAGCCAATATTTTCACCAATAGAACGATGAAAAAGCATAATATCTTGTGGGATTAATGAAATTTGAGCTCGAAGAGAATCAGACGAAACATCACATATACTTTGATTATCAATAATAATATCACCAGATGTTATTTTGAAGTTTTTCAATAAAAGTGAAATAAATGTAGATTTTCCCGCTCCAGAATGTCCAACAATACCAACTTTTTCTCCAGCCTTAACGTGTAAGTTTAAATTATTAAAAATAGCACTATTATTTTCGTAATTGAAACATAGATTCTTGAAAATAATTTCACCTCCTGACACCTTTAATTTTATTGAATGAGGTATATCAATAATCTCTTGAGGGATTTGCATAATTGAAAATGAAGATATAAATCGTGCAATCGTTTGCGAAAAATCTTTTATCACATTTATGGCAGTCCACATATTATCAATAAAAACATATGCCATAGCCATAATAAACGCAATATCGCCTATGCTAATATCACCGTTATTTCTAAGATGAATCATATAAATAAACAATAACGCCATAAATATTAAATATACGGTTGCTTGTAAACAAGCCATAATGAAATCTATCTTGCACCACTTTAAAGCAAGAGGTTTGTAACTTTTTTCATACTGTGCATTTACTTTATACTCCTCATGTTGTTTTTTTGCGTATGAACAAATTGTAAAAATATTTGAAATATTGTCAGCCATATAACCAACTATTTTATGCCAAGCATTCTCTTTTGCCGTTTCTATGGAGTTAAGTTTTTTACCAAAAAATATAGAAACTGATCCTTGAATGATTGCAAAAATTATAACTACTAAGAATATTTTCCAATTGACACAAGCTAATCCAATACCAGTAACGATAGTCGTTAAAACAGGCTTGCTAACTTGATATTCAAGTGCATCATGTATTTGTTGACATCCATCATGAATGCCCTTTACTTTACTTGTAATTGTTCCAGTTAGATTGTTTTGAAAAAATCGATATGAGTGATTTAAAACATAATTATAAACTTTGTTCATCACATTTTGCATTATATACGGCATAGATTTCCATGCAGCAAAATTGTGAATCCTCCAGCAAATTTCCAGCCAAGCATTGACACCAATAAATAAGAGTACAGGATAAATAGCTGAGTGTAATGTAATTTGCGATTTCGCAGCGAATAAATCTATCAATAATTTGATTGCATAATTGTATATTAATGGGAAAATAGCATTAGCAAATGGTGCTTGCATCATCAGTAAATACCACCATTTATATGGTTTAATGACAGACCATAGGAAGGATAATACTTTTTGTGGTTTATGCATAATCGCCTTTCTTGGCATCAAGTGCTGGTAAGGGGGGAGTGTTCATAAAAAGATAGCAATATACTATTTGGTATTTTCATGAAAATATTTTTCGTACTTATCTTCTTCATCCTCAAAGTTTTTAGCATCTTTTAGAGCTTCCTTTTTCTCCGTAATATTGGGCCAAATATCAGAGTACTTTTTATTAATTTCAAGCCATTTAATCAATTTGCTTGATTCTGGTTCTATAGCACCTACAGGACATTCAGCTTCACAAACACCACAATCTATACATTCTTCCGGATTTATTACTATCATATTCTTTCCTTCGTAAAAACAATCTACTGGGCACACTTCAACACAATCGGTATATTTACATTTTATACATTTATCTGTAACTACGTATGTCATGGTTGCTTATTTCATTAATTTTTCTTGATTTAAAATTTATTAAGTGTATTAAATTGTTATAACAAATTGGTTCAAGGACATTATATCTATTTTATTGACTAATAAAAGTATTATAACATTGCACTTGGATACTTTTGCGGATGTGGCGGAATTGGCAGACGCGCTAGACTTAGGATCTAGTGCCGCAAGGCGTGTGGGTTCAAGTCCCTCCATCCGCACCAAATAATAGGTTTTTATCTAATGACTAAAATTTTAATTTCGATATCAGATTATTATAAAGACATTTCCAAACTTCTGTTAGATTCAGCTGTTTCAACACTTGAAAAAAATAGCATGAATTATGAACAAATTATTGTTCCAGGAGCTTTTGAGTTGGCAAGTTCAATAAATATGGGATTAGAGACGTTTGAATATAATGGTGTGATAGCGCTAGGATGCGTTATAAGAGGTGAAACTTCTCACTATGACCTGATTACACGTGAATGCGCTAGAGCAATTCAAGATATCTCTATTTATTATTCCATCCCATTAGGATTTGGCGTATTAACGGTTGATAATATTGACCAAGCATTAAGTAGAGCAAAAAAATATGGTGAAAATGCTGCAAACGCATGCATTCAGATGATCAAGGTTAAAGATCAATTTATGATATATAATGATAAAAGATATTCAAAATTTAACTGATAATTCTGAATACCTATCTCTTTATCCAGCTAGAATTCTGGTGGTACAGACTTTGTATTCTATTGATATTTTAAATAAAAAAAAAGATATAGCGCAAATTTCGTCAGATTATATTGAGTATCACGTTGAAAAATACTCAAATCAAAACTTAGATGAAAAATTTTATTATGAGCTATTAAACTCTACTATTGATAATACCTCAAGCATTGATGAACTAATTAGGACAAATTTAGATAAAAAATGGAAGTTGGAAAGGTTGCCTAAGTTAGTATTAGCTATCTTAAGAGTTGGTATAGCTGATATATCAATAATGAATCATCTAGAAATGGCCACCATAATCAATGATTATCTTCAGATTACAAAGTCCTTAAACCATTCAGAGGAATTGGGTTTTATTAATAGCATATTAGATAAAATAGCAAAAGATTTAAAAAGAAACATAGAACTTAGTTAATTTGCGACATATGGTAAAATCGTTGCCTAAGCGCTGAGATTAAGCCACTAAGTTATACCAATTCTCTAGAATATTTTTTAGCCTGGCATGGACATGAGGTTTATATGAATACTTCCACATGATGTATATGAGACTCTACGGCCTGACCTCTTAGGAGACGTTTTTTTTTGGAGAAAGTAAATATTAATGCAATAATACTACGGCTCTTTAAACGCTTTATGGAAGCTATCTTTAATTGGAGAATAAAGGTACTCTGCGAAACTCCTGGTTCCTTTAACAATAAACACTGTCACTGGCATACCTGGATATAATTTAATATCTGTATTAACCTTTGCAAGTTCTTCAGGTGTAACCTCTATTTTAGCTTTATAATAACCCATTGGGGCCAGTTTAGGTTGCCCTGGGCCCATCATTCCTGGTGATTCTTTATCAAATTTATCAGCTGAAATATAAATAACATTACCCTCAATTCTTGGAACTAATCTGGCCTTATACGCATTTAATTGAATTTTCGCGGTACTACCTAAATTAATACTATCTATTTCATTTGAAGGGATAAATGCCTCAATCACTAAATTGTCATCCTGAGGAATAATTTCTAAAAGTGGCTTATCGTTTTGGCGTATTGCTGAACCAACAGTATGCACACTTAACGCGGTAACCACTCCAGCATTAGGAGCAGTGATGTTAGTTCTTTCATGAGAATCTTTTGCTTGTAGATATCCGGCTTCCAATGTGAGTAAGTCTGTGTGATTCCTTTTGAAATCTTCTGCAATTTTGACATTTTGCTCATCTAAAAAATTTGCCTTTCTTGCAATTACCTCCGAAATTTTATGTTCTTCAGATAATCTTGCTGCTTTATCTTCTAGAACCTGCCCCTTATATCTTTGCAATTCAACTTTAGCTATAGATAAATTGTTTAAGTTCTCTAACTGACTCTCATATAATTTTTTCTTTCTTTCATATTCTTTTGCATAAGTTATAATATTTTCGCTATAAGATTTTATCCTTTCATCAATAGACTCAATCCTAGCTTTAATTTGTTCGATTTGTGTATCATTAGTCTTTATGCTATTTTCTATAAATAAGCGGTATGAATTAAACGCATTTGCCTGAGCTTGTATCAACTCCGTAATTTTTTGATCTGAGGTATCAAGATACTTGCTATCGAACTTAATTTGTAAATTCTTAATGTTATCGCTATTTTCCTCAGTATCACCTAAAGCATCCTTATCTTGGTAGTATGATATAAGCTTTAGGCTCTGCCTTAATTTTTCATCAACTATGATAGCATAACGTAATTGCCATAAAACTTTTTCCAATTCAGATTTAGCCCTAGCATCATTCAGTATTATTAAAGATTGTCCTTTTTTTACCTTATCTCCATCTTTCACTAAGATTTGATCTATAATCCCACCTTCTAAATGAAATATTTGCTTTCTGTGATCACTTAAAATAACGTGGCCTTCCGCTATTGATGCACTATCAAGTGGAGCCAACGCACTCCATATACCAAAAAATCCTAAAGTTATGGCAACTGCAAGAAGTCCAAATTTTATTGGGTATTTAATTTGATTTGATATTTCTTTTTCATTTTTTTCTACATAATTAGACTTTTCTAGCGTTATGCCAAATAAAAAATCCTTGGCTTCTTTTAAAAGTTCTTGAAAAGCCTTAATATCGAGAATTTTGTAATTTTTATATTTTTCTACTAAATTTTCTTCAAACTCCTCGCTTACTGAAACCGTTTTTTTTTCTCCATTGGATAAATCATTTTCCATCTGAAATTTCCTATTTGCATTATTTTCAGAAATAACTTCAATATCCTTTTCTTTTATAACCTTTGTCTCTTCTTTTTTATTTTCTATCATGGTATTATTCTCCTTAAATTTATGCCCCTATGCTTGATTTGCCGATTGATTGAGCTTCTTTTAATTTTGCCATCACATCTTTTTTGGGCCCAAAAGACGCAACCATTCCATCTTTCATAACCAATATTTTATCCACAATGCTAAGTATTGATGTTTTATGTGATATTATGATGGTCGTAATTTCTTTTTCCTTTGCAACTGAAATGGCAGTCATCAATGCTTCCTCGCCTTGCGTATCCAAACTGGCATTTGGCTCATCTAATACAATGAATTTTGGGGTGCCATAAAAAGTTCTAGCCAATCCTATCCTTTGTTTTTGTCCACCCGAAAGCATTGAACCATCTAAACCCACATTAGTATCATACCCTTGAGGTAATTGCAGAATCATATCATGAACTCCTGCAAGTTGCGCTGCAATGACTACATCTTCGTAATGCGGATCAGAATGCATTCTAGCGATGTTTTCTTTAACTGTTCCAGAAAATAATTCAACATCTTGCGGTAGATAACCTATATGTGGCCCCAATTCTTCTTTTTTCCAATCTTTTAAGCTTGCTTTATCTATTCTTATTGTACCAATACTTGGGTTAGCAATTCCTACTAACAATTTTGCAAGAGTTGTTTTGCCTGAAGCACTAGGACCAATTATAGCCAAGACTTCTCCTTTATTTAATGAGAAATTTATGCCTTTCAAAATATGCTTTGCTACTCCTTGTGGTGCGTGATAAACATTTTCAACTTCAATTTCTCCCTCAGGTTCCGGTAAAGACATTCTATCACTATCACTACTGTATCTGTTAAATGATTTTTCAAGTCTTTCGTATGATTGACGACATGTAATAAAGCCCTTCCATGAAGTTATGGCAGCTTCAAATGGAGCCAATGCTCTACCAACAAGAGATGAACTAGCAATAATTGTCCCAGAAGTAATTTGCCCTTGAATCACTAAGTATGCACCAAGTGCAGTTACTGAAATTTGAATAACTAATCTAAAAAACTTGGTAATTTCCATAAATATAGCTTGCCTTTTTGTAACAAGATTTTGGGTTTGCTGAACCTCTTGGTTCATTTTTTGCCAAGACGATATAATATTATTTTTCATACCCATAACTTCGATAACTTCAGCATTTCTTGTGGATTGATCCACTTGCCTCATACTTTTAATGAAATTGCCGTTATTCATTTCAATAAGTGGTTTAGTAGATCTATCTGCAATAATACCAAATACTATCAACACTACTCCTGAGATCAGCGCTAAAAAGCCTATTGACGTATGCAAAATAAATAAAACTATAATAAATATTATTGCCCATGGCATATCCATGATAGAAATCAATCCAGGGCTAGTTAAAAATGTCTTTACTGTTTGTAAATCTCTTAGTTGCTGACTATTTGCCATCGCCTTAGATTCTAATGCAAGCTTAATTGAATTTGAAAATACTACTTCAGATAGCTTATCTTCTAACCAGCTCCCCATTTTATTCATTGCAAAAGCCCTTGCTGCTTGAATTAATCCAAGTAGCGCTAAAGCTAAAATGATTACTAGCGTCAACATTAAAAGTGTATCAGTATTTTGACTACCCAATACTCTATCTAACACCTGCATTGAAAAAAGTGGTGTTGAAAGCATAAGTAGGTTGATTAAGCACCCAAATAACAGCACAAATTTTACCATTACCTTGCACGAGAGCAAAGCATCTCTTAATGGGTTATTAGAAATTTCATTGCTATTTTTCATTTAATTTTACTGCTCCCTAGTTTTTATACTTAAGTTAAATACATACAACATATAGTAACAAAAAAAATATAGACAAGAGTCTATATTGTAATATTTAATTTTTACCATTGACGCTCACAGTTTCAGTACCAATTTTATCCTTATCTTTAACAATCTTCTCTATCTTCAGCTTAGCATTTTCCAATTTATTTTTACAATGTTCTTGTAGCTTAATCCCTTCTGAATATAAATTGATGGCATTTTCTAATTCAACATTGCCACTTTCTAAACTATCAATTATCTCTTCCAATCGTTTCATTGATTGCTCAAAAGTTAACTTAGATACACTACTTACACTCATTACTTGAATATTCTAATATAACTATATATAACTTATATAACGTAAGTTAAGCTCATTTTCAAATTTATAATAAAATGATTGTTAAGATATACAAAGACTATCAAACACCAACTCAATCTGGAACTGCCAATATAAGCCAGTGGATTTTGGAATTTATATCAACAGATGATAGATTTCAGGAACAAATTATGGGGTGGACTGGAAGTAGCAATATGTATCCAAGTGAAGTTAAATTACGTTTTGAAGATAAAAATCAAGCAGTAAAATTTGCGAAAAAAAATAAATTAGAATTTTTCATTCAAGAATATGCTGAGGGAGAAAAAACTATAAAATCTTACGTCAATAACTATTTAGAATGATAAAATTTTACATTTTTCTATATTTTTAAATATATACCTCCAAAGGTGTTGAGTTAATAAGTAAAATATTTATTTTAAAAAATTGTATTACTTGAAAAAATGACTTTTTAGTATTTTTGGGATATATAAATAATATTCAAAGTTGGTAATAGCACATTGTATTAATATAAAAAAATGAAATTACAAAAAATAAGAGGAGTTGCTGACTTGTATGATAAGGAAATAGATCTGTTTAATTACATTATAGGTATCGCACAAAAATTAGCCAAGCTATATTGCTTTCAGGAGATATCTACTCCTATTATGGAAAATAGCGAAGTGTTTCATAGGACTTTAGGAGAAACATCAGATATTGTTAATAAGGAAACATATAGCTTTTTAGATCGCGATAAAACTCACATAACTTTAAGACCAGAATTCACAGCAGCTATTGTTCGTGCAGTAATTTCAAATGGTATGTTACAGTCAATTCCATTACGCCTATTTAGTTATGGCCCATTATTTAGACATGAACGCCCTCAAAAATGCAGATTAAGGCAGTTTCATCAAATAAATTACGAATATATTGGATCTAATAATCTAAACGTTGATGTTGAGCTAATAATACTTGCTAACGACATTCTGAAAGAACTTGAAATCAATAACAATGTTAAACTTGTTGTTAATACCTTAGGGAACGATGAGTGTAGAAATAAATATAAAACTGCATTGATAGAATACCTATTAAAATATAAAGACGAGTTATCAGAAATTAGTCAGCAAAGATTGGAAAAAAACCCTCTACGAATTTTGGATACAAAAAATAACAAAGAGCAAGAGATATTAAATGACGCCCCAATCTTGTATAATTTTATTGACAAAGACTCAAAAATTAGATTTGAAGCAATTTTATCACGCCTTAAAGATTTCGATATAAATTTTGAACACTCCAATAAGTTAGTCAGAGGGATTGATTATTATTCTGATTTTGTTTTTGAGTTTGTTACATGTGATTTAGGTAGCCAAGGAACAATTTTAGCTGGCGGAAGATACAACGCATTAATATCGCAAATGGGTGGTAATTTAACTCCAGCAGCAGGTTTTGCTGGAGGGATTGAAAGAATGCTAGAGTTGTTACAAATCAAACAAAAATCAATAGAAAAAGAGGCACAAATATATTTAATTCCTATTGGTGAATCAGCAGAAAATCATGGAATTAAAATAGCGCAAGAATTTAGGAGAGCTCAAATTAACACGTTAATTGACTATGGCATACCACTTAAAAAGAAAATGCAAAAGGCAAATAAATTAGGAGTTAAATATTCAGTTTTATTTGGTGATGAAGAGCTGAATGACAATGCATACATTCTGAAAAACATGCTTACTGGTGATGAAAAAAAGCTTAAAATAGAAGAATTAATTAATTTTTTAAAAGAAATAACTTAATAGAAATGGCTCATATAATTGTTTTTGGTAATGAAAAAGGTGGTTCTGGCAAAACAACAACGGCAATGCACCTTATTACTTCTTTGCTATATTTGGACTTTAAAGTAGCAACTCTTGATATCGATCATAGACAAGAGTCTTTAACTAGATATATTGAGAATAGAAAAAAGACAATTGATAGTGAAAAAATAGAGCTTAAACTGCCTATTCACTTTAAATTAAATAAGAAATACAATATTAATCAGGTAATTGAATATACAAACGATGATATTGGGGAATTAGAAAATTTGTTAAATGAATTAGATGGGGGATTTGATTTCATAATAATTGATACACCTGGAAATGACAATCTTCTGAATAGACATGCTCATTATGTTGCGGATACTATAATAACCCCCATTAATGATAGTTTTGTAGATGTTGATCTGCTTGGAAAGGTTGATCCAAATGATTTTAGCAAAGCAATTCCTGGAATATACAGCTCTATGGTGTGGGAACAAAAAAAATTGAGAGCTTTCAAAAAAAATAAAGAGTTGCAATGGGTGGTTGTTAGAAACAGATTATCTTCTACAAATGTAATAAATAAAAGAAATGTTGCTTCTGCTATAAAGCATTTAGGAAAAAAATTGGGATTTTTTATATCTCCAGGCTTTGGGGATAGAGTAATATTTAAAGAATTATTTTTGAGAGGATTAACCCTGTTAGATGCCGGAAAAAGCAATGATTTAATTAAATTAAACACTTCCGTAATTGCAGCAAGACAAGAATTACGAGAATTTATATACGCATTAAAACTTGCTGAGATTAGCAAAAAAATATAACATAAATTAGCATCAATAAGTTGTGTAATATAGAGTTGCATAAAGTTTTAGACAGAGTATTAAATAAGATAAAAATCTTCTATAGTTTAAATGATGCACAGGAATTTTACGTTGGAGTTTTGCTAGCTGAGAATTTTTCTATAGTAGAGCAGAACTTTGGTGATCTTATGTCGAATGTTTTAGATAGGGTAGTAAGTGATGCTTTTCAAATATATAATAAAGATCCGTATTTTTTGGAAAAAATTAGCTACAATTCATATGTATTTACACTTATTAACAAAAATCATAAATTTATAGCAGGACTAATTGAAAATATTGTCAATTATATCAATTTGAGAAAACATTTTTCGGAAACACAAAATATTTATTTTCTATTAAGAGTAGGACTTGCAGGGCATACGAACAATGATGATATTAAAAGAACTTTTAATAAAGCTCAGGTATCTTTATTTGAATGTTCTAGTGGTAAAAAGATACATAGTTTCTATAAAGAATCACTTGATACTATTCAAAAACATGTAAATAATTCAGACCTTTTAGCAAATTATTTAGAGGCTTTGGAAAAAAATAAAGTCACCTTCGATTTTCAGCCAATTGTTGATAGTAAAACTAGACAAAACGTATTTTATGAATGTCTTTTAAGATTGGTTGACAAGAAAGGGCATAGGTTATCTGGATATTCGCATATTCAGGCTGCTGAAGAATATGGAGTAATCGGACGTATCGATCAATTTACTTTAGCAACAGCAGTAAAAAATCTTGAAAATAATGATAAATTAAAACTACATATTAACATCTCTGGAATGACTATTACCGATCCAGAATGGATTAAGCTTGCTCAGCAATTATTTTATAAAAAAGACTTACATCACCGCTTAACTGTTGAAATAACTGAAACAGCCGTTATAACAAACCTTAAAGCAGCAAATTTTTTTATAAAATTATTGCGAGAACTTGGATGTAAAATTTCTATAGATGATTTTGGTTCTGGTTATAGTTCCTTTTCTCAACTTAAAAATATACGTGTTGATAGTATAAAAATAGGAGGAGATTACATAAAAGATATACCTGATAAAAAAGATAATATACTGATTTTAAGAACTCTTATAGAATTTGCAAAAAGTTTAAATCTTGAGATTATTGCAGAGCATGTAGAAAAAGAGAGTACAGCTAAATTTCTTGCTGATGAAGGTGTGAATTATTTACAGGGTTATTTATTTTCTTAATTTAACTTTATTGTACGAAAATGATATTCGATAAAATCACATTTATTTTTTTAATTTAAATAATATTTTGCGCTATGTTATCCTCCTTCAGTTATTGCCAAAAGATTTTATTAATGTTAATTTAATTCAAATAAGTGTAGCCTAGGTTAGTATGGTTGAATTTACATTGCCAAAAAATTCTAAGATTGTAAAAGGTAAGGTACATAAACAAAGTTCAAAAAATAACAACATAAAATCATTTGAAATTTATAGATATGAACCAGAATTAGGTTCCAATCCCAGGGTTGATAAATTTGAAATAGATATGGATAAATGCGGTGCAATGGTCCTCGATGCATTGATAAAAATAAAAAATGAAATTGATAGTACACTAACATTCAGAAGATCATGTAGAGAGGGAATCTGCGGTAGCTGTGCTATGAATATAGATGGAACAAACACCCTAGCCTGTTTAAAGCCAATAGATTCAATAAAAGGAGCCGTTAAAATTTATCCATTACCACATATGAATGTGGTCAAAGATTTAGTTCCTGATTTAAATTTGTTTTATGCTCAGCTAAAATCTATAAAACCTTGGATACAAACTGACAGCGTGCATGTAAATGGTAAAGAAAGATTGCAGTCTCCAGAAGAACGTGATAAACTTGACGGGCTGTATGAATGCATATTGTGCGCCTGTTGCTCAACAAGTTGCCCAAGTTATTGGTGGAATGGAGATAAATATCTTGGTCCTGCCGTTTTACTACAAGCATATAGGTGGATAATAGATAGTAGGGACGAAAATACTAAAGAAAGATTAGATGAGCTTGAGGATGATTTTAAATTATATAGATGCCACACTATAATGAATTGCACAAAAACTTGCCCTAAGGGACTTAATCCAGCAAAGGCTATAAGCAAAATTAAGAACATGATGACTTCAAGAATATAAATAATTATGAAAATTTTAAAATTTGGAACTTTAGCACTTATTATTTTTTTAATGACTAACTGCGGTGGTGCTAAAAAAGATAGTACTCTGGATGAAAATATAAGCGATAAGCAATTATATGACCAAAGCACAAAAGAAGTAAAAGCTGAAAATTATAAAAAAGCAGTAAAAACTCTAACGAAACTAGAAAATGAATATCCAGCATCTGAACATTATTCTGATGCACTGGTTCTAAAAGCATATTCATATTACTCAGACGACAATTATACTGACGCAATCCTCACTATTGATGATTTTTTGCACCAATTTCCAATAGATAAAAATGCATCGTATATGTATTATATCAAAGGAATGTCTAATTATAATCAGATGATGGACGTTGGGAGAGATCAACAATTTGCCATTGATGCAAAAAAAGACTTTGAGATGCTTATCAATCTATTTCCCAATACAAAATATGCTCATGATGCAAAATGGAAGGTGGAATATATTGACAACATACTTGCAGGTAAAGAAATGGATATTGGAAGATTTTATTTACGTGTTTACAAACCAATTTCATCTGTGAGCAGATTTAAAAATGTTATAGAAAAATATCAAACAAGCATATTCACTCCGGAAGCATTATACAGATTAGTTGAAGTCTATTACATACTAGGTGTGAAGGATGAGGCCACTAGATATGCGTCGGTATTAGGTTATAATTACCCAAGTAGCATATGGTATCGCAAATCATACGACATACTTTTAAAAAATCCGAATGATAGAAATACATCAAAATTTAAGAACTTTTTTAAACATTTGTGATAAATGAATCTAGGTCATTTAAAGTTAGATTGCCAAAAACCCATTCACATTATAGGTATAGGTGGGATTGGCATGAGTGGTTTGGCAAAATTACTTCACCAAGACAATATAAAAGTCCAAGGCTCCGATTTAAGTGAAAACTTCCAAGTAACAGAACTTAGAAAATTAGGAATAAAAGTCTTTACTAACCATAGTGCTGAAAATATTTGGGGCTGTTCTTTAGTAGTAAAATCCTCAGCAATAAAAAATGACAATGTTGAAATTAAGGAAGCAAAAAACAAAGCCATCCCTGTAATATCTCGCGCAGAATTGCTTTCTAATATGCTTTCATCAGGTTACAACATATGCATCACTGGGGCACATGGTAAAACTTCAACCACTTGCCTAGTATACTCGATGTTGAAAGCAGCAAATTTTGACCCAACAGTGATATGCGGAGGGATAATCAATTCAATAAACTCTAATGTGTTTAAAGGAAGTGATGCCATTAATGTTGTTGAAGCGGATGAGTCAGATGGTACGTTTATGGTTTTGCCCACAAACATCAGTGTGATAACCAATATTGATAATGAGCATTTAGACTATTACGGCAGCCTTCAAAACATTATCAACATTTACAAACTTTTTATCGATAAGTCTTTACTAAAAGATTTGGTGATTGTTTGTGATGATTGTGAAAATTTAAAAGTCATTAATAAAAATTATATTCACAATAGCAAATACATTTCGTATGGAATTGATTCAGCAAGTTCTGACCTAAGAGCCATAAATCTAGAAACTACCAGCGAAGGAACAAAATTTGACATTGCCCTATCAGAAAAATGCCAAAAAACATTGTCTTTACAAATTAATGTAATAAAGGAGCTAGTTATTAAAAATTACGGTAAACATAATGTTTTAAATGCTTTGGCTGGCATTATAGTCTACCTATTTAAAGGTGGGAAAAAAGAATCCTTACACAATGCATTGCAATTTAATGAAGGTGTTCAAAGAAGATTTTCAGTCATAGGTAAAGTTAACGATATCACATTAATAGATGATTATGCGCATCATCCAAATGAAATAAAAGCCACTTTAAGTATGGCAAGAGAGCACTCAAGCAGAAGCAAAGGAAAAGTTATAGCTGTTTTTCAACCACATAGATATTCTAGGTTTAATGAGTTATATCAGCAATTTTTATCATCATTTAAGCAAGCTGATTCTCTAATAGTCTTGGATATCTATTCTGCAGGAGAAAATCCGATAAATAACATTACTTCTGAAACATTTACAGAAGATATAAAGAGCAATATAGCGGCATTTTATTGCAAAGACAAAATTGAAATTAAAAATAAAATTAATGAATTGTGCAGTCCAGGTGATTACATTATTTTTATGGGAGCTGGTAATATTTCTAATATTGCTAAAGAAATATTTAACGATTTGCAGCAAATTTAAGCAAAAATTAAATAATACCAATCACCAAAAATAACTTAACATTTAAATTTAGTTGGTTATTTTCTCATACCATCTTCGCCATGTATCCAGATACATTAGGCTCAAATGCTATAAAAAAATCTTATAATTTGCCTTAAAGTAAAATATTTTTTAGCTTATTCAAAAATATTGCTTGAAACACAGTAAATTATCTGATTACCATTTGAGTATAACAATAACAAAAGTGGGAGTGTTTATCATGAATGCACAAGTGGATGCAGTAAATTTAAAAATAACAGAATTAGAAACTAGCTTTAAGGAAGGAACTGTTGGTTTGATTGATGCGTTTAACCAATATAAAGGTTTAGAAAGTGAAAAGTGGTGGGCTGAGCAAAGTGAAAAACTTGAAAATGCTAAGAATGCTACGATTGATGCGTTTAATAGAGCAGGTACCTGGACGAAAGAGCATGCTCAAGCCGCTAAGGAGGCTATAAGCAATTGGTTTGGTGAAATGGGGCAAAAAATGTCTGAGGCATGGGCAAGCTTCAAAGACACTGTTGGGCAAAAGTGGGAAAGTTTTAAAGGTGCCATGAGTGATTTTGGAGATAAAATTGCAGAAATGTGGGGCAAGGCAATGGATTCCCTGGGTAAATTATGGGATGAAATTAAAATTGGTGCGCATAATGTGGCGGTTGATTTGAAAACAGGAGTTTTAAATCTATGCACTGATATGCAGTGTGGTGTTGCGAATCTGGGAATTGGAATGCAAAAAGCTGGTCTTGCAATGGATGATGCATATCAACAAGTAAAAGGTACTATTTCTGGTGCAATAGGCGATAAATTTAATCAATCCGCAGGTCAACTTTTAGTTGAATCTCAGGAAGTAACTAATCAAATCTTGAGTAAAAAAACTGAATTTGACAGCATGAAGTTTGAAGGTGTATCTGACAAAACTATTGCTTCCGCAAAAAAACACCAAGCAAGTGTTCTTTCTGACCTACAAGAACAACAAAAAGGGTTAGAAGACAAGGCGAAGTCAAGAGAGAGTGTCTCAAAATATATGGATGAGGTAACTAAGGGCACTAAAGATAAGACTGGTGCTAATGTTGAAACAAGAGGCACTCTAAATAATAAAGTAACCGCAAATAAAGATACTAGAGATATGGAAAAAACATCTAGAAACGAAGGCGCTACTCAAGAAAAACAATCGTATCGTGAAAAGGTAGAAGCAGATCGTAATGCAAGTAAAGGTACCGGCGCAGTCAGGTAGGTTAAGCAGCTAATTTACTCGTGAATAAGACGTTTTATGCAGTGGGCATTATTAACTTATAAAGTTTGGTGCCCATTTCTAACTTGCTTCTACCATCCATATTTATACCATGCCGTACGGCTAAGCTTTCGTTTTTTTGAATTACACTCAAAAACATCACAAAAAAACTTCTACTAAATATTTATAGGCATAATTATAGACATAGTGCTCTAATATTTTATATAATATAAAATTATCTTTCCATTATGCAAAATTTTATATATTTTATAGTTAACTAAAATGCTGAAAAATGACCATGCCAATCAATTACGAAAGACTTATTGCAAATAAAGAAAGCACTATAGAAAATGTAAATACATATATTAGTGGTGGTGAGCAGGTTGATGCTCAAACGCGTGATAAGGAGTTAGTTGCACAAATTACTGGGAAGCCTGTATTATTAAGAGCAGATTTAATTTTAAACCTTGAAGAGCTGCGTGATTTAGCCTTAGGTATTACGTGGAAACAGTATGAAAAAGAAGATGGGAGTTTTGACTTAATTAGGGATTGTACCAATCAAAATACTACAGAGATAAATACTGAAACAGCTCAGCAAATTTCTTTTACAATTCAATCCGTTAATTTGTTGATTGGAGCACAAAAAGTTTTAGAGATAGAAGGAAAAGACCAAAATGATAAAATCTCTACTTTACTAACAGCACAATTAGCTAAAGTAAAAAGTGGCCGTTCAATAGATATAAAAGAGTTTAATGCCGAGGTTCTTCAGTTATTAGAAGATGCAGGGATATCAGATGCAAAAGCAAAGTTAACTTCTGCAAAAGATTTTGTATCTATGGATAATAGGCAATTTCATGTATCAACGTTAACTAAGCAGAAGGACGGTGATGGCAAGGATAAGTTAGTTGTTGAGTCAGATAACATGCTCCTTGGGCTTACAGATATTCAAAAAGAACAATATAATAAGATTCATAATTCAGCACCAGGTGAAGTTTTAAAAATTGATTGGTATGATAATCTGAGTGATTTTGATAAAAAATTGGTAAAAAATTACGCTGGAGAAATAGCAAAAGGCAACGTAATGTTGCCAACTCAAACCAGAGAGAAACTTGCAGGTTTAAGAAATGCTTATGAAAAATCAGTATTTGTTTCAGATATGGATTGTGGAAATATGGTGCAAGTACTTGAGGTGCTGCATACAGGAACTCCATCATTTCATGGCAAGGGAGATAGACTTGAACAAACAAAAGAAAACCTCAATCAGCTAGATACATTTATACCTGATGGCAGTGAAATCACAGATAATGCTTTAAATTCTCCACAAATTGCAAATGGTATACCAAATTTTCTAAATAAAATTGATAGGGATGCACCAGATTTAATCCAAAAAGCACAAGTGGCAAATAAAAAAGGCTCATGTGCCGTCACACCTTTTAATGCTATGAGACGCATGGCAGATAATGATAACCATGGTTTTGATAAAAATTTAATCAAATTAGGAGTTGCTCTTAAAGATAAGGATGGATTTCAGGATATTTCGAATTATCTAATAAATGGTGTAAATAAAGATTTAGCGTTGCAGCAACTAGAAGCTATAGATAATAATCCAGATTTAAAAAATGCTCTAAGAAATGCAATCGAAGCAAAAAGCATGATTATTAGCACCCATTCCATTCTTGATAGTGAAAATCAAAATTTAAAACTTGTAAGCTCTATGATTGCTGTAGATTTTGCATGTAATAATGAAAAGGGAGCGGTTAAAACACTTATTCCAGATATCAACATTGGAAAGGTAAATATCCATTGCGCAAGTGGTAAAGATAGAACTGGTATAAGTTTAACTGATGCCACAAATAAAGCAGTGAGTGAAAAACTAGGGTTAAGTGAGCAGCAGGCAAAAGATAATCTAAAAACACAAATTAAAGGCGGACATACTCAAGAATTAGCTTCGCTAAATGGAGGAACGCCAGGATGCCATGGAGTAAAATCAGACTCCAAAACTGCTTTATCTGAGGGAAATATACTTGGTGAATTAATTGAAAATACCGCGAGTTTCAATAAAATAAAAACTCCAAAAAGCACTGGAGAAAAAGTGAAAAATTTACTTACTAAGGTAGCTATTGCATTAGTGGCAATTATAACTTTACCACTTACACTCCCAGTTGCTTTAACTGGCGCAGTTGCTTATTCGGCATATTTTGGAGTACAAAGGTTAACAGCATATACTCCTGACAAAGATACTGTAGAAAAAGCAAATAGCTCTACACAAGGTACTGTTAAATCTGAAGAAGAACTTGATAAAACAATAAAAAAGGATCAGACAGTGATACTCAGCAACGAAAAAAAGCCTATACTTGGGCCACATACTAAAGAAGTAATAAAGCAGGAAAATCAAATTGGTTCTGGTAGAGATGTTGGAGGATAAATTGCACCTCTTATAGTAGAAAGTAAAACTATTGGTTGCATATAGGGTTTATATATGCTAGCTTAAAAAAGGATTGTTGAAAGGTGGCTATACATTTAGCGCATCCTTATCATCAAGCAAACCTTCCCACTACTCATTAGGATGCGCTAGAAGTGTAAAAATTAAATTTCACTAATATCAAATTTTCCTTTAAAATTAAAAAAGAAATGGTAAAAACATACACTAGAGTATTTATATTTTTTGATGAGTAAATTTACCAATAAAATTTTTTTTATATTTTCTATCTTTTTTGCATTTGTAACTGCACTTGGATTTTTAAGTCTATTATTATTTGCCAGTTTTTTTCAAGATATCCCAGATTACGAGGAGCTTGCAAATTACATGCCTTCAGGAATAACTAGATTATATGATTCAAATGGTGAAATCTTAGATGAATACGCATTGGAAAAAAGAGTATATGTCAAGTATGATGATGTGCCAAAAATTATTATAAATGCTTTTATTGCTGCTGAGGACAAGAATTTTTTTGAACATCAAGGAATAGATTTAACTAGCATTTTACGAGCATCCTTACAAAATATTCTAAATATTGGAAGAAACAAAAGGTTAGTGGGCGGTTCCACTATTACCCAACAGGTAGTTAAAGGATTTTTCCTAACTAATGAAAGAAGTTTTGTTAGAAAGTTAAAGGAAGCGATTTTAGCATATAGAGTTAGCAAGGCATTTACTAAAGAAAAAATATTAGAAATATACTTAAACCAAATATACCTAGGGCACCATTCCTATGGAATTTATGTTGCTTCACATAATTATTTTGGCAAAAGTCTAGCTGATATTAATATTGAGGAAGCTGCATTACTCGCCTCATTACCAAAAGCTCCTTCAACCTTAAATCCGTATAAAAATTACGACCGAGCTTTACAACGTAGAAATTGGGCAATACAAAGAATGGAGGAAGAGGGATTTATATCCTTTAAAGAAAGAGTAGCCGCAATAAATTCTCCAATACAATTAAGTGACTCTCCTATTAGAAATAATAAATATGAAAATTATTACACAGGTGCTGTCAAATCGGAATTAATTGATTTATTTGATGAGATGAGTGTTTATTCAAAAGGATTGATAGTCAATACTAACATTAATTTAGACTTGCAGATCAATGCGCAAAATTCATTAAGGAATGGATTAAAAAATTACGATAAAAAAAGAGGTTGGAGAGGGGCATTAGCAAAAATTGAGATTAATAATGATGTTGCTGCAAATTTAAAAAAGATCGCCAATGATAATTATCATGATAATTATTTGCTTGGAACTGTTTCAAAAATAAATAAAGACAGCCTTAATGTAATATTACAAAATTCAAAGGAAATTAAACTAACAAAATCATCCTTTGAGTGGATATTAAATCATAATATATCATTGGCAACTCAATTGAAACAGAAATTTAAAATCGGAGATGTCATATTGATTGATGAAGTCACTAAGGGACAGTATGCATTAGAACAAATACCAAAAGTTAATGGTGGAATGGTGGTTATCGAAAACATATCTGGTAAAATTCTAGCACTAGTTGGTGGCTATGATTATAAGCAAAGTAAATTTGATAGGGTAATTCAAGCTCAAAGGCAACCAGGCTCAGCTTTCAAAACATTTCTATATCTTGCAGCTTTTGAGCAAAACATACCGCCTAATACATTAGTTTTAGATGAGCCACTTGAGATAGATTTGGGTAAAGGAATGCCCATTTGGAAACCAAAAAATCATTCAGATAAATACTACGGATTAATAACAATAAGAACTTCATTTGAAAAATCTAGAAATCTGTCTACATTAAGATTAGTATTGGGAATGGGCTTAGAAAAACTAACTGATGTAGCGAAGAGATATCTAATTTATAATTCAAATATCAAACCCAATTATTCCATTGCACTGGGAGCATATGAAACCACCTTACTAAAAATGACTAATGCATATGCAAGTATTGGGAATAATGGTGTGATGAAACAACCAAAATTGATAGACAGTGTCTACAATCGCCATGGGGAATTGTTATATTCACCTAAAGATCTGTATCATAAAGATGATACCACTACATCTATACATACAAATACAAATGAGCAAAAGCCTGACCCTGAAATTGGATTTCTGGGTAAAAAAGTAACTGACGATTCGACTAATTACCAAATCCTTTCATTGCTAGAAGGCGTTATACAAAGAGGTTCGGCTCAAAGAGCTAAGGTTTTACAACGAACTGTTGCAGGTAAAACTGGAACAACAAATGATAGTTTTGATACCTGGTTTATTGGTATGACACCAGATATAACTGTTGGCGTGTTCGTGGGTTATGATATACCTAAAAGCATGGGAAAACATTCAACAGGTTCTAATGTAGCATTACCAATTTTTATTGATTTTTTTAAAAACTCAAAATTCATTCCAGACCGAGAATTTGAAGTGCCAAATTCAATTAGCAAAAATTATGTTGACCAAGAAACAGGAAATATAACTGAGGAAAAAGATTTTATAGAAGGTAAAAAATATATACTTGAAAATTTTAAAGATACCACCTCTGAGTCAATTTATACTGATAGCCAATTAAATACAAAGCTAAACGAGAATATTGAATCACTGCCACAATCGCTTGATATTGATACAAATTCAGTATTTTCTATATTAGAAAATGAAGAACAGGAAATAGTCAATGATTCAGAAGATACAGAAGATACAGATGAGGAGCAGAATGAAAGATAGATCTAAGCTGTATATTGATAAACACTTAAGGTAATAAATTTAGTGGGTAGGGGTTTATATCTTTATAATATATTGTATTAATCTGCCATTAACCCTAGCTAATATTTTTATTAAAATTTGCAACTTCTTCAAAATCACTAAAGTGTATTTTATTTTTTCCTATGAGTTGATAATCCTCATGCCCTTTACCTGCAATAACCAAAATATCATTATCTCTCAAGTTGTCCATGGCAAATTTAATTGCATTCGCTCTACCCTCAACTTCCTTTCCTTTGGGACAAAATTTTAAAATTTGTTGCCGTATGAGATTGGCATTTTCTTCCCTAGGATTGTCGTCAGTAACAATTACATAATCAGCAAGTTCATTTGCAATATCACCCATTAATCCTCTTTTACCAGTATCTCTTTGCCCTCCACAACCAAATAACACGTGAAGCTTTCCCACACACGTTTTTCTTAGAGTTTGTAATACAGTTTTTAGAGAGTCTGGAGTGTGTGCATAATCTATATATACCTCTCTACCATTATAACTTCTTGCTAGCTCAAGACGACCTCTTGCTGCCTTAAGCCTATTTATTATGTTCATAACACTACTAATAGGCAATTCACATGCTATGGCAAGACCTATTGAGCATAAAATATTATATAGCTGAAATTCTCCTTTAATTTTTGAATCAAGTGAATATATCTTTCCAAAAACTTTCACTTCCCACTCACTATCATCACTGCATAAAATTTGTAAATCCTTAGCTTTTTTCCCATATTCAATTACCCTTATATCACGATTTTTACATGTTTGATTAAGAATATCAAATTCATCAATATCAGTATTCAAAACGGCATATTTGCCACTTTCTAAAACTTCACTGAAAATCCGTAATTTAGCCTTAAAATACTCCTCTAGTGTTTTATGATAATCTAAATGATCTTGTGAAAAATTTGTAAATCCAACCGCTTTGAAGTTCAAATAATCAATTCTATGTTGGTATATACCATGGCTAGATGCTTCAAGTGCGACATGAGTAATTTTTTTTTCATTAAGTTTTGTCAAAAGTTTATTTAGCTCTATGGAAGATGGAGATGTAAGGCTAGGAGCACCCTTAGACTCAAATTGGCACTCAGAATCAATAACTCCTAATGTACCAATTGATGCACTTTTAAAATTTAATAAATGGCATATTTGTTGATAAAAATTTACAACAGAAGTTTTTCCATTTGTACCAGTTATAGCTACTATATTTTCTGGCTTCTCCTTATAATACAGAGATAACATCTGACTTAAAAATTTTCGTGGATTTTCTACTTTTATAATTTTTACATTATCTCGTTTAATCTCCACATTTGAATTTTGGTCAATTACCACATACCTAGCTCCATTTTTAATTGCCTGGTCAATATACTTTTCACCACTCGTATTAAACCCACTTAATGCAAAAAAGATAAAATCTTTTCCTACATTGCTTGAATTATCTTCAATCCCATTAATGGAGCTTAAAATCTTATTGATGTCCATCAAGAATTGAATACCTCATCGTCCATTTTTTTATCAGCAGTTGCTGGTTGTTGTGGGCTCTCAGTGACCATTTTTTGTTCTTCCTGTGGATTATTTTGTTTTTCTCCCTTATTCTTATTCCCCGCAAAGCTTGCTCTTAATTTTTCCATGTCAAAAGGTTCTTGCTTAGATATTGGGATTGGAGGTAATAACTTTTTTTTAAAGAAGCTATCGCTGTAATATTTAATTTTATTTGATTTTATGGGAGGGCTTGACTCTATCAATAATATTTGTTCATCACGTGGTAAATTAATAACCTCTTGTGGTAGCAATAGTGCTCTTTGAGTGTTTGATACACTGAGTGATCTAGAAGCTGGGTTAAAATCCAAAAACTTCGGTTTATTTTGCGATATCTGCTCAACAGTTTTATTACCACAAAGTTGTGAAATTAAATTTGCAGTTTCATAGTTGTTTGCAGCAAAAGTAATCCTGTATGTGGAGTTGGACAAAAACGAGTTCATCCCGTGTTCTTCATAAATTCCCTTAAGTTGCTGAGTATCTTGGATAATTAAAAACAACCTGACATGATAACCACGAAAATAAGCAATACCTGTCATGAATTGCTCCATCTTTCCGAGAGTTGGAAACTCATCCATCATAAACATTACACCATATGGTTCATCATCGCCAGGAAGCTTTCGGGACAAAAATTCTGTTGCTTGTTGATAAAATACCTGCATTAGCGGTTGGAGTCGCTTTAAGTTATCAGGTGTTAAACCAACATAAACAGTAGTAAGCTTCTTTTTAAATTCCAAAACATTAAAATCACTAGAAGCAGTAGCTGTATCAATCAGTGGATTAGACCAAAGCTCTAAGTTTGAGTTCATAGTAGAAATTACACCAGACCTCTCCTTATCTGCTTTTTGAAGAAATGCGGCAATATTCATATATGCAACTGGGTGTATTTCATTACCCATTGTATCTAATACCACAGCTAAGTTGTATACTACGTCATCGCTCCTCATAGTCCTAACTACTTCACCAAACGATTTCACTTTGTTCTTATCAGCAATTAAATATAAAACAACTCCAACAAACAGTGAACGCGCCTCATTATTCCAAAACTCTTTTTCCGGCATGATAAGACTTGCTATCTTCTGAACGTCATCCACCATCTGCCCTGGTTTTTTGCTCACCCAATCAATTGGATTATAACAATGAGTATCACCATCTGGATTTGCAGGGCTCCAAACAAAAACTTGCTGCCCCATTTTTGCTCTCCATCCAGAAGTTAATTCATAGTTTTCAAGCTTAATATCATGCACAACCAAAGATTCCTCCCAAAAAAGCAAATTTGGTATTACAAAACCCACACCTTTACCTGAACCCGTTGGAGCAAACAATAATGTATGTTGATATCCTTCAGAAATCAAATAACCCTTTTTGTCTTCTCCAAGTAGCATACCTTTTTTAACTCTTAGGTTGGCCTTTTTGATATCCTCTTCAGTTGCCCATCTTGCATCTCCATGCACAGATTCTTTCTTTCTATATGGCCTTAACTCATATATAATTTTTCTAAATTTCCATGCAAAAGATCCAATTATTATAATTGGAGCTAAAATTGCACCAATAACTCTAGCCACAAAATAATTATCGTATTCAAGAGTAATTGCTTTAAAGTTATCGACCCAATACATTACTAATTGATTAAGAATAATAAGGGGCTGTGTAGACAAAGCAAAATCTAAACTAAGTTTCTTATATTCTGTATAAGTAAGTATCAATCCCGAAAAATATAAGCTAGCAATAAACAATAATGCTCCTAAAAACATTGCTAAAACAAAATTTCTAAAGGCATCGCCAAAATTACCCATTGTAAATATCCACTTTTTTTTTGTATTTATAAAATCATATAATAAATTTTTTATAATACCAAGTTCTTATATAAACCTTAAAAAATAAAAATAAATAAAAAGGAGTTGAAAAATGAGTATAAATAAAAGAAAAAGGTGTCGGTCAGGGTTGTATGGCGGCCATATTTTCATTAACTTGACGGCGCCCTTTTAATTTATGAGAATAGTTTTAATGTTAGCAAATTCTTTAAGTCCAAATTCAGCTAATTCTCTACCAAAGCCAGATGATTTAATACCTCCAAAAGGCAATTGCGGATTAGAAGCGACCATTTTATTAACGCTGCACATACCAAATTCAAGGTCATCTTTGCAAATTTTTTCAGCTTGCTCTAAATTTCTGCTAAAAATCGATGCAGATAAGCCGTATTCAGACTGATTTGCTAACTCTATAGACTCCTTATTATTGAGAGCTTCTGTTATGCAAAACACGGGACCAAATAATTCCTGCTTGAAAGCTATGTTAGAAGGAAGCACATTTTTTAAAACAGTAACAGGAAAGAAAAACCCTTTTTTATAAGGCAACTTATTTTTAAAAATAGAGTCTGCGCCAGTAGCTATAGCTTGCTTTACTTGTAATTCAAGATTTTGCTTAATATCCGCTCTTGCAAGAGGTCCGACCTTGGTGGATTTTAAGTAAGGAGAACCAAATGAGATTTTTTTGAGAGATTCAACAAGAAGCTCTTCAAAGTCAGCAGCTATATTTTGAGAGAGAATGATTCTTTTGGCGGCAACGCAGACTTGTCCAGAATTTAGTAGTCTTGATTCAATACATTGATACACAGCATTTTCTATATCAGCATCATCAAAAACGATAAAAGGATCATTGCCACCCAATTCAAGAACTACTTTTTTGATATTTTCACCAGCCATCTTTGCAACAGAAGAGCCTGCCAGTTTGCTGCCAGTAATAGACACGCCAGCTATTAGCTTATTGTTTAAAATTTTTGAAACAATAGGAATATCCACAATAATGCTCTTGAAAATATTAGTTGTAATTATTCTAGATATTATGTTTTCGATGGCAAGAGAGACTCCTGTAGTATTGGGTGCATGTTTTAACAAAACAGTGTTGCCTAAAACAAGATTAGGTACAGCAAAACGCATTACCTGCCACAGAGGGAAATTCCAAGGCATTATACCTAAAATAATACCTAAAGGTGAGTATTGATAATAACTTTTAGCGTATGTAGTTTTGATGATTGTCTCAACTAATAACTGCGCAGAATTTTCATAGTAATAATCGCATAATAATATACATTTTTCTACTTCAACAAAGGACTGTGTTATTGGCTTTCCCATTTCATCAGTAATTAATTTAGCAAGAGCACCATGTTCTTCTTTAAGGGATTGTTTTAGTAATGGCAGGAAACTCAATCTTTCTTGAAGAGAAAAAGCTCGCCAAGATTTATATCCTTTATGAAGATTCTCAATAAATTCCATGAGTTGCTCTTCACTATGCATGGCATATTCTGCAATAACTTCTTCGCTAAGTGGATTAATAGATTTAACTAGCATAGAGAAATTGTTATATGTTAAATAATCGTTACTATAGTATAAAAAAATAATATAACGAAGTATAATGAGAATAAAACTGCTAGGACAAAAGATATATAGATGTTTTGTTATGTGCAGTGACATGCACTATGGAGCGGATGACGGGAATCGAACCCACATAACCAGCTTGGAAGGCTGGGACTCTACCATTGAGCTACATCCGCTAAAAAGCTACGACCCCAATTTTATATAAAAGTCTTACATTTAGTTTTTTATTATGTCAACAATTTTGGGCTCTTTGATAAATTTTGTTAAAAGATAAAAAATCATGTAAGATGCGGTAATGAGATTTGAAGTGATCCTTTACTTCCTGTCCAGTTTTTTAACACCACCTCTGCAAAAAAAATGTTGCGAACTTGGATATCTATCATGTAGAATTCCTTAGAGGTGAATTTATAAATATAATATAAGTACAGTGGTAAAAATGCAAATGTCAAACGTCGATAGCTTAAAAGTAAAAAGCGAGTTGCTGGCAAATAATAAAAAATATACTTTTTTTAGCCTAAGGAAAGCCACTCGAGAGCTGAATATAAACCTAAAAGAGCTTCCAAATGTGATAAAAATTATACTAGAGAATTTGCTAAGAAAGGAAGATGGCAAAAATGTGACGCTTAAAAGCATTAAAAGCTTGCTTGACTACTGCAATGATGGGGGAAATCAGGATGAAATTCTGTATTATCCTTCTAGGGTTTTGATGCAGGATTTTACAGGAGTGCCTGCTGTGGTTGATTTAGCTGCAATGAGAGATGCCATGAAAAACAAAGGGCTTGACCCTAAAAAAATTAACCCGCAAATTCCTGTTGATTTGGTGATTGATCATTCAGTGCAAGTTGATAAATTTGGTTCATCAAAGTCATACGCAGAAAATATAAAATTAGAATTTCAAAGGAATGACGAGCGTTATCAATTTTTGAAATGGGGACAAGAATCATTTGAAAATTTCAGGGTAATTCCACCTGGAAAAGGAATTTGCCACCAAGTGAATTTGGAATATTTAGCAAGTGTTGTTTCTGAAGTTAAAACAGATGGCCATGATGTTGCATTTTTTGATACTGTAGTTGGAACAGATAGCCACACCACCATGATAAACGGACTAGCCGTGCTTGGTTGGGGAGTTGGCGGAATAGAAGCAGAAGCTACAATGCTTGGGCAACCAACATCACTGCTTGTGCCAAAAGTTGTTGGATTTAAGCTAACAGGAAAATTAAGCCCAGGGATAACTGCAACAGATTTGGTTTTAACAATTACAGAAATACTCAGAAAGAAGAACGTTGTTGGTAAATTTGTGGAATTTTATGGTCCGGCATTAGAGCATCTTTCTTTATTTGAAAGAGCAACAATTGCTAATATGGCACCAGAATATGGCGCAACATGTGGTTATTTTCCAATTGATGCTGAGGTTATAAAATACCTAGATTTAACAGGTAGGAGCAAGTCACAGCTTGCGCTTGTTGAAGCATATGCCAAAGAGCAGTGCGTGTGGTGGGAACATACAGATGATGATAAAATGAAATTTAATGAGCATGTTGAGCTTGATATTAGCCATATACAGCCATGCATTGCTGGACCAAAAAGGCCTCAGGATAAAATATTGCTTTCTGAATTGAAATCTAAAGGAGATAGTAGGCCTGACGATGGAAAATTAAAAGATGGGGATATTGTGATTTCTGCAATAACCAGTTGCACCAACACGTCCAATCCATATGTTTTGATGGGGGCGGGTTTGCTGGCAAAAAGAGCATACGATCTCGGGTTGAAAACTAAAAAGTGGGTTAAAACATCGTTAGCGCCTGGCTCCCAAGTAGTAACAGAGTATTTAGAAAAATCTGGTTTGATTTACTATCTAGAAAAATTAGGATTTTACTTGGTTGGATATGGTTGCACAACTTGTATTGGAAATTCTGGACCTCTTTTAGAAGATATTGAAAAATCTATTAAAGAAAATAATCTATCTGTTTCTGCAATTTTATCTGGAAATAGAAATTTCGAGGGGAGAATTCATCCACTAGTTAAACAAAATTATTTAGCCTCTCCTATGCTTTGTGTTGCATTCGCTTTGGTTGGCACAATTGATATCAATATCTTAAAAGAGCCAATAGGAATCGATAAACATGGAAAGGAGGTGTTTTTACATGATATATGGCCAAGTGATAATGAGATAAAAGGCGTTGTGAATGGTATCATCACCAAGGACATGTTCATAGAAAAGTATAGGCACATTCTTGAAGGTGATGATGAATGGAAGAAAATTCATATCAATAAAACAACATGTTATTCATGGCAAGATGACAGTACTTATATTAAAAGCCCTCCCTTTTTTGATTCAGAAATTGAAAATTCATCTATTGAAAATATAAAGGATGCTAGAATATTGGCAATTTTAGGTGATAGCGTAACAACAGATCACATAAGCCCTGCAGGAAATATATCGCCAAACCACACTGCTGGCGAGTATTTGCTCAAAAAAGGGGTGAAGCAACAGGATTTTAATTCATTTGGCTCAAGAAGAGGCAATGATGAGATAATGGTGAGAGGCACATTTGCTAATATTAGAATTAAAAACAAATTGGCTAATGGCAAGGAAGGAGGATTTACTCAACATTTTGATAAAAAGGGAGTGGGCACCGCTATGACAATTTACGATGCTTCAAGCAAATACATCGCAGAAAATGTCCCTCTTGTCATCTTTGCAGGCAAGGAATATGGAACTGGCTCTTCAAGAGACTGGGCTACAAAGGGCACAAAATTACTTGGAATAAAAGCAGTAATAGCTGAAAGTTTTGAAAGAATTCATCGCTCTAATCTGATTGGTATGGGTGTTTTACCACTTCAGTTTGTTGATAACACATTAGACAATATATCATTAGAAGGAGATGAAACCATCACATTAATTGGTTATAATAAGGTGAAACCGAAGGGTTTAATAGAATGTCAAATTAAGAGAAACGGTGTTGCAATTAACAACTTTAAATTACTTTCTCGTATTGATACTGAAATAGAGCTGGATTATTTTTTAAATAATGGTATCCTTAACCTTGTTTTAAAACAACTTCTATAGTTAATACTGAGTAGTGAGATTTCAGAATTAAATGGATAACTTAAAAGATAGTATTACGAATTTTAAAATTGGCGCATTAGCTAAAGGATTTCCCAGTCTATCATCTCAGAAAGATATAATATTTGCCGTTGGCATTTTATGTATTATAGGTTTTTTAATTTTTCCGATATCGCCAGGATTGTTGGATTATTTGTTAAGTTTATCAATAGCTTTTTCTGCTCTGATTTTGATGACAGTATTATTCATTGACAAACCCCTCGATTTTAATGCATTTCCAAGTATCTTGCTGATTGTGACAATGTTCAGATTGGCACTCAATATTTCAACTACTAGATTGATTTTAGCAGATGGCCATCTTGGTCCTTCTGCGGCAGGACACGTGGTAGAAGCATTTGGATTTTTTGTTATGCAGGGCTCAGTTGTTATAGGTGCAATTGTTTTTGGAATATTAACTATCATTAATTTTGTTGTTATTACTAAGGGCTCAGGACGGATTGCTGAGGTAGCAGCAAGATTTAGTTTAGATGCTATGCCAGGTAAGCAAATGTCTATAGATGCAGATTTATCTTCTGGCATCATTAATGAGGAACAAGCAAGAGAAAGAAGAAAGAATCTGGAAGATGAAAGTACATTTTTTGGTTCCATGGATGGGGCTAATAAATTTGTACGTGGAGACGCAATTGCGGGCTTATTAATAACTTTCATCAACTTCATAGCTGGAATTATCATTGGAGTTGTTCAAAATGGTATGAGCTTTGATGAGGCTATGCAAACATATACTTTACTTACAATTGGAGATGGATTGGTAGCGCAAATACCTGCACTTATTGTATCAATCAGCGCTGGTTTATTAGTAACTAAGTCAGGAATACATGGCTCTGCCGACAAAGCAATTTTGCAACAATTAAGCAAGTATCCTCAAGCCCTATTTGCATGTAGTGGCTTATTAATCGTGATGAGTGCGATGCCTGGCATTCCGTTTGTTCCATTTTTCATAATCTCCTTGCTATCTGGAACGCTTGCATATTTTTTAAACAAACATAAGAAAGAAGCAGAAAAATTGGAAATACAATTAAAGCAAAAACCAGAGAAAAAGGAATTAACTCAAGAGGAGATGATTATACAGTCGCTTCACATCGACTATCTAAAAATTGAATTAGGTTATGAGCTATTGCAAATGGTGGATAATAACCAAGAATATAAATTGACTGATCAAATAAAATCGTTACGAAAACAAATCGCACAAGATTTAGGATTCATCCTGCCATCTGTAAGAATACAGGATAACGTGCAACTTGAACCTAAAGTTTATGTAATAAAAATCAAAGATATAGAATGTGGTAGAGGCGAATTAAAACCACTAAGTCTATTAGTCATTAATCCAGCAGGCGGTGCGATTGAAATTAATGGAGAGGACACTACTGAGCCGGTATTTAATTTGCCTGCAAGGTGGGTTGATAGAGGTGCTAAGGAAGAGGCTATTTTTAAAGAATATACAGTTATTGAGCCTATAACCATTATATCAACTCATTTAACTGAAATAGTTAAGGAAAACATTACAGAATTATTGACTTATAGTGAAACAAAAAAATTATTATCTAATTTAGAGGGGGATCATAAAAAACTTGCAGATGAAGTTGTACCAGGTCAGATTACAGTTGTTACCTTCCAGAGGATATTGCAAAGCTTATTAAGTGAATCAGTGGCTGTAAAGGATTTACCCTCTATACTTGAGGCAATATCTGAAATTGCCAACAGCACCACAAATGTAGCCAGAATGGTTGAGCATATACGGACAAGGCTCAGCAAGCAAATATGCCATAGCTTTTTGAATGAAGAAGGATTTATTCCAATAGTAGTTTTGTCTTCACATTGGGAACAAATTTTTATGGAAAATTTAGTGGGAGAAGACGATAGTAAACATCTTGCAATGCAACCAAGTAAGTTACGTGAATTTGTTGAAAGCATTAATGTTAAATTGGATAAATTAGCTGCTTCAAGAGTTACACCTGTATTGTTAACATCTCCAATTTTAAGACCCTTCGTTAGATCGGTAACCGAAAGATTTAAGCCAAATTTGATAATTTTATCGCAAAATGAAATTCACCCAAAGGTAAAAATAAAAACTTTTGGTGAGATTTAAAAATATTTTAATAGAATATCTAACATAGATTCAGAAGTGTCGTTCAGTAAAAAATCAATTATTCAAGATCAAGCAGCTTGGTAGTACTCAGATAATTTAGTTGCTCTATCTATCACCACGCTGTATATACAAATAATTATAAGTCATATTTATAAATAAAATTATGTCAATTTTACCTTTGATTTATGCTCCTCATCCTATATTTAAAATGAAGGCGGAGCCGGTAGCAGATATTAATGATGATATACAAAAAATAGTAGATGATATGTTTTCTACTATGTATATTGAAAATGCAGTAGGTTTAGGCGCTAATATGGTTGGCGTACTAAAGCGAATAGCCGTTGTTGATTTACAGGATAACAATACCAAATCTCCCCTTACTTTTATCAATCCAATAATAACTTGGTATTCTGACGACATACAAACATATAAAGAAGCTTCATTATGCTTCCCTGGTATCTCTGCTGAAATTAAGCGCCCTAGTGCAATAAAGATTAACTATTTTGATTATGATGGAAAAGCACAAGAGTTAAAAGCAGAAGGCTTTTTGTCAGCTGTTATACAACATGAAGTAGATTATTTAGATGGAAAAATTTTCTTGGACTACCTTTCAAAAATGAAACGCGATATATTAATACGTAAGGTAGAAAAACATATAAAAAAGTATCCACCACATGTTCATAGTAAACATTGTAACCATTAAACGTTGAAAGAACTTGGTAAAGTCTTAAAGGCAAAGATTTTGATGGCATTGATGAATCCTATATTAAATAAATTGAAGAAAAATTAAATACTAGACCCAAAAAGATTTTAAATTTTTTAGCGCCCAAAGAATTTTATGAGAATATGAGAAATATCATGTATTAAAGTTGCGGTTGTCACTTTTTAAATAGGCATGCAATACTGCACAGAGGGGTCCTAAAAAACAGGACAGGAAGGAAAGGATAAATTCTGATAAAAAAATAAATAAAATATCGGAGTAAAAAAAGAGTAAAAAGAAAAAATACAGCCCAGTATTCAAAACGAAAGTAGCGCTATCAGCAATTGGGGAGGAAGGGACGTTGAGTAGCTATCAGCCAAGTATGGAGTCAATGCGAATATGATTAGCAAATGGAAGAAGCAAGCGTTAGATAATATGAACAGTGCATTTTCTGGTAAATGTGAAAGGTCTGAAGTAACAAATGAACATCAAGTAAAGCAACTGCATGCAAAAATATGGGAATTAACAGTAGAAAGGGATTTTTTGCAAGATGTATACAAAAAACTAGGAAGGAATGGAGGCTTGAGATGATAAAGAATAATCAAGACAAATTGAGTATATCAAAACAATGTCAGTTGCTGCGGGTAGCGAAGTCAAGCTGTTATTACAATCCTAAAGGTGAAGGTTTAGAAAATCTAGAGCTCATGAAGAAGATAGATGAGATTTATTTAAAACATCAATTTTACGGCTCTAGACAAATGAGTTTGCATTTAAAAAAAGAGGGTAAATCTGCTTCTAGACATAAGATAAGAAGGTTGATGAGAATAATGGGAATAAGTACTATCTATTAAAAACCCAATACTAGTAAAAAGAATAGTCAGCATAAAATATATCCATATTTATTAAGAGATAAAGTCATCAGTAAAGCGAATGAAGTCTGGTGTAGTGATATCACTTATATCACGATGAACAGAGGCTTTATGTATTTGGTAGTAGTAATGACTGGGCTTCTAGAAAAGTGTTGTCATGGAGATTATCGAATACTCTGGATACTTCTTTTTGCTTAGATGTATTAGAAGAAGCGATATATCTATATGGCAACCCAGATATTTTCAATACTGATCAGGGTTCTCAATTTACCAGTTATGACTTTACAAACATAATCAAAAGCCATGATATACAAATATCTATGGATGGCAAAGGATGCTGGATGGATAATGTTTTTATCGAAAGATTGTGGAGGTCTCTTAAATATGAATGCATATATCTTCAAGAGTTTGATAATGTTTACCAATTAAGAGCAGCTATTAATAACTGGTTGAAGTTTTATAATAAGAATAGACCACACTCAACATTCGCTGGACTTACTCCAGAAGAGGTTTACTATGGAGGTAATTCTAATGCTTTAAAGCCAAAGAATAACAAGTTTGCAGCTTAATTTTAAACATGGAATTTATCCTTATATCAGCTGTATTACTGTCCAATCAACTAGGGCCACCTCTTAGTACTATAAAACCTGTTATAGCTTTAAAAAAACATAGAAGCATAACAAGCAATGAGTTAAAAGTGTGAAATGTACTATGGAGATTAATTCACTTATAGAGCTTAATAGAGTGACAAATATCAAAATGAGAAAAATATTTCAACCATTGTTTACGAATTCACCAATAAAGGTATTTGCGTATAGAAAATATTATAAAGATGGGAAATATTTAGCCCTTTGTACTAGAGAAGATTGGCAAGAACACTATTTTAACAATATATATGATATAGGTGAAGTATTTATAAAGGCTTTAATAGAGTCTAATCTAAACCAATACACATACTTTTTATGGCCTAATAATACAACAGATAATTTTTTTAAAGAGTTATGGAGGTATAACATATGGAATGGAATCAGTATATTTTATAAACAAGAAAAATATGTGGAATCTTTTGTCTTTGCCTGTGATATATATGCTAAATCAGCAAATAATTATTTTATTAACAACCTTGATGTATTACATCACTATATTCAACATTTTCAATTAATAAAAGAAGATATTAAAATTTCAAAAAGTGAACTAATGAAATTTAAAAGACCTATATTTAACAATATAGTAGAGACATATAATCAAAGTAAAAAGATACAAACAATAGAGTTATTAAGTGTAAGAGAAAGAGAATGTTTATTATTAATATTAAAAGGGTATACAGCGAAAAGTGGAGCTAATTTATTGGGGATATCATCTAGAACATTTGAGAGCCATGTTTTTAATATTAAGAAAAAAACAGATCTACATGATAAAACTCAATTATTTTTATTATCCTGATTCTTTGTGTTAATGGTATTAATTTTTCTTTTTTCAATATTCGTCTAATGAGTATTAAATTAAAATTATTTTTATTATTGGGCTAATTTTAGAGATATAAAACATTTTTTAGCACTAATTTACACACTAATAGTATTAATATTATTTTATAAATAATTAAAATATTTTTAATAAGCTCTTTGATAGTCAATAAGGGAGATTGTAGTTATATAAGATAAAAAACTAAGTATTTTATACGGATTGTAAAAAAGATTAATGTGTGAGAACATCCGAAATGTGTCTCAGTTTTTAGGTCATTTTTAATTTTATTATTTGAGTGTCAATAAGAAAGTAAAAGTGCACCACCATAGGCACGCAAAAGTGCACCACTAAAAAGTCAATAAAATAAGAAAATCAGCTCACAAAAATTACAAATATTAGCAACTAAAAACTTTTTATTAGTATGGGTTGTTG
>CAISOX010000052.1 GCA_903887235.1 uncultured Alphaproteobacteria bacterium | reverse complement strand
TGTATGTATTGTAACACAGATTCTGGGGTAGAAGGAATAATAGACACACCAACCCTCACCCCTTTATTTTTAATATAATCAATCAACCGATCACAGTGAATTACTGCTTCTTGATGAAAAATTATCATATCACTTCCAGCTTCAATAAATTCATCGACATATTTTTCTGGATTACTAATCATCAAGTGAGTTTTTATTGGAATTCGACTTTCTTTTTTTATAGTTTTAACAATACCAGTTCCAAAACTTATATTAGGCACTATACAAATCTTATAGTAGTAATAATAGTAATAGTTTTTATTTGAATTTTCAGGATTTAAATATTGTTCAGGAGGTTAAAATGTAATATAATGAGAGTTAATAATTAGCACAAAATGTCTCTCTTTTTGAGTCGTTTTTGGTCTGACTCATTGGGGTCACTTCAACTTGTGTCACTTTTAAACTCCTTTTTTATTTTAGTTTATTATTTGACACAGTTCAAGTCAACACTCTCACAATTTTAGATATAAATTTATCAAGCTTTGTTAGCTGATTTTCTTGTGTGTGTTTAGCAGTTTTATTATTCATTTGTATTTATCATAAATTAAGTTAATTTTACCCAAAGCCATAATTAAAGTTAGAATTCAGCTTCGGAATTATAATCTGTATTATACTGATAAAGTGTTACAATTATGTTAAGATTACGTTACAATTTATAAAATAATTTTTTTAAAGAAGATCGTTATTGCCTTCACTATCTCCATCTTCTAACTCATGATTATTTCTTAACTTTCCATTGTAATCAAACTCTTCCAAAGTATCGTTGTTTTGAGCGACATTTTCATCTTGATCTTGGTTATAAATCTGTAGTAATGCGTTGAGCTCAGGCTCTTGGTTCAGCATATTCTGATGTTCTTCAGGAGTTGTTTTTGTATTTTTTTTAAAATCCCAATTAAAATTTGCTAATATCCTATTGTTGCTCATAATTATCTACCTAAAATTGTCATGTTGTCGCTCCAAGAATAAAAATTTGAACCGTTTTATCAAATCATAATTGACATAAGACCATGGCATATAAAAGGGAGGGTTTTATTAAAAAATATTTTTACTGTTAGCAAAAATCTGTGGTAATATTTTTTATTCAACAAGTAAGTATACAATGAATAAATATTTTTTCTTCTTATTCTTTATTTCCGGAATTTTACTAGTTGTATCTCATTACATGAGATACCTTCGCATTTTATATATAATAATTCTATTAATATTTATCGTATTAGGCGTTGGAGGGGGAGGAGTAGCTAACGATGCAGACAAAAGATTAATTATATATAAAAAATATGAAGCAGAGAATAATTTAGAATTATTGCGCAAAACTACTAAGGATTCGCAGCTTTTAATTGATTTAGATTCATTTAAAAATAGTGAGGAATTTGAATCTTATATAAAAAAAATTGATGAAAATTTATTTTATACAGAGTTTATAATCAAAGCTCTAATTAGTGTTATAACTGTCATATATGTCATGAATTTCTTGTATTCATTCTCTAGTAAAATTTAATTTTCTAAAGTAATATTTTGGCTAAAAGTATTTATCACAAATTTCTGATTTTACTGATCACAGAAAATAATCCATTGCTTCTGCTTTGAGATAAGTGATTTTTTAAATCCAATTGGTTAAATATATCCATGAAATTTATGTTTTGAATCTCTATTCTTGTTTTGTCGGAAAAAATCTTGATTACAATTGCGAGCAAACCCTTTACTATTAAGGCGTCACTATCTGCATAAAAAAATAATTTCCCATCCTCTTCTCTTGAAGTCAACCAAACTTGACTAACGCAACCTGATACTTTGTTTTTTTCGACTTTTTCATCATCATTTAATTTTGGTAGAGTTTTTCCCAACTCTATTATGTAAGAGTATTTTTCTTCCCAATCATCAAATAATTCAAATTCATCAATTAGTTGCTTTATTTCTTTGTTCATTTTGTTGTTGACCAGTGTTTACGCTAGATATATAATTGGGACAAAAATAGTACTATTTTGAAAAAAGTTCAATATTATTATGATAAAAGTAAATAGGCTAACTGATTATGCAACATTAATTATATGTGAGATGGCAATAAATAAAGGTGATATTGTTAGTGCAAAAATACTCAGTGACAAAACAAAAATTAGCGAAACAACTGTAATAAAATTACTAAAAATGTTGCTAAAAAAAGATATCATAAAGTCACACAGAGGTACTGCTGGTGGATATAAATTAATTAAAGAGCTTGACGAAATAAGTATTTTAGATGTTGTTGAAGCGATAGAGGGAGAAATTGCACTTACCCTATGTGGTAAAAATAATAAAAACAGTAATAATAATTGTGAATACACAAATGGGTGCAAAGTTAAGCATGGCTGGAACAAGATTAATAGCTTGTTTATGCTTGCATTACAAAGGTTTACCATCAAAGATTTTATCGATGATAACACTTATTTTCAACTTGAAAAAGTGAGATGAATATGACGAATGCCGTTTCTGCACATGAAGAGTATTTTAATAAGGATTATAAATATGGTTTTGTTACCAATATAGAGTCTATTAAACCTGAAAAGGGATTAAATGAAAATATTATAAAGTATATTTCTAATAAAAAATCAGAGCCAAATTGGATGCTAGAAAAAAGGTTATTAGCTTATCAGATATGGTTAAATATGAAAGAGCCAAATTGGGCAAAGGTAAAGCACCCCAAGATTGATTTTCAGGATATATATTATTATTCAGAACCTAAAGTTCAAAAGAAGTTAGATAGTTTAGACGAAGTAGATCCAGATATTTTAAAAACGTATCAAAAACTAGGAATACCAATACATGAACAAAAACTATTTGCAGGCGTAGCGGTAGATGCTGTTTTTGATAGTGTTTCTGTAGCTACAACATATAAAGAAGCGCTGAAAGAACAGGGTGTTATTTTTTGCTCCATATCTGAGGCAATTAGAGAGCATCCGGAATTAATAAAGAAATATTTTGCATCTGTGGTTCCTAATTCAGATAATTATTTTGTTGCACTGAATTCTGCTGTTTTTAGTGATGGAACATTTGTTTATATTCCGAAAAACACAAAATGCCCTATGGAATTATCTACCTATTTTAGAATAAATGAAGCTAAGACTGGGCAATTTGAGCGCACACTTATTATAGCAGATGAGGGAAGTGAGGTAAGTTATCTTGAGGGTTGCACAGCTCCTCAAAGGGATGAAAATCAACTCCATGCTGCAGTTGTAGAGCTGGTAGCCCTCAAAGATGCCACAATAAAATATTCAACCGTTCAAAATTGGTATCCTGGTGATAAAAATGGAAAAGGTGGGATTTATAATTTTGTTACAAAGCGTGGCTTATGTAAAGGCAGTGGTTCTAAAATTTCTTGGACACAACTTGAAACAGGTTCTGCTATTACTTGGAAATATCCGAGTTGCATTCTAAAGGGGGACAATTCTATTGGCGAATTTTATTCTGTTGCACTTACCAACAATCATCAGCAAGCAGATACTGGAACTAAAATGATACATGTGGGTAAAAATACATCTAGTACAATAATTTCAAAAGGAATTTCAGCAGGAAAAAGTGCTAATACATACAGAGGAATGGTAAATATTTTACCATCTGCAAAAGGTGCAAGAAATTTTACACAATGTGATTCACTATTAATTGGAAAAAATTGCTCTGCATCAACCATTCCATATATAGAAGTTAAAAACAATTCATCAAACATTGAGCATGAGGCAACCACATCAAAAGTTAGTGAGGATCAATTGCAGTATTGTTTGCAAAGAGGAATTACTAATGAAAACGCTATATCATTAATTGTTAATGGGTTTTGTAAAAATGTTTTAAATGAATTACCTATGGAATTTGCCGTGGAAGCTAAAGCGCTTCTTAGTGTAAATCTTGAAGGTGCAGTTGGATAAAATTTAATATTTATGTCAGTATAGTATGTTATTAGAGGTATCAAATTTAAGTGTTAGTGCAAATGGCAAAAAAATACTTGCCAATTTGAATCTAAATATCAACAAGGGAGAAGTCCATACCATTATGGGGCCAAATGGTACTGGTAAAAGTACCCTTGCAAATGTTATTACAGGAAAAGATGGTTACGATATCACTGATGGAAGAATAATGCTGTCTTCTAAAGATGTATCGCATATTCCTTCAGATGAAAGGGCTAGGCTTGGCATATTTATGTCTTTTCAACACCCAATAGAAATACCTGGTGTTAGTTGGAATAGTTTTTTAAAAGCATCTATAAATTCAGTTAGAAAAGAGCACGGAAAAGTAGACATTACACCTACTGACTTCATGAAAAAATTGAAAGAGAATGCAGAATTGCTTGAGATTGATTTTAAATTATTAAAAAGAGATGTTAATCATGGATTCTCTGGCGGGGAAAAGAAAAAATTTGAAATTTTACAAATGCTATTGCTCGAGCCAAAACTTGTTATATTAGATGAGATAGATTCAGGTCTTGATGTTGATGCACTAAAGATCATTGCAAAAAACATTAATAATTTTAGAAGTAATGAAAACTCAATCATAATCATAACGCATTATAATAGACTCTTAGATTATGTCATCCCAGATTTTGTTCATATTTTTTCCGGTGGAGCAATCGTAAAATCTGGCGATAAAAATTTAGCTAAGGAAGTAGAAGAACAAGGTTACGATGATTTTAAATAAAATAAATGCAAAGCTAAAACTGCCGTCTAGAAGAGATGAAAAATGGAGATATTCAGATTTAAAATTATTAGAAATACCGGATATTAAGGCTAGTGGATTAATAAGAGAATACACTTTTTTAGCCGAGGATGAAAATTTTTACTATATTGTGCTTTTGGATGGGAAATTCTCCAAGGAAAAATCAATTTTGCCTAAGAAAGGGGTGGAAATATCTTGTTCAAAAGACAAAATTGCTAATTTTAATAAAGAATTAGGGTTTGAGGACAAATATCAAGTATCACAAAATCTACACAATAATGATCATGTCGTTTTTATTAATATCAATGACAATATTGATAAACCTGTTAAGTTAATAAAATTGATTACCTCAAATTCTACATTTTTTACAACCTTTATAAAATTAGAAAATAATTGTAGTGTAAAATTTTACGAAGATTTTATACAGCACGGCGAACATGATAATTTCATAAACAATGTTACAAGGATTAATTTGAGTGATAACACAAATTGCCAACACGTTATTCAGAAAGATTTCGAAGGTGAGGTTAGATTTATTAACACTCTTGAGATTATTTGTAATGCTTATTCTATTTACGAGAACTATTCGGTGAATGCTATTGATAAATCTTATAGATTTGAATCCGAAGTTCATTTGAACGATAAAGGTGCAAAGGTAAGTTTTTACGGTGTGAACATAGCAAATAACAATCAGGCATACGATATCGTAATAGACGTAAAACACAACGCTTCCAATACATTTAGTAATCAACATTATAATCAGGTATTGGATAAAAATTCTTCAGGCTCATTTTATAGTAATGTAGAGATATCAGAATTAGTTAGTAAAGTTGAGGCGCATCAATTGAATAAAAATTTGCTTATAGATGAGAAATCTGTGGTTTATTCTAGACCAATGCTTGATATAAATTCTGATGATGTAATATGCTCTCATGGCTCAACAACTGGCAATATAGATAAAGAAGTGTTGTATTATTTTGCATCTAGAGGAATCAAACTTAAATATGCCAAAAAATTGATTATTATAGGATTGCTAAAATCTGTATTTTTGAATTGTAAACTAGATGCTCTTGAGGTTGAAGGTTTATATAGACGAATTGTTAATAATACTGAATTTTATGAATAAAATACGTGAAGATTTTCCATTTTTTAATCAAAAAGATTGTGTTACCTTTTTAGATTCTGCTGCTAGTAGCCAAAAACCTAAATGTGTTATTGATAAAATTGTAGAATTTTATTCATATAATTTTGCTAATATTCATAGAGGAATTTATGACTTAAGCGCAAAAGCTACTGAAGATTTTGAAAAAGTAAGATCAAGTGTCGCAAAATTTATCAATGCCAATTCAGATAAAGAAATAATATTTACAAAAAGTGCAACTGAGGGAATCAATCTTGTTGCGCACTCATTTGGAAAAAGTTTTGTTACCGAAGGAGATGAAATATTAATTTCTGCTATGGAACATCACTCAAATATCGTTCCTTGGCAACAGTTATGCATAGAAAAAAACGCTACATTAAGGATAATTCCTATATCTGAAGATGGGGCACTTAGATTTGATGAATTCGAAAAACTTATTTCCTCGAAGGTGAAGCTGATTGCAATTACGCACATGTCAAATGTTTTTGGATCAATTGTTGATGTTAAAAGGGTAGTTAAGGTTGCCAAAAAATATGGCGTAAAGGTTTTGGTGGATGCATGCCAATCAATAGCGCATATGAAAATAGATGTTACAGATTTAGATTGTGATTTTTTAGTTTTTTCATCTCATAAATTATATGGTCCAACAAGTGTTGGAATTTTATATGGAAAATATAAAATGCTAGATTCTATATCAGTTTACCAAACAGGTGGTTCAATGATTGAAGATGTGTCATTTGAAAGAAGCACTTTTTTAAATCCACCGTATAAATTTGAAGCAGGCACCCCTGCAATTGCTGAAGTTATAGCATTTGGTGAGGCATTGCGCTATTTAAGCTCGATAAATTTATTGAAATTATGGGAGGAAGAAAAAGAAATTGCAAAACACATAAGAAGTGAGATTAGGAAATTAAAAAATTTCAAAATTTTTGGTCATAACGAAGATGCAAGTATTATCTCAATAACACATATCAATGCGCATCATTCAGATATTGGTGAAATACTAAATAAAAGCAACGTTGCAATTAGAACGGGTCACCATTGTGCAAAACCACTGATGAATTTTCTTGGAGTACTTGGTGTAGCAAGGATATCATTAGGCATATATAATAACCTAGAAGATACTGATAGGCTAATTGAAGCTTTAAAAAAAGTGAATAACTTTTTTGCATAATATTGTATATGGAATTAAAAGATTTTATAAAACAAGGTAGTGAAAGTATATTCAGAGATTTTACTAAGGAAGAATTAAATAGTGTCAATGAAATCAACGGAACAAGGGATAAAATAATCGCAATACTTAAGCTCATATATGATCCGGAAATATCCGTAAATATTTGGGATTTGGGATTGATTTATAATATTGAAATTTCCTCAAAAAATATAATTAATATAGAGATGACATTAACGTCTCCAACTTGTCCAGTTGCAGATGCAATCCCACAAGAAGTGAAGAAAAAAATTGAGCAAATAGTGACGAATGCAAATGAGGTTAATGTGCAACTTGTTTGGCAACCCAAATGGGATAAATCAATGATGAGTGAAGAAGCAAAATTTATTTTAGATATGCTATAAAAAATCTCTCAAAAATACTCAATTTATCTATCAAGTTATTTTAGGGAATTGGTATAAGTCAAGTATAGGAGCATTTAAAGTGACAAAAATTGGGATAGATACAAATTTATATTTACAACTTTTTAATAAGTGTATAAAAATATTTTATATGAGCTTTTCTTTTTTTAATTTAATTACTCTCGTAGGGTGCTTTATTGATGATTTCTGAAAATGTAATAGTAGAAAGATATGCTTTGGCATTATTTATAAATATGAAGAAGCTGGGTCAAGTTGATGAGGTTTTTGGCGAAATTAATTATTTTTTTACTCAAATTCAAGTTAATAAATCTGTTGAAAAATTATTATTAAACAAATGTGCGCCTAAAAAAACAAAGATGGTGTTTTGTAATACTTTGCTTGGCAAAATTAAAATATCAGATTTATTAAGAAGGTTTATAGTGGTACTAATAGAGAAAAAAAGGCTATATTTATTAAAAAAAATTATAATTTCACTGGAAAAAATAATCGATAAAAAAAACAATATACAAACGCTAAAGTTGATTTTAGCAAAGCAACAAGATGATGGCTCTTTAGACAAAGTGAAAAATGAACTAACTAAGTACTTTAATAATATGAGTGTTAAGTTCAATATAAATTATAATAATGAAATTTTAGGAGGCATTATAATCAAAAAAGATTCACTAATGCTAGATTTATCATTTAGATCAAGGATTAAGGAGATAAAATTTTTAACCAACAAGCGCAAATTTAAAATTAATGAATTAGGTATCACATGAAAGCTTCAGAAATAGTAGATGTACTAAAAAATGAAATAGCCAATCTAGAGCATAAAGTAGAATTTGAAGAGGTTGGTCAGGTCATAAAAATTTTTGATGGCGTTGCAATAGCATATGGTCTTGATAATGTTGAATTCAATGAAATAGTAGAATTTGAAAATGGCGTTGAAGGTATAGTTTTTAACATTGAAGAAGATAATGTTGGGATTGTTATATTGGGAGATGATAAAGATATAAAGGAAGGGGAGATTATAAAGCGAAAAAAACAATTTTTTGAGGCTCCGACAGGTAAAAGTTTATTGGGGCGAGTTGTTGATGCCTTCGGAAATCCACTTGATAATAAAGGTGAGCTTAAGGATGTTGTTTACAAAAAAGTAGATGTAAAAGCTCCAGGAATTATTGCTAGGAAATCAGTTCATGAACCTGTTCAAACAGGAATAAAGGCTATTGACAGTTTAGTGCCAATTGGTAGAGGTCAACGTGAGTTAATAATTGGGGATAGACAGGTTGGAAAAACCTCTATAGCAATTGATGCTATACTGAACCAAAAAGAAATAAATAAGTCAAACGACGAAAGTGAGAAGCTATATTGCATATATGTAGCGATTGGTCAAAAAAGATCTTCAGTTGCAAAAATTGTGAAAAAATTAGAGGAAGCGGGCGCTTTAGAATATACAATTGTTGTAGTTGCCTCAGCATCAGACCCAACTCCATTACAATTCTATGCTCCATATGTTGGATGTACAATGGGGGAATTTTTTAGAGATAACGGTATGCATGCATTGATTATTTATGACGATTTAAGCAAACATGCAGTGTGTTATCGTCAGATGTCGCTTTTGTTAAGGAGACCTCCTGGAAGGGAAGCGTATCCTGGTGATATTTTTTACGTACACTCAAGGCTTTTAGAAAGAGCTGCAAAGCTTTCAGATGAGATGGGAGCAGGTTCGTTAACTGCATTACCAATTATAGAGACTCAGGCGGGAGATGTTTCTGCATACATACCTACAAATGTTATATCAATAACAGATGGACAAATTTTTCTAGAAACGGAATTGTTTTATAAAGGGATTAAACCTGCTATTAATATCGGGCTATCTGTTAGTAGAGTTGGATCGGCAGCTCAGATAGATGCAATGAAAAAAGTTGCTGGGACTATGAAGCTTGATTTAGCTCAGTATAGGGAAATGCAAGCTTTTTCTCAATTTGCATCTGATTTGGACTCATCAACAAAAGATTTACTTGAAAGAGGTGATAGGCTTACTGAGTTATTAAAGCAACCACTATATGCTCCTTTACAAATTGAAGAGCAAGTGATTTCCATATTTACAGCAGTTAAGGGATTTTTAAAGGAGATAGATGTACGAAACATAAGTGATTTTGAAAATAAGTTGCTTTTTCAAATCAAAAAAGACAAAAAAGATTTACTAAAAAAAATTAGGAAAGAAAAGAAACTTTCTGAAGAAATGCAGATTGAGCTTACAGACTATTTAAACCAATTTGTAAAACTATACTCTTAAAATATGCCATCACTAAAATACATAAAAAATAGGATAAAAGGAATAAATTCTACTAAAAAAATTACTCAGGCAATGAAGATAGTTTCCGCATCTAGCTTGAGAAGTGCGCAAAATAGTATAGTTAATTCGGAAGCTTATTTAAAAGGCTTTCAAAGGCTTTTAATAGATGTGAGTAATAAAGCTCCAGACCTTTTGGGGCAATTTATTTCTTTATCTACGAAGATTGATAAGTCAAAAACATTATTTGTTGCTTTTGGCTCTGATAAAGGTTTATGTGGTTCATTTAATTCGAAAATAACTGGCTATATTACTTCTAAATTACAGCAAAATAATGATGCTAAAATTTTCTGCGTAGGCAATAGAATTTCACAATACATGCAGGCGCATCATAAAAAAAATATTGAAAAAAGTGTCCCTTTTTTTAGAGAAAATAACAAAAAAATTTCCTATAATGCTTCTGTTTTATTAAGTAAAGAGATTAAGGATGTATTTTTAAAAGAAAAATTTAGTGAGTGTAGAGTTGTATATACAAAATTCAACTCTGTTCTAAGTCAACAAGTTAAAGACATCAGGTTAATGCCACTACAAATGGATGAAATAGAAAATACTGATTGTTTTGCAAAGTCTGATGGGGAAATTTTTGAGTTTGATAATGATATAGAGCTAATTTTGAAAAAATTGATTGATGATTATATTGCCGCTACCATTTTACACGTGTGTTCTAATAGTTTAACTTGTGAACACTCGACAAGAATGCTAGCAATGGATAGTGCTACAAAAAACTCAGATAAAATGCTTAAAGAGTTGAATTTGCTATATAATAGGAGTAGACAAGCTATTATTACAAAAGAATTAATTGAAATTATTTCTGGAGCGGAAGCAACTAACTGAATAAAATAATTTGGATGGTAACAATATATGAATAAAGGAAAAATATCGCAAATTTTTGGTGCAGTATTAGATATTAAATTTGAAGGTGAAGTACCTAATATTCTCAATGCTTTAAAATATAAAGATAACAATAGGGAAATTGTTTTTGAGGTTGTTCAACATATAGGTGATGGTGTCATTAGAGCAATTGCAATGGATTTGACTGATGGACTAAAGAGAGGAGACGAGGTTGTTGATACCGGTAAGCCGATAACTGTCCCTGTTGGAAAAGGAACACTCGGAAGAATTATGGATGTTATTGGTAACCCAATTGATGAAAAAGGGGAAATAAAAAGCGAACATTATGCTTCTATTCATAGAAAATCTCCTGAGCTAGAATGCTTATCAACTGATACAGAAATTTTAGTAACAGGAATAAAGGTTGTAGATTTGCTGGCCCCTTATATTAAGGGTGGAAAGATTGGTCTATTTGGAGGGGCTGGTGTTGGAAAAACAGTATTAATAATGGAATTAATTAACAATATTGCAAAGGCACATGGTGGATATTCAGTATTTGCAGGAGTTGGGGAGAGAACGCGGGAGGGGAATGATTTATATCATGAAATGATTGACTCAAAGGTTATTGATGAAGAGAATATTGCTAATTCAAAGGTTAGCTTAGTGTATGGGCAGATGAACGAACCACCTGGAGCGAGGGCAAGGGTTGCTTTAACTGGGCTTTCAATAGCTGAATATTTTAGAGATCAAGAACAGCAGGATGTATTATTTTTTGTAGATAATATTTTTAGATTTACTCAAGCTGGTGCAGAGATATCAGCATTGCTAGGAAGGATACCATCTGCAGTTGGGTACCAACCAACACTTGCAATGGAAATGGCAAATCTTCAAGAAAGGATTACTTCAACAAAAACTGGTTCCATTACCTCTGTTCAAGCAATATATGTTCCAGCCGATGACTTGACTGATCCAGCTCCAGCTACATCGTTTTCTCATCTTGATGCAACGACTGTTCTAAGTAGGCAAATTGCAGAGCAAGGAATATATCCTGCAATTGATCCATTGGATAGTACCTCTCAAGCATTATCAAAGGATATAGTAGGTGAGGAACATTACAAAGTTGCTAGAGAAGTTCAGAAAACATTGCAAACATATAAGTTACTGCAGGATATAATAGCAATTTTAGGTATGGATGAGCTTTCTGAAAGTGATAAATTAATCGTTTCAAGAGCTAGAAAAATTCAAAAATTTTTATCACAACCATTTCATGTTGCAGAGGTTTTTACAGGTTCCCCTGGTAAATTTGTTGCCTTACAAGATACCATAAAAGGATTTAAGGATATTATTGAAGGTAAATATGATGATATTCCGGAGATGGCGTTCTATATGGTTGGCAGTATTGAAGAAGTTTTGGAAAAAGCAAAAAACCTAAAATAAATTGTGAGATATGTCTAAGGGTAAAATCAATTTAAAAATAGTCACACCTGAGGGTTATGTTGAAGATTCTCACTACGATGGTATATTATTGCCAGGTGAATTTGGAATTTTTGAATTGTTACCAAATCATGAGAACTATATTAGTATATTAAGGACAGGCATTGTATCAGTATGTAAAAAACATAATTTTGTCCCTATTTTTATAATAGCACAATCGCTTTCACGTTTTGATAATAGTACTAATACTTGTGAAATTAACAGTCCATATGCTGTAGATGTCACAAATCCAAAGAAATTAGAAAGAGAATTTATAAATAATAAGCTAAAAGGCTCTAATAATTCAGATGAAAGAGATTTTTACAATTATTTATCTGAATATTTTTTTGTTAATAATGTATAGATGCTAGTCAATACTCTACATTATGGGTATATAGTTGTTATTTTAATTGACTTTTTTAACATATGGTACTAAAAATATGACTTTAACTGAAGACAAAATAAGCAAATGTTAGCTGTAATAGAGACAGGTGGTAAACAATATCACGTTAAGGCAGGTGATGTCATTAAAATAGAAAAGTTAGATGGCAAGCTTGGAGATGAAATAAGCTTTACCAAAGTTCTTGCGCTGTACGATAGCAATAAAGGAAGTGCGGTAAAAATAGGAGAGCCGTTTCTCGAATCAGCTGAGGTTAAAGCTGAGGTTTTAGAGCAAATGAAAGATAAAAAGGTTATTATATTTAAGAAGAAGAGACGCCAAAATTATAGAAGAAAAAAGGGTCATAGACAAAATGTGACTGTTTTAAGAATAACTAAAATAGAGGAAAAATAATATGGCAACGAAAAAAGCTGGTGGTAGTTCCAAGAATGGAAGAGATTCTCATAGTAAGAGGTTAGGTTTAAAAAAATCTGGAGGACAAGCAGTTATTCCCGGTAATATAATAGTCCGCCAACGTGGAACTAAATTTTATCCTGGTGAGAATGTTGGAATTGGCAAAGATCATACAATTTTTGCTATAACCTCTGGAAGAGTCAATTTTTCTTCAGGCAAGAAAAATCGCACATACATTTCGGTAATTTAATAAATAATGTAAAATGGGTTTGTAGCTCAGTTGGTTAGAGTGCACGCCTGATAAGCGTGAGGTCGGTGGTTCAAGTCCACCCAGACCCACCATTTTGAGGGTGTAATATACTTTGTGTAAGTTACTAAAAAAGATAAAATAAAAATAACCTAATAAGGTAACATACATGGTACAAAAAGTAATAAAAAATAATACAGACATAACAAGTAAATTAGTAGATGAATTATTATCACAAGTAGACCCATCAGAAATATTAAGTAAAGATGGATTATTGAGTAAATTGAAGAAGCA
>CAISOX010000051.1 GCA_903887235.1 uncultured Alphaproteobacteria bacterium | reverse complement strand
TTGCAACTTTGAATTTAAACTCTTTTGTGTAACTTTTTTGTTTACTCATTTTTTTACCAATATTTTTATTACATTATTTATATATTTTTATATTAAATATGTCTCTCTTATATTGGTCTGATTTTTGGGGGTCACTTCAAAGAGAATATAACTACAAGGAATGTGAGGTAATTATAAGGAGTGAAAGGATAGCAAGATATTGCAAAGAAAACAGGGAGAAACTAGAAATTGGCAAAAGAGTCAAGGTAAGAGGAACGTTTAGTGAAGGGAAAAAAGTAGATTATATGCTGTTGGACAGCTATGGAGAGATCACCATATGTGAAGAAGATGAATTGAACAAATGGTATGGGAGATAGGAGGTTTAATAAAATGGTAAGAGATAGAAATATAGTTGAGTTAAGTGGCAGATTGGTCAGGGATATATGGTTAAGAGAGACTAAAGAAGGAAATGTGTATGGGATGGTAACTGTAGTAGTGAGGGGTAAAACAGAGAAGAAGGTAGATTTTTTTGAAGTATTTGTGTGGAACAAAAGAATAATAGATCATTTTGGTAAGCATCTAAAAGCGGGTAAGAAGGTGATAGTAAGAGGGGAGTTAAGTAAATCAGAAAAAGGAGTATTTATCAATGTATTTGAAGATTATGGGATAATGATATGTGTAGATGTGAGGGAGTTAAAAGCAAAAGCAGGAGAAGAATGGATAAGAGAGTTAGAAGAAGAGAATAAGGTATATGAGGAGAAGCTAAAAAAGTACGAGGAGGAAGTATCGGAAGAAGGAGTAGAAAGAGAGTTAGAGGAGGGTGTGGAAGTAGATGTAGCAGGTTGAGAATTATCAAATAATAAATAAGGCTGAGTTGGTGCTTAAAAAAACAAACAAAAAATAATAAATTAAAAAAGGAGAATAAAAAATGAAAATAGAAGTTGAAATTAAAAAAATGCAAACAGGGTTTGCCAATATATTGGTAAAAGGGCATTTAAAGCTGGAGGCAATAAAAGAAGAATGCTTTAGAAGCCGAGAAAAAGAAAGTAGAGAAGGTAGAGAAGGTAGAGAAGATAAGAAAATAAGGGGTGCTTTACAAGTATGCTCTTTAATTATACTTGGAGTTTTAATATTGTATCCAGAATATGGATTAGCAGGGATTACTGACATTGCTGATATAAAAACGCTAACAAAGAAAGTGCAAGATGATTCACAAGGATATTTAATACCTATGGTGTTAAATGCAGCGGGGATAGCGACAGCGGGTTTTGCATTAATATCACAGAGATGGACAATGTTAATGTTTGGAGCTGCATATTTAATATTTGTGAATGTATTTTTTGGATTTGTAAATGGGTCATTCAAAGTAAGTTAAGGGGGGATAATGTACGATAGGAATGTAATACTAAGATATTTAGATAACCCGACAAGAATAGCATTTTGGACGGTGGATGAGATGGCGGCATTATTTGTTCCGCTAGCACTTGGATTTATATTTAGATTTCCAGTTACAGGGGTGGTGTTGAGTATAGTGATATATAATGCACTTAAATATGTAAAGCAGAATATAGGGGGAGGGTTTTTAAGGCATGCTATATATTGGTATTTACCTGGGATGCATAGACAGCTTAAATCAAAGGTAAGGTCTGATATTAGGGAGTATATTGGATAGTGATATGAGGATAGAAAGGTGGAATCAGAGTGTAGAGAAGTTATTAAAGCAGAGGAATGGGTTTTTAGTAATATCTTTAGGATTGATGATAGCAAATATCATGCTTGGACTAATGTTATTTGGGAAGAATGAGAGGGTGATAATAGTACCTGCGTATATGAAGCAGAATGTGTGGAGTGAAGGGAGTTTAGTATCGGAGTCATATATAGAAGAGATGGCTTTATTTTTTAGTAAGCTGATGTTGGATACAACGCCTGACAGTCATGGATATAGAAAGGATGTGATACTTAGATATGTGGCCCCTGAGCATTATCATGATGTTGAGAAAAGATTAATAAGTGATGCGGAAAGAATGAAGAAAGAGGGGGTAACTACTGTATTTGCGCCAAAAGAGATAACAGTAGATGTTAAGGGGTTAAAAGCTGAGATAGTGGGAGTGCTAACGAAATATATAGCAGGATCGAGAATGGGACAGAGTAAGGAGATATATGAGATAGAGTTTGGGTATAGTGGTGGAATATTTATGCTAAAGAATTTTAAAAGTAAATAGGGAAAATTATGACAATAATAAAAATAGAAAAAAAGATAATACAAATAAGTAGTGTAAAAGCAAAAGGCGGGAAAAGCAGAAAAAGCGAAAAAGTAGGTAATGGTTTTAGAGTATTTGATCTTATAACATTTGATCTTATAACATTTGGGCTTATAAAATTTGGACTGGCAGTATTTACAATGTCATTGGTAGTATTTGGAGTAAGTGAGGAGGGAGTAGCTGGAACGCAGAAATATGGATTAGAAGAGAGTAAAAGGATAGAGGGATATATGTCGAGTAATGAGGCAAATAGAGTAAAAATAGAAGGAGACAGGATAGTTGAGGTAATAGGGCTTGGGGAAGAATTTGGACTTGAGAGTGACGAGAGATTAGGTCAAATATTTGTAAAATTGTTAGATGTAAATAGCAATAAGAATGCAGTATTTACAGTGGTGACTGAAAAAGGGAAGACGCAAGATATCAGTTTAAAATTAAAGAAGGGAGAGGGGGAATTTATACTGATAAGTCAACTTGATTCTGAAAAAGCAAGTGAGAAGCTGATAGGAAGTAAGCATATAAGGCATGATGAGATTGTAAACATGATTAAATATGTGAGAGGAACCCCGTTAAAAGACAAGGGACAAGGTTATTTGAGTAAAGGTGGACTGGAGATAGAATTTGAAGGAGATAAGGTAGTAGGAAAGTACCGAGTAGAGGTATGGAAGTTATGCAATAAAGGAAAGGGTCAGAAGATATTATATGAAAAGCAATTTGCTGGAGATGGAGTTGCAGCAATTATGTTAGAAAGCAGGACTTTAAGAGAGGGAGATGAGACGAAATTATATAAAGTAATATATAGCAGGTAAAGATATGGCTGATAAGTTGGTAATGTATGAAAAATCAGGAAGTAAATAATAGGGATAAAGTTATGACAAATCAGGAAGTAGGTAATCAGGACCAAGGTATGACAAATCAAGAAGTAGGTAATCAAGACAAAAGTAAGCAGGCTCAAGGAATGAGAATTTGGGAGGGTTTAAGTGTAAGGGGTAAGCAATGGGTGGTAGCAATAGTATTATTTACGGCACTTGGGACAGCTGGATTATTAGTAATGAAGCAAGTAAAGTCTACATGGAGTACTGGCGATAGTAAAAAGGAAGAGGAGAAAACACTGTATAAAGGACAGATAGAGTCTGTAGGAGATAAAGTGGATTCAGAAGCTGCGTGGAGGTATAAGCAGGATAGTAAGATAAAAGAATTACAAGATGGAATATTGGGTATTAAGGAAGATTTAACAAAAGCAATAAATGTAAATGAGGAAGAAAGCATAAGAAATAGTGAAATAAGCGAAATAGAATTATTAAAAGAGGAGATAGCGGCACTTAGGGATTTAATAGGGGGAGTGGCAAATCATGATCGAGTAGGTGGTGCGGGAGAAATGAAGCCATTTGTAGAGAAGAAGGAGCAAGGTATAAGAAAAATTAAAATAGAGTTAGGAAGTGGTGATAAGAGGGAGAAAGTGAAGAATAAGGAAGATACTATACCGGCAGGAAGTTTTGCGAAAGCAGTGTTGCTTGGGGGTGTAGATGCATCAACAGCATTAACATCATCAAGTGATCCAAGACCTATATTAATAAGATTGATAGATAGTGGCACATTACCTAGGAAGTTTCAGAGTGATTTGAAGGACTGTCATATAGTTGGGAGTGGATATGGAGATTTATCGAGTGAGAGGGTATTTACGAGATTAGAAAAGTTAACATGTGTTGAGATGACGAGTGGAGAAATAATAGAGACGGAAGTTGCGGGATATGTGACAGGAGAGGATGGGAGAGCAGGGATAAAAGGAATAGTGGTAGAAAAGGGAAGGGGGTATTTAGCAAAGAGTGTTTTGGGAGGAGTGTTACAGGGAGTAGCTGGAGTATTTAATCCAAGTCAACCGGCAGTGATAAATCCAATGGGAGCATTTATACCAAAGAGAAGTACGAGTGATAAATTTAATGAGGGGATGATGTCAGGAGCAAGCAGCAGTATGGATAGGTTATCGAAATATTATATAGATAGGGCTGAGAGTATACAGCCGATTATTCAGATTGAAAGTGGAAGAATAGTGGATGTGGTATTTACAGAAGGAGCAGATATTGGAAGTAGTAGAGTAAAAGAGAGATTAAGTATTAAGAGGGAAAAGGAATTAGAAGTATCAAAGCAAGAAGTAAATGACAATGAATATTAAAAATGGGTAGTTAAAAATTAAGACAATAGAAAAATTAAGATAATAGAAATGAATATTAAAAAAAATCAAAATGAAAAGAGAAATCAAAATGAAAGGGGTAATTAAGATGAAAGGTGCAATTAAAATGAAAGGAATAATAACGGCAATAATACTAGTTACAGGTTTAGTTGGATGCAGTGGCAAGAAAGTAACGGATTGTGGAGTGGGAATAGGAGCTGGATGTAAGTCAGTGACGGAAGTAAATGAGATGGTGACAAAAGGAGAGCTAGGGAAAGGAAAAATTGATTCAATAAAGGAAAATCACGGTAGATTTGTGAGGCTTAGAATTAATGAGGAGTATAGAGGGGAGGTTGAGAATAAAAAATTACAAAACGAAGTAAGAAGGGTGCCGGAGCAAACTGGGAGAGTATGGATTAATGGATTTGAGGATGAGATGGGAGATTATATAGGAGAGACATATCTATATACGGTAATAGAAGGAGGCAGGTGGGTAGATGTTAAATAATTTAGCAAAAAAGATAGCTCAGTATTTTGGAGAGAGTAGTGAATATGGGACTAACTTAAAAGGAAGTGAGGTAAGGAGGAAAGCGAAAGAGTTTTTAAGTTATCATAGTTTGAGTGATTTATTGCCATATGAAAGTTACGATGAAGAGCATGGGTTATTTTTAGGAAGTAGCAGTATAGGATTTATATTTGAGATTGGGTTATATGTGGGGAGCGAGGGAAAGTTAGAAAATGAATTATCAGGGTTATTTGGAAGTATATTACCAGAGGGGTCAAATATACAATTTTTATTATCTGCAATGCCAAAAGTGGATCATATAATAGATAATTGGAGGGTAAAGGAGAATAAGGGGAGCATAATAGGGAAATTAGAAGAAAAAAGAGCGAAGTATTTTGAGGAGTTGAGTAGAAGGGGTAAGGGGAAGTTTAGGATAAGAGATTTTAGGGGAGTGGTATCGGTATCAATGCCGGTAAGTGAGAAAGGGCCAGTAGTAAGAAGTAAGATTGCGGAATTAAAAGAGCAGGTTAAATCTGCATTTGAAACGAGGAGTGGGGAAGCGCATGTATTTAGGCCTGAGGATTTAATAAGTTATTTGAGTGACATATTAAATTACAATGGGAGTGGCCAGAGGAGTATAGGGGAGTGGAATCCTCATAATGAAATAAAATACCAAATAATAGATAAGGATAAACAGTATGGGTTAAATGCGGATAGTATAACGATGGATGAGGGTGAGTATGAGATGAGATTTTTGAGTGTGAAGAGATATCCGGGAGCGTGGGGATTTGGATTGATGAATAATTTAATAGGAGATCAGTTTAATGATTATCTAAAAATACCATGTAGTTTTCTAATTCATTTGGGGGTTCATATAGAGAATGGAAAACTTAAGAAGACTGGGATGTTGGCGAAGGCATCTAGGGTGGAGTCACAGGCATCATCGCCACTTGGGAATTGGATACCAGCACTTAAGCGAGAAGCAAAGGAATGGGAATTTGTGAGGGAGCAATTAGAAAAGAATGAGAGGTTGGTAAGGACTGGAATGCAGATAGTACTTATAGATAAAAAAGAGAGTATAGGATCATCTGAGCAAATAGTGAATAGTTTATATAGAGCGAATGGATGGGAATTAAAGAGAGATAGGTTTGTGGTGATGTTATCACTTAAGAGTATATTGCCGCTATCGTGGGGAGAAGATATGGCGTTAGATATGAGTTACTTAAAGAAGTTAAGAACGACACTATCGCATGAGCCTGTTAACATGATGCCACTACAAGGGGAGTCAAAGGGATGCAAAAAGGCAGGAATGTTACTTGCAGGAAGGAGGGGACAGTTATACTATTGGTATCCATTTGATGAGAGTTTAGGAAATACAAATTACAATGTATCGGTAGTTGGGAGGAGTGGAGCTGGGAAGTCAGTATTTATGCAGGAGCTTGCGGTAAGTATACTTAGGAGGGGAGGGAAGGTATATGTACTTGATGTGGGAAGGAGTTTTGAGAAGCAGGTTAAGATGTTAGATGGGCAGTTTATAGAATTTAGCACGGAATCAGGATTATGTTTAAATCCATTTAGCAGTATAGATGAGAGGTCAAAGGAGCATATAGAGGATGCGCTATCGGTAATGAAGCCAATAATAAGTATGATGGCAGCACCGAAAGAAGGGACAAGTAGTTATGAAGATTCATTGATAGAGAAGGCGTTAATGGAAGTGTGGAGTGAGAAAGGATCTAAAGCAGGAATTGGAGATTTAGCTGAGTGGTTTTTGAATCAGGAGGAGGATAGAGTTACGTGTCAAAGGATGGGGACGATGTTATTTCCATATACGAGGGATGGAGCGTACGGGAAATATTTTAATGGTAAGGCGAATATAGATTTTAGTGCAAGATTTTTTGTAACAGAATTAGAGGAGTTAAAGAGTAAGAAGGATTTGCAGAGAGTTGTAGTGCAGATATTGATGTTACTGATTACAAATCAGGTGATACTTGGGGGAAGGAGGGTAGAGAGTGCAATAATCTTTGATGAAGCATGGGATTTACTTAAGGGTAAACAGGGAGGAGAATTTATAGAGAGGCTTGCAAGAACGCTTAGAAAGTATAGAGGAGCGCTAGTGGTAGGAACACAGAATCTAGATGATTTTTATTCAAGTCCTGGAGCTGAGGCTGCATTTATGAATAGTGATTGGCTATGTTGTTTGAAGCAGAAGAGTGAGTCGATAGCGTTACTTAAGAAGAGTGAAAAATTTAAGATCAATGATTATCAGCAGAAAATGTTAGAGTCAGTGACATCCAAGCCTGGGGAGTATTCAGAAGTGATGATAATGACATCTGAGCATGCGAGCATAGGTAGATTGATACTTGAGCCATTTTCTAGGGTGTTATATTCAACAAAGCCTGAGGAGTATGAGAGGGTTAAGAGGTATGAGGGAGATGGGAAGAAGTTAGAAGAGGCTGTTGAGCAGGTAGCGAAGGAGATGTATGGAGATGGTTAGGAAAAATCAGGAGAAGGAAAGCAGAATATATAGGATTTTAAAAATTATAGTGACAAGTCCTATCACTATAGTGGTGATATGGATATGCATAATAATAAGTGCCTTATTACTTTCAATTAATGCTAAGGCAAAAGACTTTGGAGTGGTGGGAAGGACGAGTGAAATTAAGGAAGTGGATGCGATAGAGGAGATAAAGGGCAAGTTAAGTGATATGGAAGCAAGAGGAGAGTTAGATGAGCATAACGAGAGAATGAAGAAAGAGGTAAGTGATAGAATTAAGAGCCCCAAATCTTTGAATTTGGGAAGGGTTAGTGAAGTAAGGGAATATGAATATGATCCTACTCTAGAGGTAAAGGAAGATTTAAGAGACGCAAGGGGTATAGTGTTCCATAGGAAGGGAACAAAGGTAAACCCACTGGATGTGGTTAGTATGCCATATGAATTAATATTTTTTGATGGGGAAGACGAGGATCAATTAAAGTATGTAATTAAAAAATACGAAGAATCAGAAATAAAGCCAAAGTTAATATTAACAGGAGGATCGCCTATTAAATTAGAAGAGGAGTATAAATTAGATTTTTACTTTGATCAAAGAGGAGTGCTTATAAAGCAGCTTGGGATAAAAGCAGTTCCTGCGATAGTTATGCAAGATGGGAAGGTACTCAAGATAAGGGAGGTGATGGTAAGATGAAGTTAGAGAAGTTTCAGCGCAATTCCAACTGCAATACCGATGATAGTAAGCATCATAGGGACAATCCATTTAAGCATATCATGTTTGATACTAGAAATGCTTTCTTTGATTTCAGATTTAAGTTCAATAATCTTTTGCTCAAGATTAGACTCAACTTTGTCAATTTTGGCATTAAGATTAGACTCAACCTTATCAATTTTACCATCAAGTTGAGTGACCTGCTCACGAATAGCAGAAATTTGTTTCTCAAGACTAGCTTCAGTTTTAGAAACCTGCTCACGAGTAGCAAGAATAGAGAGGTCAAAGTCTCTGGATTCAAGAAGGGATTTAACGAGCATTTCAGCTTGTTTTTCATTAAAGCCACTTTCTTGAAGGCTTTTAATGTATTTATGAGTATCAAAAGTTTTATAATGCATAGTAACCTCTTCGTCTTTCATAAAAAAGTAAGTAGTGTAATTCGTAATTCATGTAATGAATATAGCATAGATATAGAAATAAATCCAGCAGAAAGCAACACCCCTAAAGAAGCATACAGGTGGTGGAAAATCATAAGGTATGAAAAAAGTAGTAGGCCCACCTGTAAGCAACAATGTGACCAATTGGAGTATATAAAACCATTATTACAAGTAATAACGATAATTCTAACCTTAGCAAGTAATTTAGAAAAAGCAAGAAGTGAACCATGCGTTGGTAAATTTGTAAATCCGATTACAGATATATGTTGGAGTTGTATATTTCCAATAAAGATAGGAAACATACCTTTATATTCTGGTGGAAGGGAAGATACGAACAATCCAAGCACAATACCGTGCTTGTGTATGAAAAATATAGTAGGTGTGCCAACACCAGTACTTGGAATACCAATAAGCTTTTGGGAGCCAGCGAGGCTGGCTGATGTTACTAGGACGCCATATTGTATGGTGAGTCTTGGAGGGTTCCAGTTAATGAAGAGCGCTAAGAAGCATGGGAGTGTGGCAAGGAAGAGTAATAATGAGGCGTTGAAGCATAGTTTTTATCATGTACATTGGTATATATATCCACTTATCTATTGGTTGGAGTTGTTGACGGATTTTGTATGTTTAGAGCAAACATCTATAGATGTTGCGTATTTAAGTGAGTTTGATCCACTTTGGAACAATGATGAGTTAAATGCAATATTAAATCCTGAGGCGATATTATTTGGTAATCCAATAGCGCAACTTGCATGTAGTGCAGATTGTATGATGGCAACGAGTGGATTTTCATCAGATAATTTATTTTGGTGCGCAGGATGTGATGGAGGGTTATATCCATTTGGAGGGTTTATAGAGAACCATGTGGGAGGAGTGCAGGCGAGTAGTTTAATAGTGGAGAGGGTGATTGCGAGACTACATAGAGTAGGGCTTGCTTGGGATACGGTGAGTAATGTGTGCAAGAAGCAGTTGGCGGTTAAGGTTAAGAAAACGCAGTATAAATTACAAATGACATTCCCGATACCAAATAGTACGGGTGGTATGTGCTGTAATCCATTTGGGAGACTGAGTGCAATATGGGGA
>CAISOX010000050.1 GCA_903887235.1 uncultured Alphaproteobacteria bacterium | reverse complement strand
TTGCAACTTTGAATTTAAACTCTTTTGTGTAACTTTTTTGTTTACTCATTTTTTTACCAATATTTTTATTACATTATTTATATATTTTTATATTAAATATGTCTCTCTTATATTGGTCTGATTTTTGGGGGTCACTTCATTCCTCACAAACAAAGTCATTTACATTACTCACTTAAAAGGTGTATATATTTTTTGTAACTATATAATCTATTACTTTTTTTATCTGTAATTTCTTGAACTAATCCTAAATTCTCTAATTGTCTCACTGCTCTAATAATAGTATGGAGTGTAACACCTAATTTTTGAGCTAAATCTGGCATTGAGACTATCGGTTGATTTTTCATTAAACTAAATATATTAACTGCTATTTTATACCCATTTCCTCTTGCTTTTAAATTAACCATATCTGTTTTGATCAATTTTTCTAGTTTAATTGCCTTAGCAAAAGCATCATTAGCACTATATTCTAATGCATCTAAAAAGAAGTTTATCCATTCTACCACACCATCTTGAGACTTTCTAAAATTTTGAAGATACCTATAATATTCACTTTGCTTAGATTTAAGGTAGTAACTCAAGTACAATATGGGAGCCTTAATAATTTTATATTCATGTAATAATAGAGTTATAAATAAACGACCCAATCTACCATTACCATCTAAAAATGGATGGATAGTTTCAAATTGTGCATGCAGTAAAGCAATTTTAATTAACGACGATATATTAGTCTTTTCATGTATAAATTTTTCTAAATTTCCCATAAGCTCATCTACATATTCAGGCGGGGGTGGTACAAAAATTGCATTACCTGGACGCGTGCCTCCTATCCAGTTTTGCGATTTTCTAAATTCACCAGGTGATTTACTTTCTCCTCTAACACCTTGCATTAAAACTTCATGTAAATTTCTTAGAAGTCTGTTGCACAATGGTAATTCATTGTTATCTAATATTGACAAACCTTTATTCAAAGCTTTGATATAGTTTGTTACTTCTTCTACATCATAGATTGGGGTTGAAGAAAATTTATAATTTTCATACGAAAACACATCAATTAATGAGCTCTGTGTCCCCTCAATCTGGGAAGATAGCAAAGCCTCTTTTCTTACATAAAGGTAAATGAATAAATTAGGTTCTGATAATATATCGCATATAGCGTCAAGCTTGCCTAAGACATGACTTACTCTACTTATTCGATTTGAATCTATATTAATATATTGCAGAGCAGTCTCTAGATTTAGTGGAATATATGCTCTAACTTCTTCATCATTAAATTTTATAATTTTATATGAACCATATTGCATTATTTTTTTAAAAATTACATTTAATTTATTATAAATGCATAATAACAATGTTAAATACACTTAGCAATTAAAAATGTATTTTATGATTATTTTTTGCATCTAAATATTACATCCGATAAGATCCCTTATCGGAGTTTAAGCCCAAGTTTTATATCTCTCTACTTTAGAAGTTATCATTTGTTACTTTTATAATTAAGTGGCGTGATATTTTGATAAATAAATGGCGTAGTTATTGGTCGGAATCACAAGAAATAAAAATGTTATTCTTTATAGCAGTTTTATCAAAAGAGAAGGTATGTTTAAAACCTAAATGTTGATTAAGTTTTGAGATTAGAGAATCCGAAAAATCTACTTTCTTTAATTCGTAATCCTCTAAAGCCAACCAAAGTATGTTGTGATGTTCAAAAGCAAATTCTTCAGTAGATAAGATGACTCGAACAGTTGAAGCAATTTGTTCTTGGTTGTAGTTATAACCTTTTTCTAAAACCCAAAATAGTTCACACATAACAATATTATTGATAAAGATGGACTGAATTTTATTACTATATTTTGCTAATAAACTTTCAGCAGCTTTAGATTGAGAATCATCATCTTGAGTTATGTGTCTAACTAAAATATTAGTATCAATTGCTATCATTTACTTATTTCTAATTATTTCATTCATTTCATCACATGATAAAGCTTTATCAGGTTTAGGAAGAAAGCCCTTTAAATCAGAGAGAGATTTATTAACAGGTAGCATAACTATAAAATTACCTTTATCAAGAAATTCGAACCTATTTCCTGCATGAAGCTGCATTTTATTTCTAATGCTAGCAGGAATAGTTATTTGACCTTTTTCACTAAGTGTAGAGTATAAAGAACTTTTCATATATAATAGTTATTATAATGCATAATCTATATTATAGTAAGAAAGAATATAATATCAACCACTTATTTAATATAAGTAAGATAATATAAATAAATGCAGCATAAGAACTATCTCTCAAAAAGGATCATTTGTGAGAAATTGGTGATTAAAGTAGAAAAAGTGTTGTAAAGTAGTCTGAAATTGTCTTATAAATATCTCTTGAAATAAAGCATCTCATAATATAACATATTTTATGTTTTTGAGAGATACAATGTAATATTTTCTCAATTAAAAAATATAAAACTTAACAAATATATAGATTATTAAAAAATGCTTATAGGATATGCAAGGGTATCAACTCAGGATCAAAATCTAGATTTACAAATTAAAGCTTTAACAGAAATAGGCTGTGAAAAAATATTTACAGAAAAAGCCTCTGGATTTTCAAGAGAAAGACCTGAGTTAAAAAAAGCAATGGAATATCTAAGAGAAAAAGATAGTTTAGTAGTTTGGAAACTAGATAGATTAGCTAGATCTTTAAAACAATTAATAGCAACTATAGAAACGCTTAATGAATTAAATATAGGTCTAAAATCGCTAACTGAATCAATTAGATACAAATACTAGTGGTGGAAAATTTATATTTCATATATTTGGATCTTTAGCAGAGTTCGAAAGGTCAATAATTAAAGATAGAACAATAGCAGGGCTAGCGGCAGCAAAAGCAAGAGGAAAATTTCCAGGAAGGCCATCATTACTCAAAAAAGATGATATAGAAGTAGCAAAAACATTATTAAGAGATGGCAAAATTAGCGTAGTTGATATAGCAAAAAGAATTAATGTATCCCCAGCCACATTATATAGGTATTTTCCTGGAGGAAGATCGGATTTTATAATAAATGAAGAAAATGGGAATCGATAAATATAGAATAATAGAGCCTTATATAAATAAACATTGCTCACTTCTCCAAATATCTAGCAATAATAGTATTTCTATAAGGACGTTGTCGAGATGGGTTAAATCATACAGAGAAAATAGAGAGTTATTTCTTACTAAGAAGGATAGAGCAGATAAAAACAAAACCCGCAAAATATCAGAAGAATTAATTAATTTTACACAGGGCTTGGCACTAGAAGGGCCTAAATCTATTGCTTCGATTCATAGACAGGTATGTGAGATTGCAGACAAAATAAAAGAAGAGAGACCAAGCTATGCCTTAATTTATAATATAGTTAAGTCTATACCTGAAGGAATGAAAATTCTTGCCCATCAAGGCACCAAGAAATATCAACAAAAATTTGACTTGCTATGTCGTAATGAAGCATCAAGGCCAAATGAAGTTTGGCAAACAGATCACTGTTTATTGGATATTAATTTACAGCATAATAATCAGATCATAAGGCCCTGGCTAACTGTGATTATAGATGTTTATAGTAGAGCAATATCCGGTTATTATTTGGCATTAGAACCTCCTTCTTCTATACGTGTAGGTATTACTTTAAGGCAAGCCATTTGTAGAAAACAAGAACCTCATTGGAATATTTTTGGGATACCTGAAACATTTTATACGGATAACGGTTCTGATTTTAAGTCAGAACATATAGAAACGGTATGTGCAAATCTAAAAATACACGCAGTTTTTTCAATTCCAGGTAAACCAAGAGGACGAGGCAAAATTGAAAGATTTTTTTTAACACTTAATCAAAGAGTTCTTTGCCAATTACCCGGTTACATTAATAATATTAATGTATATGAAAACAGTAAGAATAAGGACACTATAGAAAAATTATTAACTATTGAAGAGTTAGAAGTGCATTTAAAGAATTTCATACTTAATATATACCATCAGGAAAAACACAGTATTACAAAGGAAGCGCCTATAGAACGTTGGGATAAGAAAGATTTTTTGCCTCAAATACCAGAATCTCTTGAAGCATTAGACCTTTTATTGCTTACAATACCAAAGGCAAGAAAGGTCCAACAAGATGGTATTCATTTCCAAGGATTAAAGTATCTAGACACGACTCTTGCATCATATATAGGCGAGCGTGTAATGATAAGATATGATCCTAGAGATATAACAGAAATAAGAATTTTTCATAATCAGAAATTTCTTTGTCGTGCAATATGCCAAGAATTATCAGGAGAAACAATTTCATTGAAAGATATTATATCAGCACGTCAAAAAAGGAAGAATGAGTTGAACAAACTTATTTCTCAAAAGAGGTCGATAGTAGCACAATTACTCTATGAAAAACATTCTAAGGTTCCTATAGAAGTAAAAAATGATAGAGCTCTAATAACAAAAAACAAGAAACCCAAAATTAAATTATATGTAAATGAATAGTGAAAATTTTATCATCACTAAGGAATACAAAAAATTTGAAGAATTTTGCGAAGCTTGTAGAAGGTACAAATACATAGGGTTATGTTATGGCCAGCCTGGAGTTGGCAAGACCTTATCAGCAATACACTATAGTAAATGGGATGAAATAAAAGAGATAAAATATGATAATATATTTGCTCCCATAGAAGTACAAAATTGTAAAACTGTATTTTATACAGCCCCTGTTGTTGGCACTGCATTGCAAATAGGTAAAGGTATTATGGAGTCTGCTTTTATGTTAGCCGATAACGTTGTCGCTGCCCAATATACTGATATGAGGCAGTCAGGCATAAAAACAGATGAATTATATGAAACTCTTAGACATAAAGAAATAAAAGAAATATTTAGAAAAGAAAGTTTAATCATAATAGATGAGAGTGATAGATTAAAGCTGCAAAGTTTGGAGTACATAAGATCTATGTATGATAAATATAATTTTGGATTAGTATTAATTGGTATGCCTAACTTAGAAAAGAAATTATCAAGATATGCGCAATTATATTCAAGAATAGGATTTGTACATGAATATAAAACTTTAAGTCAAAAGGAACTTGTATTTATCATGGAACGTCAGCTTAAAAAGGTAGGATTTGAACATAATCCTGATAGTTTTATAGATCAAGAAGCATTATCCGCTGTTGCGCAATTAAGTAGAGGAAATTTTAGATTATTAGATCGCTTGTTGCAACAAATACTAAGAATAATGCAAATTAACCAGACGAAGGTTATAACGAAAGAGATAGTATTGGGTGCTAGAGAATGCCTTGTAATAGGTAATCAATAAACACGCCATTTATTTATCAAAATATCACGCCACTTAATTATAAAAGTAACA
>CAISOX010000049.1 GCA_903887235.1 uncultured Alphaproteobacteria bacterium | reverse complement strand
TTGCAACTTTGAATTTAAACTCTTTTGTGTAACTTTTTTGTTTACTCATTTTTTTACCAATATTTTTATTACATTATTTATATATTTTTATATTAAATATGTCTCTCTTATATTGGTCTGATTTTTGGGGGTCACTTCATTGTGATGTAGTTAACCCGAGCTGGCAATGGCATGCTCCATTTTTTTTATAGCTGCCTGTATACCACAATATCATTTTTTATTTTACTTGTCTTTCATACAATTTAGGAGTTTCTACTTTGCTCTTGTTAAGCTGATTAACAAACGTACCAACTGATCGAGTCTCTTGTTTTTGTGGCAAATTAGCTAAATATTGCTTTCCGAATTTTGATTGTGCAATGATCTCCATATCTTTTTCATTCTGATTAGTTAAAGTTATAGAAGAGGAGCTGATTGTTTGCCCAGCCGCCAATGCTTTATCTAGCGATGGTAAAAGAGAAATGAGAGATTTTGAATCAAACGTGGCACCATTAAGATTAATTGGGCCATTTAAAATCGCCCCTGAAAAATTTACGTCAGTGATAGTTGAATTTTGAAAAGATACACCACCCATAGAAATTTTATCACCTGGTTTATCGCCAAAACCCACATTGGTAAAATCAAAACCATTTATATCGCAATTACTAAAATTCACACCGTAAAATTTCAGCCCTTTGCATAATTTATTCTCCAAGGAATATTGCGTGGTTCCACCCAAAGTTGTATATCCTTCGCTTTTAACTGCATTATCAAAAATCTCACCTAAATTTCTTCGTTCTCCCTCTTGATGCGTTGTTATTATATTTTTAACATCATTGCCTATATAAGACCTACGCATAAAATCAGGCATTTTCTCGTTCCATATAATATGCAGGACGCTGTAAATTGCTTGCCAAGCAATATCTCTCACTTCTTTGCTATCCCATATCAGTTTGAGCCCACTACTGGCCGCACCAAAATACTGGCCACTTTGATATGCTTCATACATATCTTTCAATGCAATGAAAATTTTCGGTTGACAAAGAGCGTCGATAGCAAGCTTCCCAACGTTAATATCAAGCTTTTTACCCAACCTATCTTGCTTCACGACATCATTAATTAATTTTTCTAATAACTCAGTATTTTTCTGAAGAAAGGGCTGTAATTTAGTATACACATCGTCAATCGGCTTCTTTCCATCCTTTTCTTGAGAAAGCATTTTGATAGCACTATCGACGATTCTAAAAAATGCTTTTTGTTTTTCTTGGTCATATTGCGTTTTTTCTTCCTCCGTGCCATCTGGATTTTGTTTCAACAATATCTCAATGTTAGGCAGTATGTTATCTTTAATAATCTCCCTACTTTTTTCAGAAGTGAGCAATTTAGACATATCGCCAACAATAGCCATAAAATCTGGAACTATTTTAACTATCTGCTCACTCTCAATACCAAATTTTGCTAACTGAGCTTTAGCATCTTTATTGTTTTCAAGCGCACCAGTTATAATATTTTTTATCGCATCACTGGCAAGCAATGTAGAAATACCTGGTAACAATTTTTCATCACTTAACAAGGATGGTGCCAATTTCAACACCGAACTCAAAACGCCGTCTTTCAGCTTAATGATTTTACTGTTATTATTTTCAATTTGATCTTTAAGATCCTTAATTTTGGTAGTTTTATAGGTAAGTACATCAGCAGGCAACCCTTCGCTAAGCTTTATATTTTCAATTTTTTTAGCGTCATCGATGGATTGTTGCTCCAATGTAATTATTTCTTTCAGAGTATTGAGGACATTTTTTACATCATTTGAATGATTTAAAAAGCTTCCAGCTATATCTAAAATATCCGGAAGCAATTTTGCCACATATTCTTGATTTATACCAATTTTCTCAAGTCGTGTTTTTATCTCTTTGCTTGATTTAATATATTTCATCAACGCAGATTGAACACTCATGTAACTGTACTTCTCACTAATCCCAGTATCAGATAAAATGCTTTGTATAGCTTTTATAGCATTAGGATTGGAAAATATACTAGCCACAATGCTGAGCTTTGATTTGGTTGTGATAGGGCCAGGTATATCAATCGCATTCTTTATAACACCATCAATTTCTTGGTGATACAACGAAATCGCTTTAGCTATATTTGGTTTTTCTACCTCAATGGCATTCCAAATGTCTGCATCTGCAATTATCTCAGCAACAAATTTGCTTTGTATTATCTTGTTTTTATCTTTATCATAATCATCTCCCAATTCTTTTTTTAAAGCACTTCTTATATTTAATAACATAGAAGGCGTTGCTCCTAGCGCCTTTGGGTTTGATAATATATGTGTTGCTAAACTTAATGTTTCATTATCTTTTTTATGTACAGCTGCTTCTATACCAAAACCTATTAATTTTATGATATCAACTTTAAGTTCTTTATCATCTTTTGGTGAATTAGCATCTTTGACTGCCTCTATAGTTTGTGCTCTTTTCTGCTCTAAACTCTCCTTCAAAAGAGTTTGATCCATCAATTTTTTTCGCTTTGAATGCAAAAATATCTTTATTGCATTCCTTTCCTTCATGTCTTCCTTAGGGTCCGGCTTAAAAACCTCAGCAATCTTATCCAATATGCTTGGTTTTGATACTGGCCCCTGCTGCAACTTTTTTATATATTCATCAACTTCTTTGATTTCTTCATCAATATAATTGATTTCCTCCCAACCATTTTTGACCACAGTTTGAGTGGCATATTTATTCGTGTACCATTTAGGAACTTTAGACATTATATAATCCCCACGACTAATAATTATTAACGCATAATCGTATTATGAAAAATGTTTTAATGTCAATATCTTATGCGGGATGGAGTATTTTCAGCTGGTAGATACAAGCTTATCTAATACCAATTGCCAAAAATAATTTAACATTTAAATTTAGTCTTTTTGGTTATTTTTTCATACCATCTTCGCCATGTATCCAGATACATTAGGCTCAGATGCTTTACCAAATCTCAATCCTTTTGAATACTACTTTTTTCATTTCTCACGAACAAAGTCGTTTACTCCAGATACCCTTGTTTATAATTTAAGCTCATAAAAGTGCAACAAATATAAAGGTATGAGTTATTTACTTGATAGGCCCAGGCCCCCAATTTCATGCATACTTCCTTTTGGGGCGAGCATTTCTACAAACGAAATTTTTTTATTATCCGTTAATTCGTACTGTTTACTTGGTTGTTGCATAATATTGACTTTGCTTTTTATTAATCCTTCAATTTTTGTTTCATTTGTAGGTAATTGCATAAATTCTGGCAGTATTTTATTGATAGCGTGTGCTATAGCTATAAAGACTCTCTTTAGAGAGGCAGCATCTGGATTGGAGCTAAATGGGTTCCAAGTATCTTTATGATTTAGATCGTAAAAATTTATTTTTCTCTCTCCTTTACAAACTTCTTCAAAATACTTTGGATTTTCCTGTATGATGCGTTCAAATTTGTCATTATCTAGTATCCATTCATCATTCTGTGGATCTTTAGAAATACATAAATCTATTTTTAGCTCAGTTGCAAAATTTTTAAGGGAGGCTTGCCTCTCTTTCATTACATCGCTTAAATGATTTTTAATAGTAGTAGAAATATTGTCACCGTCATTAAATGTTACTTCAAGTCTTTTGCCAAATTGCTTTAATGCTTGAGGAGAATAAAATGATTCAAGTTCCTCAAAAGCATTATCTATTGCTGGGCTTAAATCAATCTTAGCTACTCTTTCAAGTTCTTTAATAAAGTTATCGTTTAATTTCATTTCTCTTGGGAATTCTCTAAAATGATTTGTCGGGCCAAATCCTGGTAAATGCTGTGATATTGAATGTGGGGCTATTTCTCCTTTTAGAGAATTAAATGCAGCTCCAAAATCTATACGAACCAATTTTGGCTTTTGATTTGCATTTCTTACTACACCTATATTTCCCCAGTGAACATCAAAATCTCCAATCAACAATGATGTAACCATCACTTGTGGAAAACCAGTATATCCATTATCTTTCAACCCTTTCCTAAACATGATTTTTTCACTACCAACAGAGCCTACAGCTCTGGGTCTATCTTTTGGTACTTCTATATTTTCTTCTGTATATATGTCCTTGTATAGATCTTTATAATTATCAAAAAAAACTGAAATTAGGTAGATGTCGGAATCACTTTTTTCAGTGTTGTTATCTGATTTGGAAATTTTTGCTAAATGTAGTTGGGGTGAGTGATCTAAAACGGTAGCATTATGTATTCTGGCACCTAAAAATTCAGCTATGTCTTGTGCGCAGTTGTCTTGCTTCACTAAAGCTGTCTTGTTTTTAGATTTGTAAACACCACCAAAATCGCCTGAAGGCCTTGCACCACCTTCTTTTTCGCCGAATTTACTCCAGGCGCTATTGTTGATCATTATTTCAGGCATGTATTACTTTAAGTTGTCCCGTCGTATCTTAACCCTACTAATTAAATAAAATTGAGTCAAATGAAATAACTTGATTTTTTATGGTATAATCCTGTAAATTGAACATGTAACTTTGAATATGTAATTTACGAAATATTTATAATGATTTCATTTTTAGTATATTTTTTGATGATGTTGCTATTGTTCACATCATTAATGGTTATTTTTTCAAAAAATCCGGTTTATTCTGTATTGTTTTTAATAGTAACCTTTTTTTGTTCTGCAATTTTGATGGTGATGTTAGAAGCCGAATACATTGCAATGACAACAATTATTGTATATGTAGGAGCTGTAGTAATATTGTTTCTTTTTGTAATTATGATGCTTGATATCAATAATGATGATTCAAAGAAATCATTTAATAGGATTACTCCTTATGTGATACTGTCTTCAATAGCATTTTTAGCTGTTATTATTTATGCACTATACAAATCAAAGATAAATTTTGACGCTATTACCCTTTTAAATAATAGAGATACAGCGCTATTTGATAATTCGCTGCAATATATTGGAACTAGATTATACACTGAATACATACTAGAATTTCAAATTGCAGGGGTAATATTATTCTTAGCTATGGTTGGCTCAATAACGCTGGTACATAGAAAATCAGATAGGATAGTTAAGAAGCAAAACATTACCCACCAAATAATGAGAAGTAAGGAAGAATCATTAAATTTAGTGGATGTTAAGTCAAGGTCTGGGGTGAAAATATGATATTAATAGGGGATGTCTTAATTAATCATTTTTTGATCTTTACTTCTATATTGTTTTTGGTTGGTATATGCGGAATAATGATTAATAAAAAAAGTATTATCAATATTTTATTTTCAATAGAAATTATGTTACTCTCTGTAAATTTAAATTTCGTAGCTTTTTCTAAAATGCTACAAGACATTACAGGGCAGATTTTTGTGATATTTATATTGACTATAGCTGCAGCTGAGGCGGCAATAGGTCTTGCAATATTAATTTTGTTTTTTAGAAACAAAAAGAATATTAGTATAGACGAAACCAAAGAGCTAAGAGGGTAGGGCATAGCATGTTTACTATTGAGCGTTTAGCAATATACACACTGTTTTTACCCATAATAGCTTCTATTATTGTTGGCTTGGGCACACGTGCTTTAACCGCAAGGATGTCCCAAATTATAACCATAACTGCAATTTTACTCTCTACAGTTTTTTCTGTTGTAATATTTAATTATGTCGCACTAAGTCATAACATAATTCATATAAAGCTAATGAAATGGGTGGATATATCATTTTTTCAGGCTTCATGGTCTATTTATATTGATTCCGTTACGGCGGTTATGTTGTTGGTGGTTAATTTAGTATCTTTATTGGTTCATGTGTATTCAGTAGGATATATGTCGCATGATATGCACAGGCAGAGATTTATGGCATATTTATCTCTATTTACGTTTTTTATGTTAATTTTGGTAACGTCAGACAATTTGTTACAACTTTTTGTAGGGTGGGAAGGTGTTGGATTGAGTTCATTTTTATTAATTGGATTTTGGTTTGAAAAACAAAGTGCCGCTAATGCTGCAATTAAAGCTTTTTTAGTTAATAGAGTTGGTGATATAGGATTAGCTTTATCTATAATTTTAATAGCGATAACTTTTAAAACTATTGAATATCAACAAATATTTGCAAATTTAGATAGGATTTATGACAGTTATTTCTCTTTATTTGGCATAGAATTTTCTACGATTGACACTATTTGTATATTGATGTTTATAGGTTGTATGGGGAAATCTGCACAATTAGGGCTACACACATGGTTACCTGATGCTATGGAAGGTCCGACACCAGTATCAGCCCTGATTCATGCAGCAACAATGGTTACGGCTGGGGTGTTTCTATTGGTTAGATGTTCCTTTATATTTGAGCATTCGCAAATGGCGTTAAATATAATAACAATCGTAGGTGCTTTGACCTGTTTATTCGCAGCATCAATTGCAATTGTACAAAATGATATTAAAAAAATAATAGCTTATTCTACTTGTAGTCAATTAGGTTATATGTTTTTTGCTTGTGGAGTTTCTGCATATTCAGTAGCAATGTTTCATTTGATGACACATGCATTTTTTAAAGCATTGTTGTTTTTAGGAGCAGGGAGCGTTATTCACGCAATAAACAATGAACAGGATATAAGGAAGATGGGTGGGCTATATAAATTATTACCACGTTCATACACTTTAATGTGGATAGGTTCATTAGCGCTGGCTGGAATATATCCATTTGCTGGGTATTTTTCTAAAGATTTAATATTAGAAAATGCATATTTAGCTCAAACAAAATTGGGATATTTTGCATTTTTGATTGGAATAATTGCTGCTTTTTTAACGGCTTTGTATTCTTGGCGACTTATAATCTTGGTCTTTCATAAAGAATCTAAACTGGAAAAAAAGGTTGTTGAAAATATTCATGAGGCACCAATTTCAATGATGATTCCGATGATTGTTTTGGCTATAGGAGCAATATTTAGTGGTTATATTGGTGAATATATATTGGAAATGGCGAATGCTTCCAGCAGTTTTTGGAATGGTGCAGTAGCTAGTGCAATGAAGCATGGAAGTGGGGTTCATATTTTGCCCGTACTCATAAAATACATGCCATTAATTATAGGGGTTTTAGGTGTTATAATGGCCTATGTACTTTATTTTAATAATGAATATTTACCAAACTATATATCGAGCAAGCTCAAATTAATTTATAGAATTTTACTAAATAAATATTACTTCGATGAAATTTATAATTTTCTATTTGTTATAAATATTAAAAAAATTAGCAATTTATTTTGGAAAATTGTCGATAATAGTATTATTGATGGTATACCAAATAGTATGGCTAGGCTTGTGTATAATTTTTCTCGGATCTCACGTCGCCTACAAACAGGAGTGATATATCATTATTCGTTTTTTATGTTTATTGGTATATTAACGATAATTTGTTTTGTTATATTTAGTTAATGTATAGTATGCCAGTTTTAACGTATTTGATATTTTTACCGTTACTAGGTGCAATCCTAGTGTTTTTAGCTAATGCTTATAGTAAGAAATTAAATAATGCTGTTTATGTTTTAGTTTCAGCGATTCAATTAGCACTTGGAATTTTTATGTGGTCAAGCTTTGATCCAAAAAATCCCAATTTCCAATTTGAAGAAAAATTTATATGGTTTGAAAAATGGAATGTATATTACTCATTAGGAATTGATTCTTTTTCCCTGTATTTTATCCTACTTACCATTTTTCTCATCCCTATATGTATATTTGTGGGATTAAGGCCTATAAAAGAAAATAAAGCTCTATTTATTTCACTTTTTTTAATATTAGAATCATGCGTGATTGGTGTTTTTTCTGCAAGAGATTTAATTTTATTTTATGTTTTTTTTGAGGCATTTTTAATACCTATGTATCTGATTATAGGTATATGGGGCAGTAAAAATAGAGTATATGCTTCAATAAAGTTCTTTATTTATACTCTCTTTGGTTCGATTTTAATGTTATTGGCAATTTCTTATATATTTATTAATGAACCTACTACTGACATATCAGAATTGGCTAAACACCTGCAAAATTATCCACTTGAAATACAAAAATTATTGTGGCTAGCTTTTTTCATTTCTTTTGCAATAAAGATTCCATTATGGCCATTTCATACATGGTTACCAGATGCGCATGTAGAGGCTCCAACAAGTGGTTCTGTAATCTTAGCAGGTGTATTATTAAAGGTTGGAGGTTATGGATTGCTTAGATTTAATTTACCAATGTTTCCTGACGCTTCAATATACTTTGCTGAGTATGTATGGTGGTTAAGTATAATTGCAGTTATATACACATCGATTGTGGCGCTAATGCAAACTAATATGAAAAAGATGATAGCATATTCGTCTGTTGCACATATGGGGTATGTGGTTGCTGGTATTTTTACTTTTAATCAAATAGGGATTCAGGGTGCAGTTTTTCAAATGATAAGTCATGGTTTGGTTTCTAGTGCACTTTTTTTATGTGTAGGGGTTTTATATGAGCAGGCGCACACTAAAGAAATTCAATTATATAAGGGGCTAGCTAAGAGGGCACCTAGATTTTCTTTGCTATTCACTGTATTTGTGATGGCGTCTATAGGTTTACCAATTACATCTGGTTTCGTTGGTGAATTTTTAATTTTATTAGGTGCTTTTCAGGTGAAGGCTATATATGGTATTCTATTAGCATTAGGAATGGTATTAGGGGCTTCGTATATGCTGTGGCTGTACATTAGGATAATTTTTGGAGATGAGAGCAAATTATTGATGATAGTTCAGGATATAAAAATACCTGATCGCATAATATTAACTATAATTGCTATAATGGTGATTTTTATAGGAATTTATCCAAAAATCATCAACGATTATTCATTTAGAAATTCAGTTAATCTAGTTCACTCAATGAATTTATCTGAATCTATAAAATTAAAAAATGGATTATGAGATGATATTAAAGAATTTATTAACTAATACATATTACATTTCACCTGAGATAATAATATTATTTGGAATTTTTGTAGCAACGCTAACAGGAGTGTTTATCAAAAATAATTCCGTTGGTACCACATGCAATCTAGTAATTTTAACTTTTATTATTAGTGTTTACCAAATTTTAAGTATAGGGCAGGGGCAGCATTTATTATTTAATAACTCAGTAATTATATCTGAATTTACTCAATTTAGTAAGGTAGTTATATTGCTTTGTAATTGTGTAATTTTGATTATGTTTCATTACTTTGGCTATAAATCAACAAATAAATTAGCACCTTTTGAGATACCAATAATAGTTGCGCTTGCAACCCTTGGAATGTGTATTTTTGTTAGTAGCAATAGTCTATTATCTTTTTATCTAGGGTTGGAGCTATTTAGTCTGGCTATATACATACTTATTGCAACAAATAAAAATGATGGTAAGTCGATTGAAGCAAGCTTAAAATATTTTATTCTAGGCGCTATAAGTTCTGGAATATTTTTATTCGGTGCATCTCTAATTTACGGTAACGCTGGAACAATTAATTTCGATGAGATAAGTTTTGTATACCTCACAAATTATTGCACCAATTTTTGTTTTGACAGCCAAAACCTAGTACTATTAACAGGTTTTATTTTACTTGTAATTACCGTAATGTTTAAACTTTCATTATTCCCTTTTCATAACTGGACTCCTGATGTTTATGAAGGTTCACCGAGCTCGATAACTGCACTACTTGCTTCTTCAGCTAAATTTGCTGCACTGGTTATATTTTTAAGATTGGTATTTGAACCGTTGATTATTATTAAAGAACAATTGCAGCAAATATTAATTATTATTTCAATTCTATCCATCTTGTTTGGAAATATTATTGCCTTAGTACAAGTTAATATTAAGAGACTGATTGCATATAGTGCAATTGGTAATATGGGTTTTATTTTGATGAGCGTAGTTTCTTATAATAAAAGCTACCTGGAGTATACGATTTTTTATGCAATAACTTATATGATTCAAATTCTCACATTTTTTGCTTTAATTATAGTTCTAAATCGTAAAGCGAATTTTTACTATAAATTAGAAGAATTAAAAGGTATGTATAAAAACAATGCTTTCATCTGTTTTTCGTTAGCTGTTATATTATTTTCAATGGCAGGTATACCACCTTTGGCAGGATTTTGGGCTAAATTTTACATATTCATTATATTAATAAAATCAAAGACTTATTACTTAGCTATTATAGCATTTATTGCTACAGTTATAGGTGCTGTATATTATATAAATGTTATTAGAAAAATGTATTTTGATAAAGAGCAAAATGATATAATCCCCCCAAAAATAAGGTTAAATATAATAGAAATATTAGTTATTTCATTAGGTGTGGCATTTAATATTTTATATGTATTATTTCCGTCTTATATGTTAAAAATAATCAGTCATTATGTATAAAATTATAACAGGTAAATTATGTTATTAACCATTGATGTAGGTAATACTGATGTTACTATAGGAGTGTTTGACAATAATCAGCTTATAAATAAATGGAGAATTGCTACTTCTAAAAAATTCACTGAAGATGAGTACGCAAGCAAGATATTGCCATTTTTCCAATATGCAGAAATTAATTATAAAAAAATTGATGGAGCAATTATTTCATCTGTGGTTAGAAGTGTTACCAAACCAATGGCAATTTTTATAGAAAAATACATAAAATTAACACCAGTAATCGCCTCTGAAGTTGAACATGATTTGAATATTAAAGTCGATAACCCAAAAAAATTAGGAACAGACATTTTAGCAAATGCTATTGCGGTTAGCAGACTATATAATGAAAATTGTATATTCATTAATTTTGGCACTGCATTGGTGATTGGAGTGATTACAAAAAGCAAGGATTTGCTTGGAACTTTAATTATGCCAGGAATTCACACTGCATTAAATGAATTAATTCAAAGTGCTGACCTATTATCACATACTAACCTCTTTAAACCAGAGTATATAATTGGAAAAAATACTGAAGATTCAATTAGGTCAGGAATGTTTTATTTATATAAAGAATCTGTGAATGGTATTATTAGTAACATTAAGCAGGATTTAGGTTTAAATTTTAAGGTAGTTGTTACTGGGGGCAATGCGAATTTGGTTCAAAGCGAGATTCAATCTATTGATATATTTGAACAAAATTTAACCTTAGAAGGGCTGAAGTTTTTATATGAAATGCATGAGAACAAAGGATGAAAACAAAAAGTGACAGCATAGTATATTCAGATACAAAAAAGGTCAAATGTTCTGGTACAGAAGATGGTTTAGGTCATCCTTTGGTATATTTAACTATCAAATTAGATAAAATCATTTGTCCATATTGCAGCAAAGAATTTGTTTATACAAGGCAAGTGGATGAGAATAATCTTGAAGTAAAATAATCTTAAATGAAAGCAAATAATATATATAGAAATCAAGGAATTTTTGTTGCAATTTTTTGCTTTTTTGCGCTTTTTCTAGTGTTTAGGCTTATAGATATAATTACGCCGTTTATAATAGGGTTTGTGTTCGCATATATATTAGAACCAATAATAAGGTATGTGACTGAAGAGAAAAAAATTAATAAAACATTAGCAATTTTTATTATACTAACGACCTTTTTTACAATTTTTTTTGTAATTCTTTACTATTTAGTTCCGGGCTTAATTAATCAAGCGAGTGAATTGGTCACCAAACTAAATGTAAAAAAATATTTTACTCAATCAATAGGAGTAGACAAAGTTATAGAGCTTCTAAATGATAAATTTCCAGCCTTAGCCGATGCAGTTCAAAATGGACTGGACAATATATCTAGCATCTTCTTTAAATTCTCAAATCAGATATTTGCAAATATTGTGCAATCTGGTAGGATGATACTGAATTTGGCAACAATTTTATTGATAACGCCGATATTAACATTCTATTTTGCAATGGATATGCAGAAGATTTTGGATACCTTAAAAAATTTAATTCCTATTAGCCATAGAAATGATGTGATAGGACTTTTTAAAGAAATAAATGGCGCAATAGCTAAGTATTTAAGGGGCCAGTTGACTGTGTCTATTATATTAGCTACGTACTATAGTATTGGATTATTTATTTTACAGGTTGATTATGCGCTAGTTCTAGGTATATTTTCTGGACTGTCACTTTTTATTCCGTACTTTGGCATCATGTTCAGTTTTATACTGACGTCAATTATTGCGTTTGTACATTTTAAAACTACCAGCATTATTATTTATCTAGCGGCCTTTTATATAATAGGACAGATGCTAGAAGGGGTATTTATAACGCCAAAACTGATGGGCAAAAATCTAAATCTGCATCCATTATGGATATTTCTAGGGATTTTTGTTGGGGGTAGTTTATTAGGATTTTTTGGAATATTATTTGCAATTCCATTGACAGCAATAATTGCTGTGATTATAAGATTCTTTATAAAGGTGTATAAAAAAAGTAAATTATATAAATATTAGGTTATAGCTATGGATTCTATTGATAACGATACCAAACAAATTTTGAAGCAATATATTGAGCGTATTGAAAGACTGGAAGAAGAAAAAAATAATATTAACAATGATATTAAAGATTTGTTAATTGATGCAAAAGCTAAAGGCTTTGTACCTAATATTATAAAACAAGTAATAAAAGCTAGGAAAATGGATGCTGATAAGCTTAGTGAGCAAGAGGCATTATTTGAGCTTTATAAGAACGCTGTTGGGTTAGAGTAGTAAAATGCGTTTAAGCAACTTTTTACTAAATACAACAAAAGATATCACTTCTGAAGCAAAATTAATATCACATCAACTAATGTTGAGAAGTGGCATGATAAAGCAAGTTTCTTCAGGGGTGTATTGTTGGCTTCCACTTGGTGTAAAAGTCCTGGATAAAATAAAATGCATTATAAAGCACGAGCTTGATAGTATTAATAGCCATGAAATTATTTTACCATCGTTGCAACCACTTTCAATATGGGAAAAATCTGGTAGGGCGCTAGAAGAATCTGACCTAAAGTCTCAAATTTTCCATCTTACAGATCAAAAGCAAAATAAATATGTTTTACCACCTTCAGGAGAAGAAGTGGTAACTGATTTATTTAGTAGTAGTGTGCATTCATATAAAGATGTTAACAAAATTCTTTATCAGATAACCTGGAAATTTAGGGATGAAATTAGACCTAGGCACGGAGTCATGAGGGCAAAAGAATTTTTAATGAAAGATGCATATTCATTTGATATAAGCAAAGAAGAGGCACTCTTAAGTTATGAAAAAATTCTCGTAGCATATTTAAAAATATTTAAAAAATTAGAATTAGAGGTTGTTCCAGTGTTAGCTCCAACAGGGGCTATGGGTGGAGATTATAGCCATGAATTTCATGTTTTGGCACAAAATGGTGAAAGCATAATATATTATCAAAAAGAACTTTTAAATTACCTTAAAAGTAACGACTTTTCTCTTGATGAATATGAAAAATTTTATGCTAAAGAAGAAGAAAAGCATATTAATGAAAATATAGATTCATTAAATATATTGAAAAGTAAAAGTATAGAAGTAGGGCATTTATTTTATTTGGGGCAAAAATATAGTAAAGATTTGAATTGCACATATCAAGACAAGGATGGATCACTTAAATTTCCTGAGATGGGTTGTTATGGAATTGGCATAACACGTTTAATAGCTGCAATCATTGAAAATAGTTATGATGAAAATGGCATAATATGGCCAGATTCTATCTCTCCTTTTAGATTTGTTATAATAAACATTAGATCAGAAAATAATGAATGTAATAAATTATCAGAAAGGATTTATGGTAACTTATCCAACAAATATGATGTTCTTTATGATGACACTAGTAGTAGTGCAGGTAAAAAATTTGCAGATATGGATTTAGTGGGGATAAGTTGGCAAATCATAATTGGCCCTAAGCATGCTATCAATAATAGTGTAGAATTGAAAAATCGCAAAACTGGTGAGGTTAAAATATTAAAAGAAGAAGAATTATATAACATAATAAAGGAGATTTAACCGTTTTATTTATAATGGCATATTCATTTGATCGTGTCCTTCCGGCGAGCATGTGTGATAAAATAAAAAATAATAACAGATAATGTTGACTTAATAATCAAAGTTAACTACATAAATTAGTCCTTATCATAATAATTTTTCAATTTTAGTCAGTTTCCTTTGTAAAATAAATATCACATTGACGGTGCCTCTAGATATTTTTCTATATCACTATGTTCAAAATATCCATCAATTACTATGTTATTACTATTATCTAATATGCAGTAATAAGGAACTGCATTATTATAGCCAATTTTTGTAATAAGAAAAAACCGCGCTATTTCTTTTTGTGTTTCAAAATAATATATTTTAGATTTATTCTGATTATTATCTTTAGAATACTTTTTTATTTTTTTTAAATCATCATCTAACGCAATGTTTATAAAATCATATTTTTTTGATAGTTTACTACTAAATTGTATTTGTGAAATATGATCTAGAGATTCATTGCATTCATAACACCAAGTAGTAAAAAAGTATAAAAATTTATATTTTTTATTCCCATTTTTTATTAACTTATCCATATTTTCTGCAGTTGTTGCTTCTAATTCAAAACAATTAGATTTTGGAATAAATGATGATGTTAAGAGTATAAACACTATAGCTGGTAATATTATAAAACTAAATCTATTCATTTTTCTCCGTGCCTTGTTCGTTATACAAATAAATACCTTTAACTAAGTCTACTGCTCTTTCAAGTATGTAATCATTTTGGTAATTACCAAAATCATGATGTTTGGTACTACTTAATTCATTTTTATCACTAGGTTCCGTAGTTGGCGCGGTGATTTCGATATTAGGTATTATGCATTCTTCTTGAATTGATCTTCCAAGTGGCGTATAAAATTTAGCGGTGGTTAATTTTATAGCAGAACCATTGCTGAAAGGGATCAAATTTTGTACCAATCCTTTACAAAAGGATTTTTCACCCATAATCAGTGCTCTTTGGTTATCTTGAAGCGCTCCTGCAACAATTTCTGAGGATGAAGCAGAGCCATTATTAATTAATACTACTATTGGCAATCCTTTTATTATGTCAGTTCCTTCAGCATCATAAATAATTTCCTCATTATTAAATCTAGTTTTAAGTGATACAATTCTTCCATTGGTTAAAAATAACCTTGAAACCTCAACTGCTTGATCTAGAATGCCACCAGGATTATCTCTTAAATCTAGAATAAGCCCCTTAATTTCTGCATTGCTGTTGACTACTTTTAGCAGTTCATTTTTAAGTACAAGACTAGTTTTTTCACTAAAACTACCTATTCTTGCGTAAATTACTTTATCCTGGTTATAAAAAAGAACTTTTGTAGGAATAAGTTTGATAATTTCCCGCGTTATAATTAATTCTTTAATCTCTCCTGAATCTCTATATATTTTTAATTTTACTGTACTACCAGGCTCCCCTTTTAATTTATCAGAGGCCTGTACGATGCCCATACTACCTATTGCTTCATCATCGATCATAACAATGACGTCACCAGGTTTAATCCCAGCTTCATATGCAGGCAAACCCTTATATGAGGAAACAACTTTTAAAAGACCTTGTTCAATATTAATTTCAACTCCTATACCACCAAACTCACCCTTTGTACTAGATTTCATGCTATCATATTCCTCCTTATTTAAAAAAGTTGAATAAGGGTCAAGAGAATCTAGCATTCCATTTATAGCGCTTTGTATAAGTTTTTTATTTTCTACCTCATCAATATACTGGCTCTGAATAATATCAATTGCTTCTTCAAAATCCTTCATATCTTTGTATTTTTCATTTTCCAGTGAATAACATGGGAAGATTGACAATGTAAATAATGTTAATTGTATAAGAAAAATATTTCTTTTAGGTGAGTCTGTTTCCATGCTTTATAAAAATTTATTTACTTTAACGGTCACCAGTATATCATGAAATCAAAAAAGATATTAGACATTTTTATGAAGATATATTGTGATGGTTCTTGTCTAGGTAATCCAGGCCCTGGTGGTTGGGCTGCTGTATTTGTTAAAGAAGGTAATGTTATTAAGAAAATTTGTGGATTTGAGCAACATACAACTAATAATAAAATGGAATTAACAGCTGCAATCAAGGCGTTAGAAAACATAACTAAAAATAGTGACTTGCAAATTTTTACTGATAGTAATTACTTAAAATTTGGTATAACAGAATGGATAAAAAGTTGGAAGTTGAATAATTGGAAAAATGGTAAAATTAAAAATATTGAGTTTTGGCAACAACTAGATAAGTTAAATTCAACTCAAAACGCTTCTTGGCATTGGGTTAAAGCACATAATGGAGATAAATATAATGAAATGGCAGATGAGCTTGCAAGAAATGCAGCAAGTGATAAAATTGTACTAGGTTAGATTTAATATCAATGCGCAAAAAAATTCAAAGTAGTAACATATACTGGTTATATGGCAAGCACCCGGTGGATTCTGCAATGAATAATGTATCAAGAATAATTTATAAAATATTGATTACTAAAAATACAAATCAACTTATAGATAAATACAAAAATATTATTCAGGATAGAAATATTGAAGTTGAGGTCCTAACTAACAAGGAAATTAGTGAAAAAATCGATATTCAAGAATCTGTACACCAAGGCGTTGCAATACAAGTCAAAAAATTAGAACTGACTTCTATTGAAAGGTTGCTTAAAACAGTGAATGAAAATAGTGTTATTTTATTTTTAGACCAAATAACAGATCCGCAAAACATAGGGGCAATTATTAGGTCATCTCTTGGGTTTAACGTTGATGCTGTAATTACAACAAAAGATAATGCACCATCGGAAAATGCAACTTTGGTAAAATCCTCAGCAGGTGCATTTGAGTATGTGCCATATATTCAGGTAACTAATATCTCTAGAGTGCTTAACGAATTAAAGGAAAGTGGATACTGGGTTGTTGCTGTTGTGCAAAATGGTACTAGCTCAATTCAAGAAGTAACCAAATTTAATAGAATTGCATTAATTATGGGTTCAGAGGGGAGGGGGGTCAGAGATATAAATTTAAAACAAAGTGATATAACTGTAAAAATTAAAATGTCTCCCAAACTAGAAAGTCTGAACGTATCTAATGCAACCGCTATTATATTGCATCAGTTATATGAGTTAGGTAGCAAAAAATAAATATTTCATTTGCTTATTTAGGACTTTTTTCTTTATGCATAATGAAATAAACTCCACTTAACACAATTAGGCCATATCCAATTAATGAGTAATTATTAGTTATACCTTCATCTAAAATTAAATAAGCAAAAATACCAGTAAAAGGTAATCTTAGATAATCAAAAGGGCCTACTACTGACATATCAGCAAGTTTATATGCTCGAAAAAAGGATACTTTATGCAGTAAACTTGCCATGCCTGCAGATATAATAAATAATATAGCTTTTACAGAAAAATCAGGCCAAGTTGCTATATTTAAATCAAGTGAGTAATTTGTAAAATCAAATGTATATTGAAAACATGCTATTGGAAACGCGAAAATCGATGCAAATAAACTGGAATAGAATAATTGTGCACGAGAATGTTCTGTTTTTGTTAATTTTTTTATAACTACGTTATTGAGTGACCAAAAAATCAATGCTAAAAATGCAAACCAATATCCTGGATTAGGATCTTTTCCTATAGTAGTAAAATCCTTAATAAAAAATATCCCTGTTATACTGCCCAATAAAAGAATTATTTTTGGCGTTGTTAACTTTTCATTAAATACCAATACTCCTGCTATAACCATAAATACTGGTGTCAATTCTGAAATTGCTGCAGCATTCAGTACATTCATAACAGACACTGCATAAAACATGCAAAGTGACCCCATAATACTAAAAAATCCCCTTAAAGCATGAAAAAAAAGCTTTTTCGTTTTAAGATGATGGATAAATCCTAAATTTAGACACGATACCAATGTTAACGCTAAGATACTTAACTTATACAGCAATCCAACCTGGTTTGAACTAAAATTATAATCATTTGTGAGAATCTTTACTATAACATATAGTAGCGACATGAAAAACGCATTTACCGTCATCAGGAGTATAGCAGATAAGTGATTAGATGGTTTAAAGGAAATGAGAGATTTAATCACAAAATATAAACTAATATATAAAGCTTTTTATTACTGTAAATATGTAGTATATGTCAATATAATTTTGCAGTTAGGCTTTATATATATTGCAATAAAATTAACATACGCATATTTTTGGAAGGGTGGCCGAGTGGCTGAAGGCGCACGCTTGGAAAGCGTGTTTACTGTTAAAGGTAACAAGGGTTCGAATCCCTTTCCTTCCGCCACATATTAATGATGCCTGCCGATTTTTTTGGCTCTTTGATAAATTTTGTTACAGATGCTTTCAATAAAGTATGGGTATCTGATATCACCTACATTCAAACTGAACAGGGATGGGCATATTTATGTATTATCATAGATCTTTTTTCTAGAAAAATAGTTGCTTGGGAATGTAATAATAGAATTAATAACGGGTTGGGAATGCACACATTTTCAAAGGCCTATTGGCAGAGAAGTCCACAAAAAGGGTTAATATTTCATTCTGATAGAGGTTCGCAATATACATTTAATGAATTTCAAAGAGTTTTAAAAATTTAAATGTTACTCAAAGTCTTTCAAGAAAAGCAAATTGCCTTGATAATGCTGTGGCAGAATCTTGCTTCCACACCATAAAACAGGAGCCTGGGTAGAAGTTTCACTTCAAGAGATATCGCCAATTCTATGATGTTTGAGTGCATTGAAGCCTTCTATAACGGATGTTTCCCTCTTGAAAGAATAAACTTTTTCTGATAGCGCACTAATAACGGCGTTTTCAATGATAAAAAGTTAAATATTTTTCGTGGCTACACAATAATCCCCTTTGCGATAAATTTAGGCCATTTAATTTTT
>CAISOX010000048.1 GCA_903887235.1 uncultured Alphaproteobacteria bacterium | reverse complement strand
GCATCTGTAAAAAATAATGAAATTAGTCAATATAATTTGAATTTAGAAAATGCTCAAGATTCAGAGAATTATAAAACTCTAAAAACTGTAGATAATTACATACCAGCAGGGAGTTTTGCTAAAGCAGTATTGTTATCTGGAGTAGATGCAGAAACTGGTCTTAGCTCTTCAACTGATCCTGAGCCAATCTTAATTAGAATAATAGATCACGGCACATTACCGAGGAAGTTTAAAAGTGACCTCAAAGACTGCCATATAATAGGTGCTGCATTTGGTAACTTATCAAGTGAGCGAGCAAAGATCAGGCTTGAGAAACTATCTTGTACAGAAATTGCAACAGCTGAGATTGTTGAAACTGAAGTAGCTGGATATGTAACAGGAGAGGATGGAAGGGCTGGAATTAGAGGAGAGGTAGTTTCTACAGAAGGTAAATTACTTGGTAATAGTTTTTTAGCAGGAATGCTCGGAGGATTTTCAAACACACTTAATCCTAACCAAGGGAATCATCAGCCAACAATTATTCTAAGTAATAAAATTCCTCAGCAAGATTTTAAAGAAAAAGTCAAAGATGGTTTTACAACTGGTGCTTCCAGCAGCATGGATAGACTTTCAAAATATTATATAGATAGGGCTGAGAGCTTACAGCCAATAGTGCAAGTTGGAGCTGGGAGAAAAGTAGATGTAATTTTTACCGAGGGAGTGTTCTTTGGAAGCTCTGAGCTTAAAAAAGCAATAGCAAGAAAGCGAGATGAAGCAATAAAGAATAAATCAGGTAACGCAGACGCATCGGTAATTAGGCAACTTAATTAAAAAAAAGATATGATGAAGATTATAACAAATAAAATATTATTCTTAAGTGTGACTTTACTCTTAAATGGCTGCTCAGTCTATAAAGGAAGTTTCGATTGTAAATCGCATAAAGGAATAGGCTGTGAATCAGTAAGTAAGGTCAATGAGCTTATAAATGATGATAAATTAGATGAATTTACTGATAATGTAGCTTCTAAAAATACATCAAATAAAAAAAAGAAATGTTCTTGCCAGGATTCACCTAATAAAAAATCAACCAATATAAATAAAGAAATAAATACTTATGCTCAAGAGGAGCATGAGAAAATAACTATTCATTTTAATCAATATCAAGAAAAGGGCATTACCCATAAAGAATCAGAAGTAGAGGTAGATGCAAAATGATTCCATCTATAAACACAAAAAAAATCACAGCAAGTGCAAGAGGTTTATTTGCAACTATTAAAGAAGGATTTAGGACAAATACAAAGGATTTAAGTGAAGTATTGCTAGATAAAATGCATAATCCAACTCCAAGAAGTGAGTTATTTCCATATCGCTTTTATAACAAAAGCGAATCACTTTATTATTTAGATGGTAATATTGCGGGCTTTACCTTTCTCTGTGATCCAATAGTTGGTATAGAAGATAGTACTTATAAGCAAATCTCGATGTTATTTGATGATCAATTACCATTTGGTGGGGTGATTGAAGTATTGTTACTTGCAAGTGATAATATAGAAGGTCAAATTGAAAGATGGCGTCAGGGGAAGGTTCAAAAGGAAGAAATATTTGCTAAATTAGAGAAATATCGCACTGATTATATAAATGAGTTTAACCAAAGGGAGGATGTTAATTTTAAGCATAGAGATTACAAATTATTCATCTCATATGCTAATAATTTAGATAAGAAAAAGGGTACAGAAAACATACTAAAATTTAAGGATCGTCTTAAAATAATGATTTCAGGGCTTGGATGTAACCCAAGATTACTTAAGCCAGAATGCTTTATCTCATTGGTTAAAGAGCTAGTAAATTACCCAGATTATAGGAACGCTAGTTATAGTGAATATGATAGCATTTCAGATCAAATAATAGATACAGGTAATAGTCTACTTGTTGATTATCAGGGTGTTATGAATAAAGACGGAAAGTATTTAACCAGAGTGTATGAGGTAATAAATTTTCCTAAAGGAGATGCTGGTAATGATGAGGAGGATGGGTGGTCAATAAATCAAATGGTGAGTTTACTTGGAGATAATGAGTCAGATTATATGCAAATCCCATCTAGATTTGCAATATGCTACTCAATATCAAATGAGCTAAAGGAAAGTAATCAAGAGGCATATAAGAAAAAAGGAGAGATGCTGATTAATCAGCCCAGCTATTTAGAAACATTTAACCGAGTGCTGGCTGAGGAGACTAAAGAATGGAGGTATATTATAAAAAACAATCTCAAAAACAGGGAGAGATTTTTAAGAACCAGCTTCTTTGTAATGGTTACATCAAAAGCAAATAAAATAGATTATACAGAAAGTGCTTTAATGAGTTTGTGGCGAAAGAGAGATTTTATTATTAAGCCTTTAAATAATTTTTATTTGCCTGCGTTATTATCATTTTGTCCATATCTCAATAAAACTGATCTTGGTCAGTTATTAAAAGCTTTTAAGCTTAAGAAAACAGTATTGTCTAGTGAACCAAAGGCATTAATGCCAATTCACGCTGAATGGAAGGGTTCAAGTAATGGAGGGATGCTTTTAACAGGAAGATTAGGTCAGCTTTTTTCGTGGAATAATTACGAAGGTGCAAATAATTATAATGCATGTGTAATAGGGGAGACAGGGAGTGGTAAAACAGTATTTTTATTAGAATTTGTGCTTAATCATATGAGTCAAGGGACAAGAGTTTTTGTAGTAGAAATGGGAAGGGGTTTTAAAAAGCTATGCAATATCATGGGTGGAGACCATATACAATTTGGAGAGAATTCATCAATCTGTTTAAATCCATTCGTGGGAATTCCTGAAGGAGAGATATATAATCCTAAAGTAGAGCATGACGAAAACAAACCACAAATAGGACAGGATTCACTAAACTATGTAAAAAAAATAGTGCAAAAGATGGCAGCTCCTATCCACGGGACATCAGATTTACAAAATGCTTCATTATCACGAGCAATTAGCAGAGTTTGGGCTAAATATAAAAAGAAAACCAGCATTGATAAAATAATAGAAGAGTTAGAAGTAGGTGATCAAAATGATAGAGACCTATCCAAACAATTATTTGATTTTGGAAGTCAAGGAAACTATGGGAGATTTTTCGTAGGAGAGGATGCTGTTAAATTTGATAAACAGCTGACAGTAATGGAATTTGATGATTTGAGAGAATTTCCAGAGTTAGGTGGAGTAATTATGCAAATGCTTGCAGTGCAGATAGTGCAGCAAATTTATACAGGAGATAGGGATCGAAAATTCGTCATATTAATAGATGAGGCATGGTATGCACTTGAAAACTTCCCATTCTTTTTAGCTTCAATGGCAAAAACAGTGAGAAAGTATAATGGAGCATTGGTACTTGGTACGCAAAGTTTTGAGCATTTTTACGGAGATGGAGAATCAACTGGAGGGCTTGCAGAAACGGCTAGAAGAAGTGTTGCGCAAAGTTGTGGTTGGAAACTAATGCTAAAACAAAGCCCAGAATCCTGTGATGCACTTACAAAGATGAAAGTAGCAAGTGGCATTATAGATGGGATAAGTAAATTAGAGACAGTAAAAGGGGAGTATTCAGAAATACTAATTTATGAATCTAATAAGCAGTATTTTATAAGCAGATTAATGCTTGATCGCTATACCCAAGTTCTCTATTCATCAACTCCAGAAGTGTATGCTAAAGTTGAAAAATATAAAAAGCAGGGGATGGATACGGGGTCTGCAGTAGAGCAAGTAATGAAAGAAATTTACAAATAAAATTAGGAGTCTAAATGAACGATGTTAAAGAAAAAATAATAAAAAATAAAACCCCACTGATAATAGGCGGAGTTGTAGGCTTATTTATAGGTATATATGGCACGAGTCACTATTACCAAAGTGAATATGCAAAATTAAGTGCATTTACTAACATGTTTGGATTAGGAGATATAGTAAACAAAAAGCCAAATAATAACGATGAAATCCAGGATATAGTTAGGAATATAAAGAAGCTAAGAGAATCGATAGAAGAGAAGGTAATAGTTAAGTTAAATAAGATCGAGGGTGAATTAGGAGATATATCTAAAAATCAAGCTGAGCAATC
>CAISOX010000047.1 GCA_903887235.1 uncultured Alphaproteobacteria bacterium | reverse complement strand
TTATCTACTCAATTGAGATTAAAAAAATTCTTTTTCTAATAGAAATATAAATTTGTTTAATTTCATCTTTCTGCTTTTCTAATTGCTTACGTTTATAAATATTAGCATTGGTATTGTTTACTTTAGAAAAAGCAATTAATTGTTTATCAATTTGCTGATAAGTCTTTAACAATTTATCAGCTTCACTTTTAAGTAAATTTAAATCATTAGAATCAAGTAATTTATCATAATCTAAATTACCTAATTGATCACCAAAGCATACAGTGTCTTTGCCAAACTTTTTATTGATTTCATCTATAGCTAAAAACAATTCAGGATTAAATAAATCTTTTTGATTTGAAGAAGTACTTTTTTTAGTTTTATTGATAATTTTACTATATTTTGAAGCTATATTTTTAAATAAAGCTCTTTTTTTATTCCCAATATCATTTAGACTTTTTAGCGCTTTCTTTATCATAATCTAATCCAAAAACATTTCTGTCAGATTCTCGTGTTAAATATTCATCCATTAATTTGACTAATTCATCATATTCGTTTTTATTGGTATATTTTTCAATAAAATAGCTACCAACAAGAATCTTACGTCTAGTTTCAAGTTTACGCTCTTTAGTTTTTGCTTTATTCTCTAATAACTCAAGTCGAGCTTTCAAAACAGCTTGCTTACTCTTAAGCTTTTCTATCTTTTCTTTAGTTTTATTATCCAAAATAATAAGTATATGCATTACTATAGGCTATATAATAACAAATATTGACAAGAAGCGCAAATAAAAATAAACTAAATATACTTATCTCAATGATATTAATTGCGCGCTACGTTGTTGCAAGCAACAACAAAAATGCTTTAGTCCTTTAAGTAAGATAATTAGCTGTGTAGATCAAATATGGATAAGTTGTAATAAAAATAGGATTAATTGTTTATAAGAAATAGGATTTGATAAAATAAGAAATGAGAAAGCAAAAATACAAAATTAACTCTTTTGGTATATTAAATGCCCAATATCATTTTATAAAAATTGCTAGTTTAAAAGAATTATTAATTAATTTTAAAAATGCTAAATATCTAATATTTGCTGACTTATTAAGTGAGATTGCATTTATTGAAATATTAATTTTAAAAGTACAGCAATATTATATTATGGATAGATATATTGTAGACAGATAATATGGCAATATGTCACTTTAGTTATAAAATGTTTACAAGAAGTAAAGGTCATTCAGCAGTGGGGAAAGCTGCATATAGATCAGCAGAGAAGTTGTATGATCAAAGATTAGATAAGACATTTGATTATAGTAATAAAAGTGATCTTTTATATAAAGAAATTATGTTATCAAAAAGTGCACCAGAAAAATTTTTAAATAGGGAAATATTATGGAATGAAGTAGAAGCTTCTGAGAAGCGAAAAGATTCACAATTAGCAAGAGAAATAGAAGTATCATTACCAAAAGAACTTACAGAAGAACAAAACATCAAACTCGCAAAAGAGTATGTTAAAAATCAATTTATATCTCTTGGGATGATAGCAGATTTATGCATTCATAAAGGTCATGGTAGAGATCAGCCGCATGCACATATAATGCTAACAACTAGAGAGGTGTCAGAAAAAGGTTTCGGAAAAAAAGTAGTAGAATGGGATAAACAACCTATTTTATATAATTGGAGAGAAGAATGGGCTAATTGTGTAAATAAACATTTAGCGAAAGCAGGTCTGGATATAAAAATAGATCATAGGAGTAATAAAGAGCGTGGTATAGACCTAGAGCCACAGAATAAGATCGGCCCAAATGATGGTAGAGTAAGGTATAGTGATAAGGTATTAGAGCATGAGGGTATAGCGAGAGGTAATGGAGAAAAGATCTATAACGATCCAAGTATAGCAATAAAGGCGTTATCTCATTATAAATCAACGTTTACACATGAAGATATAGCTAGATTTGTAAATACGCATACGGTGGATGTGGAACAATTTGAGAAAGTATATCAAAAAATAAAGAATTCAGAGGAATTAATAAAATTAGGTAAGGACGATAGGGATAGAGACAGATATACAACAAAGGAGATGCTGGATATTGAATATAGGATGGTGAGGCAATCTCAGAGTTTGAGTGATGCAGCAAATCATCAAATAGATTTGGAATATAGGGAGAGAGTTATAAAAGATAAAGGGTTAAGTGAATCACAAGGAGAAGCATTTAGGCATATTACAGGTGATAGAGATATGGCATGTGTAGTTGGATATGCAGGAAGTGGTAAGAGTTATATGTTGGGAGCGGCAAGAAAGGTATGGGAGAAAGAAGGATATAATGTGGTAGGAATGGCGTTATCTGGAATAGCTGCTGAAAACTTAGAAGGAGAAAGTGGTATAAAGAGTTATACGGTAGCAAACAGAATGGTTAATTGGAATAATGAAAGAGAGAGGTTGCAGAAGAATGACATAGTAGTGGTGGACGAAGC
>CAISOX010000046.1 GCA_903887235.1 uncultured Alphaproteobacteria bacterium | reverse complement strand
TTTCTCCAGTTTTTCATCTCGTATGACATTTTCTTCAACTAGATCTCCAGTTTTTATATCGTAACATTGAGCTACTATTCTAATTGCTTTTTGCATAAAATCTCCGATATTTTAAAAATTATTTAAATATTCTTTAATCTTACATCAAGCTAAATTGTTAAACAATCCTAATTATAGAGATGCTTCCCATCACATTTAAAGGATGTGAGGTATAATGAGGGGAGTGGAGAAGATAAGAAGCTAACGGAGAATTTAGAAACAAGTTTAAATCAGATGGAGAGACATTCAAATATGGCAAATATACATAATGCCATAGCAGATAGAGTATCAGATCAAAAGCAGACAGCAGAGAGATTGGGAATAGGGGTAAATGAAGACGCAACTGAGCAGTTTGTAGATTATGTGGCAAATAGAAAAATGGTAAATGGAGAGGTATATGGCAGAGATAAAGCGATACAAGTGTTAGCTGATCCAGATAAAACAGCAGACAAAGGAATATTGGTACAGGAGTTTGCAAATAAAGTATCTTCTGATTTAATTCCTGGGTTTAGAGAAGGTAATATTTTAAAAGCTAAGACTGCTGAGTATAAAAGTGAGCATCAAAAAGGGGAGACTGGATTAGAGCAAGAATTGATGAATAGGGTGGTCAATGATAAGAATGAAAAAGGCAACGATAAGCCACCTGAATACGGAACATTTAATCAAGAACAAGGAAATATTAAACAAGGGAAACTCGTAGCTAAAGAAGAATCTACATATGAAAAGACAGGAGATAGTTTAATTACAAATAGTAAAATTGCAGAAAAAAATAATTTAGCGATTAATGAAAAACTAGATTCAGATGAGGTAAAAAATTCATATCAGCTATATACTCCAGAAGGAGGAGATAAAAATAACAAGGTAAATATAGTTGATAATACGAGATCTGAAATTCAAAATGTTGGCGATAAAGTAACTCAGCAACAAAATGCAATAGATAATCAAAAAGTCAAATTACAAGATAATTATAAAGAAGAAGCCAATACATCAAGAATACAAAAGGCAACAGATGCAGTTGATGGGATAATAGAAAAGGCAGTGGAGGGAACAGGTATTGATTACACCACCAGAAAAGAGGCAAAGGATTTACCACCATTTAAAGTGGATCAAGTACCATTTGTTACAATGAGCAAAGAAGAGAGAGTAGAGGCAGTTAAAAGTAGTGTAAGCCAGTCATTCCATGAAACACAAGGATTGAAATTCCCAAATCCACAACAAGGAGCTGGAACTACGATCCCTTATAATTTAAATCACGAAAGTGCTAATCAATCCTTATCAATAGAAAAAGGTTCAAATATTAATCAACAATCAACTGATATAGGGCCACAATTAGGAAGTGGAAATCAAAATAATCCTAATCAAGATAATAGAGATGTAACACCTGAGAAAAACCAAGATAACACAAAGCAAGGAGGCATAATTACAGTAGATAGTGATGGATTTGTCAATTTAGCAAGACCTAAGCAAAGTGTAGGGCCTAAAACATTTGCAGAAGAGAAAAAAGATGAAGAAGAGAAGTTACAGAATGGTAATAATATAAATGAAGCGGTGAATTTAAAAAGCCCTCAAAGTGAAGGCTTTAGTAATGATCATTTAACTAATATAAAACCCCAAAGTAAAGAATCGCAATTATATAATTCAGCTCAATCTAATTTAAGTACTGAAAATTCATATAAAGATGTAGATAGAAGACTACCTAATACTGAACAGCAGCCAAATATTATTATTGATCCTGTCAATAATGAGAAGCCAGTTCAAAGTATTAATCAAGAAGCAATTACAAGTGCTATAAAGCATGATAGTAAAGTAATTAGTAATCAACAGCCGTTAGTAAGTAATATTACTAGTAATATAGGTAATACTACTAATGACAAACAACTACCGCAAACTATGAGGCATGAGAGTGGGATTGCGCAATCAAATACAGCAGGTAGTTCTAAAGAAGTAAGTGCAATAAACGAAGGATTTGTAGAATCCACAAATAAAATTAAATCACAACAATCAAGTTCGCCTGCAGAGGGAAACAACATTCCTCCTCAGAATACAGAGAAGTCATGGATAGAGGAAGAATTTGATAAACCAAAGCCTCAAGTTATTAAAAAAACAGTAAACAAAGGTAGTACGAGTATAGATGAGGGTATGAAAAAAGATTTAGAAGCAATGAAAAAATTAACTGAAAATAATTAAGAGATGAGGTTATGAAAAAGGATTTAAAAAATATTGAGAATTTAAAGGAAGTAAATAAAGACAAATCAGCAGATAGAGCGGTATTAATTGCAGGAGTAATTATAGTGATTCTAATGATTGGTGGTATTTATCTATATAAAGGGTATGTCTCAAAGAAGAGCATGATAGAAAATAAAGTCACGGAACATATGAAGAAGGTGGAAGAAGGTAAGAAGATGTTAAGTGAAAAAATGGATAGGAAAGCTCTGGATTTAAAGAAAGAGATGGAGCCGCTTCTTGATAAGAAAGATGACATTAGAATGAAGACAGATGAGGTAATGGAGTATGAAAGAGTAAATTCTATAAGAAAAACAGCGCTTGCTGAACGAAGAAGAGAAGATAAGCAAAATTGTATGTTAAGTATATTAATGGGAGATGATAGTTGTAAAAAAGAGTATTTGGAAAAATATAACTATTCATATTTTGATGAGGATTCAACGCATACAGAGTTATATAAATATATAAATTGTTATGAAGAAATCCAAGATGATTTATTCAGATTTAGAAGTTGGGTAATAGCAAAGCATAATTTAGTAGAGAAGTATAAAAAGGATATAGCAAGAATAGAGTCACTTAGTGAAATAGATGATTGGGAAAGAGTAACTCTAGAGAAAAAGAGAGGATTTATAGAGGATGCAAAGAATTACAATCTAAATGCAACAGATGAGGAGTTAGTACAAATGATACTTGATAATAATCCAAATAGCGTTGTTAATAGTTGTGTAGCAATGGCAAAGAAGGCAATTCCGATTTTAGTGCAATATGATGGCACGCCCACATTAAGAAGGCACTTTAGAGAAATAAAGAAAACAGCAGATTATTTTGGAATAGCAAAAGAGATAGATTGGACAGTACCTATGATGGTTGTTGAAGAAGAGAAGGAAAGTAAAGAGTATATGGATAAGTGGAGAGCTGAGTATTGTAACGATAAGAAGCATAAAGAACAATGTATTAAAACTCCATCTTATAATGAAAATCCAAACACACGCATTTTTAACAAAAAAACTA
>CAISOX010000045.1 GCA_903887235.1 uncultured Alphaproteobacteria bacterium | reverse complement strand
CATTTAGGTAAATTGGCTATGTGTTTGTGCTGTACTCTACCTTTTGCATCTCTAAAAGAAGTTCTCAATGAATAGCTTATGTAAAGCTTGTCCTTGACCTTCTTTTTGTGAGTTGAAACGTACATAAATAATTCCAATAATAAGATTAATACGCATAATACTGTAAAAACAGTAATTAGTCAATATATTATTTATATAATTCGCGGCTACAAATAAGCTTCAATTCCTTGTATACATCTTTTTATCATTATTAGCAAAAAGTCAATAGGGAAACTTCTGGTTCATCACAAATTTCAAGGCGCTGGTGTTGGCAGCGCACTTATGCAAGAGATTGAGAAAGAAGCAATAGAGAAATTAATTTCTCGAGCCTATGCAGAAGTCAGCATTACAGCTAGATCATTTTTTGAAGCGAAAGGGTTTCAAACTGTAAAGCAACAAACTGTGCAAATTCGTGGTGTAGAATTAATTAATTTCGTGATGGAGAAATTATTATGAAACAGCAACCAATCTATAATGCTATGTGTATAATACTAATCACCAATTCGAATGTTCTCTAATCAATGATATGCGTTTGAACTTTTACAATTCTATAATTTAGCTTGCTTTCTGCTATATAATAACCAAATGCAAAAATACCAAAGCTCATATACAAATTACGTTTTAATATGCGCTAAAAAAGCTTGATATACGTACGTACTACTTGTACTATACGTAAGTACAAACATATAATAAGAATAATATGTCAAAATTAACAATTACAAATTTTAGAAGTAATATATATAATATTATTGATGGAGTAATAGAAACGGGAATTCCTAAAACTATTGAACGTAAAGGTCATAAAGTCAAAATAATACTTGATGACGAAATACGTAGCAAATTTGATAACTTAGAAAAACATAACAGTATTATTTGTGCTCCAGATTTATTAATTTCTGAAAAATGCTACCAATGGTCAGAAGAAGATAAGAAATGAAATGAAATGAAATGAAATGATACATCATCTAGATACACATATAATTCTGTGGCTATACGATAAACTTGAAACAAAGTTCAGCCCTAAAATTAAAAAATTAATAAACCAAAATGATCTTGCTATATCGCCAATCATAAGATTAGAGCTGCAATATTTGAAGGAAATTAAAAGAATCAACGAAGAATCAGATGTAATAATAAATTATTTGACTGAAAAAATTGGATTAACTATTGAAGAAGCTCCCTTTGATATTGTAATAAAATCAGCATTAAAGCTTACTTGGACAAGAGATCCTTTTGATAGGATTATAGTCGCAACATCGCAAATCAAAAATTCTATATTAATAACAGCAGATCAAATTATTTTAAATAATTACGAAAAGTCAATTTGGTGATGGCAATTTGGTTATATTTATTATCAAAAATAAATCGTTTATTTTTTCATCTATTTTTATTAAATTTAATTAATATTATTTCGTGCTACAGTTACGAAGATAGGAATAAATTTTTACCAATAATAGAGGTTTATAACTTTATTGTACAGATCAAAAGTTAAAAAAATAGCCAAGAAAGAGCTGTTAAAGACAATACCGTAGGGAGAAATAATTTTGAGGTAAGATGAATAAGGCAAGAAAATGGCGAAAAGAAAAATACAAGGTGATAAACTGGGGAATTTATAATAAAGACCTGAAAAACAGGTGGATGCATAGATCTTTAATTTGTAAAATAAAATTTTTTTCAAAATCCACCAAATTTTTATTGCTTTTGCGAAAGTCGTACTCTACTGTCAGCAGCTTCTTAAACTTAAGATGAGGTATAGTTAATGATCAAGCCAATTCACAACAGAAATACTAAACTTATCAAAGATGGTAACTATAAACGCTCCCTAAAGGACAGGCATATTCAATTAATTGCGCTAGGAGGTATTATTGGTTCAGGATATTTTCTTGGGACTGGTGAAGTTATCAACCAAGTTGGTCCATCCGCTTGTCTTGGATATATATTTGGAGGGTTAATAGTATTCCTCGTTATGTTATGTATGGGAGAGCTGTCTGTTGCTATCCCGATATCAGGATCATTTGTTACTTACGCAGCTGATCTTATTTCACCTAGAATAGCTTGTGGAGTGGGCTGGTCTTATTGGATTAGTTGGGTAATGTATATTCCAGCAGAATGTATTGCTGGTGGCATTATAATGGAGTATTTTACTGGCATTAATGGATATGTTTGGGCTGTGCTTTTCGGGCTTATCATTACATGGATAAATATAACTGAAGTGTCGATGTTTGGTGAAATTGAATTTTGGTTATCTTTGATCAAGATTATTGCTCTTATGGCTTTTGTAGTGATAGCAATTCTAATTTTCTTTGGCTTTATACATGGTGATCAACCTTCTGAAATCATTGGTGGAAAATTCATTTCTGACCAAGGAGGATTATTTCCTAATGGCATTCCAGTCTTATTGACTACAATGGTTATATTGTTGGTAAATTATCAAGGCTCTGAGATTGTAGGTCTTGCAGCTGGTGAATCTGCTAATCCTTCGAAAATGATACCTCGTGCAATAACAAATGTTACTCTAAGAATTCTTTTTATCTACATTGTCCCAGTATTTTGCCTAGTATTAATTTTTCCTTGGTATAAGGCAAATGTAGACCATATTGTATTTGCCGATGCATTAAATTATTATGGATTGACTTGGGCTGGAGCAATTGCAGGTTTCGTGACTCTTACAGCAGCCATCTCTTGTGCTAATTCAGGATTATATGGTATTGTACGGGCGATGAATGCTTTGGCTCGTGAAGGGATGGCACCTCGCAAATTAGCTTTACTCAATCATAATGGAGTTCCGCAAAATGCGGTCATTGTTACATTAGTGGCGATTTGGTTAGTAATTGCCCTTGCTTATTTTTTCGGGCAATCAACAATGTACATTTCTCTATTGCTAGTTTCTGGCTTTACAGGGTTAATGGCATGGATATCTATTTGTTGGGCTCAAATCAATTTTCGCAAACGGTTATATAAGGCAGGTTACACTACTAGGGATTTAAAATTTAAAACACCATTATCTCCATACACAGGTATTACTGCAATTATTTTTATGACAGTCTGCTTAATATTTTTATTATTGAATGATAACTATGAATATAAAATTGCATTTATTATTGGGATTATTAGTTTTATAGTACCTGTGATCATACACAAATTTTATAGTAAGCGTATAGATCATAAAAAAGAAGATGACGCTAATAGAGCATTACAATTTAAAGATATTTTTCCAAAGCGAATTTAATGTACAAGTTGAACTATAGTGAAGCAAAATGAAGTGATACTAGATGGAAGATTGCGTATTGATAATAATGATTAAAACGTAGTATAAAACCTTTTTGCAGTAGGTAGGAAAAATTGGCTATTCTGCGCAACAACTAAAGGTGCCGAATCTAGTGCAAATATTTATAGTGTTATCGAAACTTGTAAGGCAAATAAGATTAATCCTTATAGTTACTTAAAATATTTACTTGATCACATTCATGATTATTCTGATTCAAAAGAATTAGTAAATTTACTTCCATACAATATTGATAAAAAATTTTTTAAAGTCTGTAAAAAATTAAAATTGGCATAAAAAGCTTGATAGGGGCTGTCAAGATGTGCTTATTTTAACGCTTACATAGGTGGCTATAAAGAAGTAAGTTCTATAGATAGTGAAGGATTTGTAAATTTAAGAAGACCAAAGTAAAATGTAGGACCAAGACATTTGCAGAAGAGAAGTATTAAAGCGGAGCTGTATCAATGATCCTTTTCTTCATAGCTTCATCTTCGTAGTAAAAAACTTTTTTCGATACTATCGGCTGCTCTTTATCTATTAAAATCATTTGAGAATCTGAATGTAAGTTCATGATTTGTTGCCACGACATAAGCTCTATATTTTTCTTCCTATCAAGGCATATTGAAGATATTTGCTTTGCACTTTTAGAATCATTTGCTGCAAATGCTACCAAATTAAGCTTTAACGCTAGTGAGATGCTTCCCTATTTATTTCATCCCTACTGAACAAAGTTAGTTTATTATCCTATTCTCCCACCATTTGTAGTGAATCTTCAGTAACTTGAAATGATTGTAATTTATTTAAAAAACTCATTCCTAGTAATGATTTTTCCAATCCATCATCGCTACCTACTGATGCACTAACGTCATTTACTATAATGTTATTGATCTGAATATAATTTAACTTTATTGGTGCAGATAACGCCATCCCATTTGCAGTAGAAACTTTTTGGCTATAGTTAAGCTGATTTAAGTTAATTCCTAATTTTTCTGCATCACTTCTTGTTAGTGAAACCGTTGTAGCCCCTGTATCAATTAAAAAATCAATTTTAACCCCTTGAACAATTGTGTTAACATAATAATGCCCATACTGATTGGCGTACACAATAACTTGCTTATCTCCTGTAGTTATGTAATTTCCAGGAATAAGATTTGCGTATACCTTATTATAAACTTTTCTTATATCGCTTTTATAACTAAACCCTATTAATAATACTCCAATAATTAAAACCCAAGCTCCAGCAGATTTAAGCAGTTGTTTAAATGGCACTTTGGAATTAAAAATACTAACTATTAGTGCACTTATGACTAGTACAGAGTAAACTACATTCATTAGTTTTTCATTTTCAAATGAAACCGGTCCAGTATATTGTTTTAAAAACAATATTAATATAAATGCAATTACTGCAATGACTATAAATCTATTTTTCATAATTATTCGTGTTATTAGCAAGTATAAATTTAACGCCGCCCTTCAAATTTTCAATAACTGGAAATTTCCTCACTTCAAATTGAAAATAATTGGGCTCTATTATTTCATATAATAAATTGTATACTTGGTGGCAAAGATATTCAATCGTTGAAAATACCTTGTCATTAAGCAATTTCAATTTATCACATATATTATGATAACATAAGGTATCGTTAACATTGTCAGTTATCGTGGCTCTAGGCAAACTTTTAAAATTAATCATAATAGACACGAATACTTTCTGTTTCATCTCTCTTTCTTGCGCACTTATTCCTATATGAACACTTAATTCATAATCTATAATATTAAGTTGGCTATTTCCTTTTTGCATTGGCAAAATTTTCTTCTAATTTTAAAATGCTAACCAACCTCATGGTATTGCTACAATTGGAGCATATTTCAACAAAAATTTCACCATTAATCTTCTTTGTCTTTCCAACGTATATGCCATATGGCATATAACCACCCTCTCCAGAAGTAATCACAGTTTTTCCATCTTCAATATCTATGCCTTGGGGTAAATAAAATAATTTTAGATAATTTTCTTTGTTTTCACCGCTTGCAATTCCGCTATATTCAGTCCCTAATACCAAAATGGGAATTTTTGAATTTTTACTAGTAATCAATTGCATATTCGAAGATTGCTCATTCACTTTTATTACTCTTCCAATTAGTCTATCACTATCTATAATTGCATTCCCCTTGTTTACACCATTCTTAGAACCAATATTTAACAAATATTGTTTTTCGAATCCATCGTATGATTCAATAACCGCTCTTCCTGTTATCTTGGAAAATTGCAGGTTATCTTGAAAATTAACCAAACGTCGTAAATCATCATTTTCTGCTTCTATTGATTTTAAATTTTTGACTTGTTCATTTAATCTTTTATTTTCTACATATATGTCTTTGTTAATTGACATCAATAATATATAATTTTTTACTTCCAAATAAGAGTTTTGCACCAAAAATAATGGATAGGAGATAGCAGAATAAGTTATAGAAGATACATCATGAAACCTGCCATGTATGAATTTAAATTTCACCATATCTGCAGTTATCAACAGAAATGCCAAAAATAATGCAATTGCCTTAATTTTTTGCCTTAATTTTTTTTTCCCTATAAAAAATAACTTAAATCGTTTAGTATTATCCCTATTTTTAAACATCAATATTCATACTTTTTAATCTTACAAAATCCTCCTCTGCGTGATAAGATGATCTAGTTAATGGAGTTGCTGAAACCATGTGAAAACCTTTCACTTTTGCCATCCTTTCATAGTAGTTAAACTCACTTGGTTCAACATACCTTTCCACCCTAGCATGATTAGGAGTAGGTTGTAAATATTGTCCTATAGTTAAAAAATCAACTTTAGCTGATCGTAAATCATCCATTACTTGAAAAATTTCATCATTAGTTTCACCAAGACCTACCATCATGCCAGATTTAGTAAATATATTTTTATCCAAATTTTTAACATTATTTAGAAGATTTAATGAATTAAAATATCTTGAACCTGGCCTAATTTTTGGATATAGAGATGGAACTGTTTCTATATTATGATTAAACACATCAGGCTTTGCATCTACAATAATTTTATATGAATCACCCTTTCTCAAAAAATCTGGAGTAAGAACCTCAATACTTGTATTAGGGCACTTTTTTCTAATTTCTAAAATGCACTGTGCGAAGTGATTAGCACCACCATCTTCCAAATCGTCTCTATCAACAGATGTTATAACAACGTGCTTTAATTCCAATTCTGCAACAGACCTGGCAATTTTTTCTGGTTCATGCGGATCAAGCTTATCAGGTATTCCCGTCTTGATATTGCAGAACCTACATGCTCTAGTGCAAACACTCCCTAAAATAATAAATGTTGCATGTTTCTTATTCCAGCATTCACCAATATTAGGACATGCAGCCTCTTCACAAACTGTATTTAAGGATTTTTCTTTTACAATTTGCTTTGTTTGTTCAAAAATTTTTCCAGTAGGAGCTTTCACTCTTAGCCAATTGGGTTTTTTTAAAGAAGTATTAGGTTGCTTTTGCACCTCTTGACCATGAGATAATATTTTAACTGGTATACTCATAAATTTTTACTTTGTCTAAAATAAGGTTCCTTATGCTGCATATTATTATTTGTAAAAACTAAACTGTTTGCAGTTTAATATCTACTGATTTTATACATCAAAGTATAGCAAAAAACTAGTGAAAGATATCACAAGATAATCTTTATTTTACATATTCACACATATATTTTTATTGAAATTATGAAGTTTATAAAGTCATAAAAATAACATTTTAATTCATAAGGTCAACTTGACTGTTAACTAAGGTATAATAAAATCCCTTTTCACGCATCAATTCCTGATGCGTTCCTTGTTCTATTAATCTGCCCTTATCTAAAACTAATATTCTATCAGAGTTAACAACTGTTGATAATCTATGAGCAACAGTAATTGTTATTTTACCTTTTGAGATATTCTGTATTGCCTCTTGAATAAGTTTTTCATTCTTATAGTCAAGAGCTGATGTTGCTTCATCTAATAGTAAAATTGCAGGATTTTTCAGAATTGCTCTTGCAATCGCAACTCGTTGTTTTTGACCACCAGAAAGTCTTACTCCCTTTTGACCAATAAAGGTGTTATATCCTTTGGATAGATTATTTGCAAATTCATCGACTGCTGCCAATTTTGCAGCTTGAATTACTTGATCATAGCTTGAGTTAGGATTTCCAAATAATATATTTTCATAAATTGTTGATGAAAAAATCACAGGATCTTGTGGAATATAAGCTATCTTATCCCTTAAGCTATTTATATTTATGTTTTTAATTGAATATTCATTGAATAAAATATCACCTGAATTTATATCATAAAATCTGCTGATCAATTCAAGGATGGTTGATTTTCCCGCTCCAGATTTACCAACTATTGCAATTTTTTCATTTTTGTTAATTTTAAAATTTAAGTTATCCAGTACTAAAGGGTTCTTTTTAGACGGATAAGAAAAGTTTACATCCTTTAAATAAAGTGATTGTATTATTTCCTTATCAATGTTTACTGTATTTTCTGAATTTCTAATTTCAGAGCGTAAATTTAAAAATTCAGCCGCTCGTTCACAAGCAGTAGCTGATTTCATAATTTCACCAAAAGTTTCAGAGAGACCACCGATAGAGCCAGCACATATGACAGCGAGAAAGATGAAAGATGATAATTCGCCTATAGTCATTTTACCACTGACTACGTCGTAACCTCCATACCATAAAATTAAGCCTACCCCACAAAACACAAGAAAAATTACTACAAAAATCAATGCTGATTTGGATTTAGCTAGATTCATAGCTGTTTGCAGAGTCGAGTTCAAAGAAGATTCATACCTTTTTTTCGCATGTTCTTCAGCAGAATACGATTGAATCGTTTTGATTGAATTGATAGATTCTTCTGATAAGGAGGTAAGTATTCCTTGTTGTTCTTGACTTTTTCTAGATAATTTTTTGATTTTTTTTCCAAAGATTATTATCGGGATTATGATTACAGGAATTAAAATTACGATGAAGAGAGTTAACTTTGAACTCATTGCTATTAACATTGCAAGTCCACCTAAAAACATAATTAAATTTCTCAGTGCAACTGAGATATTGCTGCCAATCAAATTTTGAATTATTTGAGTATCATTTTGAATTTGGGATATTAAGCTACCTGGTTTCTCAGTTTCAAAAAAACTTGGTGATAGAGTAAGTAAGTGACCAAATAGATCTTTTTTAATATTAAGAACTATGTATTCCCCAATGTAAGTTGTAAAATAGTATCTCATGGCTGTTCCAATTGCTAAAATTAATATCAATAAATTTTGATATAAAAAAAATTTTAAAAAATCAGGATTCATTGAATGAAAAAAAAAGTGATCTATTATGTAGCTTAGATATTTACTAAAAATTAAAACAGAGGAGGAGGTGACAATTAATGCTAAAAACATAATGATCAACTTTATCTTTTGCTGTTTTAAATATGGTTTTAGAAATTTTAAGCTTGAAATTGATTGCATATTCACTTAATTAAGTTCTATGTTAGTAAAAATATATTATTAATTAAATTATTAAAGTAAATAATCATCGTTTGTGTATAAAGTTATGTTTTTATTCGATACAAAAAAGGCAATTGCTAAGTTAGCTGTTAGTATTTTTTTACTTTTTAATATTTCTGCACTTGCTAATCAGTGCAATAATAATTTGATAGCAGACGTAGTTGAAAAATTAAGTCCTGCTGTTGTCAACATATCTACAACTCAATTAGTAGAAAATGGCAATGCAAATTTGTCTTTTCCCGAAATGCCAGAAGAGTTTTTTAAATTTTTTGAGGAATTTAATAAAAGTCCATTTCCAAATAAGCCATCGAAGATTATTTCACTTGGATCCGGGTTTTTGATTGATGATAAAGGTCATGTTGTTACAAATAATCATGTAATTGATAATGCGCAAGAAATAAATATAACGATTGGGGCTAATGAGAAGAAAATTTATAAAGCTAAAGTCATTGGACGAGATAAGAAGACAGATTTAGCAGTGTTAAAAATTGATGCAAATAGCTCAATTCCTTATGTTAAATTTGGTGATTCTGATAAAGTGAGAGTTGGGGAATCTGTTATTGCTATCGGTAATGCATTTGGATTTGGAGGAACTGTAACTGCTGGAATAGTGTCAGCTAAGGGGAGAGATTTAGGAGGTCAGTTTTATGAGGAGTTTATTCAAACAGATGCATCTATTAATAAAGGTAATTCAGGTGGGCCAATGTTCAATATGGATGGAGAAGTGATAGGGGTGAATAGCGCAATTGTTTCACCAAGTGGAGGAAATGTTGGAATTGGTTTTGCAATACCATCCAATACTGCAAAATCAATAATAAATAAATTGTTAAAGGATGGAAAAATTGAGCGCCCTTGGCTTGGAATCACGTTTCAGCCTTTGACAGAAGATATGGTCAAAGGATTTAATTTGGATAGTGCTAATGGAGCAATTGTGTCCAACATAATGAAAGACAGTCCTGCTGAAAAAGCTGGGATCAATATTGGAGACATTATAGTTAACTTTAATGGAAAAGTGCTTAATAATATTAATCAATTTCCTAGGATTGTAGCAGATTCTCCATTAAATACTAAAATACCAGTTGAAATTATTAGGAGAGGTAAAAAAATTAATACAAGTGTGGTATTGGAAATTCCTAAAAATGATCCGTTTAATCAGGATGGAGAAGAGGTTGCAGTGGAAACAACTTATCATGGAATTGGCGTGGTGAATCTTAACAAAGAAGTGCGAAATAGTTATTCAATAGGCGATGACATTAATGGAGTTTTGGTGACAAAAGTTGACAAAAATTGCGACGCTTATAGGAAAGGACTAAAAGTCGGTGATGTTATAAGTAGTATTAATCAGGATGAAGTTACTTCTGCTAAACAGTTTAGGACATTGTTGACAAATATCAAATTAAAAGCGAAAAATAAAGATGCAAAAGCTGTGATTTTAATTTCAAGAAAAAATAGTAACTTCTACATTACGATTGAATTGAGCTAATATACTAAATTTAAGGTTTACTGGTCTTTGAAAAACATAAATTCCTATATGGGGTTGCTTTTACTGAATTAAAGCGTATAATTCCATTGTATTTACTGATTATAAATTAAATAATTTTAATGACTCAAGATAAGCCAGAGCAAAATAGTCCAATTAAAAAAACTTTAGGATTAAGTACTAAAAAATTAAGCCTAAAGTTGCCTAGTAAAAGTATGCCTTCTGGTAATTTTATAAACAAGAAAAAGGGGACAGTTGTTGTTGTAACCAAAACAAAATCATCAAAAAACTTTAAAGGGGACGTGGTAGGTGATTTAACATCTGATGAAAGACAAAATAGGCTAAAAGCTTTTTTAGATGCAGAAAAAACAAAAATTTTGGATACAAATAATAATTTAAGTGATGTAGTAAAAGAATCGGATAATCTAGCAATAAATGATTTAGAAAAAAATGAATCTCAAAATATAAATAACGATAATGAGATAAAAAATCTGGATCATATTGGAAGGACAAAAAAGGAACTTGATGTTTTGCCAGAAATTAATGTTGAAGCATCTATAATTGCTAAGCCACAACCTAAAGATATTGTAGATATTAAGAGTAAATCTAATAAATTAGTGGATGAGCTTGATGAACTTGAGGATAAAAAAAATGTTAAAAAGAAGAAGGTTATACTTGATAAAAAAGAACTGAAAAAAATTTCTTTGACAAAAATTTATGATTTAGAAAAAGAAGATGATGTTATAGAAACAAAAGTTACAACAATCAAAGTTAGTTCCAAGAATAGAAACAAGGATTCTAGAGGAAAGAAACAAGGTAAAATATATAGGGAAGTAAAAATTCCAGAGCAAATTTCTGTTCAGGAATTAGCTAACAGGATGACAGAAAAAGCTTCTTATGTGATTAAAACCCTAATGAATTTAGGAGTTATAACAACAATTAATCAGGTGATTGATGCAGACACTGCTGAATTGGTTGTGCAAGAACTAGGTCATACTCCTATAAGAGTTTCTGAGTATGAAATTGAAAGATCTCTTTTAAACCAAGTTGATGATTCTCCAGATTCATTAATACCAAGGGCTCCAATAGTAACTATAATGGGGCATGTAGATCATGGCAAAACATCATTACTTGACGTACTTCGACAAACAGATGTTGTATCAGGAGAGCATGGAGGAATTACACAGCATATAGGGGCATATAATGTTTCACTAGGAAACAATAATTCCATAACATTCATAGACACGCCTGGTCACGCAGCGTTTACTGCCATGAGAATGAGGGGAGCAAAAATTACAGATATTGTAATCATAGTAGTAGCTGCAGACGATGGAATAAAGGAGCAAACAATAGAAGCTATTAATCATGCTAAAGCAGCTGATGTTCCAATTATTGTGGCAATTAATAAAATTGATAAAGCTGCAGCAAATGTTGAGAAAGTTAAAAATTCTCTATTTAACTATGAGTTAGTTCCTGAAGATATGGGGGGAGATGTAATTGTGGTTCCTGTATCTGCAAAAGAAAAGAAAGGATTAAAAGAATTGGAAGATGCTATTTTAATTCAGGCTGAAGTTTTAGATTTAAAAGCTAATCCAAATAGAAGAGCGGAAGGTGTTGTAATTGAATCTAAATTGGATAAATTAAAAGGTGTCTTGGCTACCTTGTTAGTGCAAAAAGGTACATTGTATGTTGGTGATATTGCAATTATAAATAATGAATATTTTAAAATTAGAGCTCTAGTTAACGACAAAGGACAAAAAGTTGATAAAGCTATTCCTTCAACACCTATTGAAGTATTAGGATTGAGCAATGCTCCAGAGGCTGGCGAAAAGTTTATAGTCGTTGAAAATGACAAAATTGCTAAAAAGATTGTTGAGCTTGCCGAATCTAGAAAAGGAAATGTATTAAGCTCCACTAATAGTAAAGCTTCTTTTGATGACTTATTAAAGACTCAGATTGATAATTCAAAAACACTTAACCTCATCATTAAAGTGGATGTTAACGGTTCACTTGAAGCGATCAAAAATAGTTTACAGAAATTGGCTAATGAAGAAGTTAAAATTAAAATTTCACATGCTATAGTAGGCGGTATAACAGAGTCTGATGTTTCTCTTGCTAAAGTTACCAATTCTATAATTTTAGGCTTTAATGTAAGAGCTGATAGCAAAACAGTAAAGAGTGCAAAAATCCTTGGTGTCACTATAAACTATTACTCTATAATTTATAATATCATTGATGATGTCAAAGCAATGGTAGGAGGGTTACTATCACCAATTAGGAGAGAAAGTATTACTGGTTATGCTGAAATAAGGCAGGTAATTGCCCTAAGTAAGGTGGGGAAAGTTGCTGGATGCATGGTAACAGAGGGTGTTATTAGAAGAAAAGCAAATGCAAGACTTATTAGGAACAATATTGTTATTTATGATGGAAAGTTAGGTGCTTTAAAAAGGTTTAAGGATGATGTAAAAGAGGTTAAAGTTGGATTTGAATGTGGGATATCATTTGAAAAATTCTCTGATTTTAAAGAAAATGATAAGTTAGAGATTTACGAATTTGTTGAAGAAGAAAATAAAAAATATGATTAATAATTCGTTATATCACGCCGTATATAATTATTAACAACATATTTATACAAATTAATATGTAATCAAATTTCAATCAATAACTGGTATTGTGCGTAACAGCTAAATACATAGTTTATATTGCGAAATTTGGATTTTTTGTGTATTCATATCTTTAGTTAATCCAAAATTAAGTAAAAATGAAAAATAAGGTTTCAGCGCCAGTTGCAAAAAAAAGTGAAAAGATTATTGAGAATTTTAACGATAAAAGAGTTGATTTTTATGATTGGTTGAGAGATAAGGATTACCCAAATGTGAAAAACAAGGAAATATTAAATTACCTAGAATCTGAAAATAACTATGCTAATCATGAATTATCTAAGCATTCAGATTTAATTGATGAGATATATAGTGAGATTAAATCAAAAATCAAAGAAGATGATGAAACTGTACCAGTTAAAATTGGGAATTATTATTATTATTCATATATTAAAAAAGGAATGGATTATTGGATTCATTCGAGAAAATATAAATCATTACACAGTAAGGAAGAAATAATTTTAGATGAAAATGAATTAGCCAAAGGGCATAGTTACTGCAAAGTCAAAGGCATAAAAATTAGTCCAAATCATCAATTCGTTTTGTTTGCTGTTGATTATAAAGGGAATGAAGAATATGCGATAAAAATAAAAAATATTGAGCAAGGCACATTATTGAGTGATGCCATACCAAACACATTTGGAAAAGTTGTTTGGCATGAAAATAATGAGGGATTTTTTTATATACCAACTGGAAAAAATTGGAGAGCTAAGAAAATTTTGTATCATAAATTAGGTGAAAATTATGATGATGATAATTTGTTATATCAAGAAGAGGATATAACATTTAATGTAGGCATTGTTAAAAGCAATAACAAAAAATATTTAATAATTTCTACTGGTAATAATGAAGAAAACGAATGCTATTATATAGATTTAGCAACAAACAATCTCAGTCCTAAGCTTTTTCTTGAAAGAAGAGAAGGTCATAAATACTCAATCAATGATCATGAAAATAAGTTTTTTATACTCACAAATGATAAAGGCAAAAATTTTAGAATTGCCGAAGTTGAAAAAAATAATTTAATAAAAAATTGGAAAGATTTTATTGCTTATTCCAAGGCTCGTTATATCAGAAGTTTTGAGTTATACAAAAATCATATAGTTGTTACCAGCTCAAGTAACAAAAATGGTTTGTTGGATATAGAAATTATAAATTTAAACGATAATTCATCTAAAAATTTAACTTTTCAAGATGAAAGTTATCAGGTTGATGTGGTATTTACTACTTATGATGCAGACTCCGTGAGGTATAATTATAGCTCATTGTCTATGCCATCTACAGTGAAGGAGTACAATTTTAAAACTAATGTTGAGAAAATTTTAAAAATTGATGAGATACCTTCAGGATTTAACCCAAATGAATATAAAGTAGAAAGGTTATATGCTGACTCAAGAGATGGAGAAAAAATACCTGTTTCATTAATATACAAGAAAGATAAATTTATATTGGGTTCAAATAATCCACTATACTTATATGGATATGGCTCATATGGAATATCAATTCCACTATCGTTTAGAAAGAGCATTTTTTCATTAATAGATAGAGGATTTACCTACGCCATTGCGCATATTAGAGGTGGTGATGATTTAGGCTATGAGTGGTATGAATCTGCAAAATTTTTAAATAAAAAAAGAACATTTTATGATTTTATTGATGTAGCTAAATTTTTAGTTGAAAAAAAATACGTAAAATATGCTAATATCACTATAGCAGGTGGTAGTGCAGGGGGGATGCTTGTTGGATTTTCAGTAAATGAAGAAGCCAATCTTTTTAGAACAGTTGTGGCTCATGTTCCTTTTGTTGATGTGCTTAACACGATGCTTGATGAAGCTCTACCTCTAACTCCTGGTGAATATAAAGAATGGGGCAATCCTAAGAATGAGGATTATTATTTTTATATAAAAAGCTATTCTCCGTATGATAATGTCATGAAACAAAATTATCCCAATTTCTATGTTACAGCTGGATTGACTGATCCAAGAGTGACATATTGGGAACCTGCAAAGTGGGTAGCAAAACTGCGAGAATATAAAACTGATAATAATAAAATTTTATTCAAAACTAACATGAATGCAGGGCATGCAGGAAAAACTGGTAGATATACTTATTTAAAAGAAATTGCAGAAGAATATGCTTTCGTGATTCAAAATGGAATAGAATAATTGTGCACGAGAATGTTCTATTTTTGTTAAATTTTTTATAACTACGTTATTGAGTGGCCAAAAAATCCCTGCTATTTAGTGCTATATTCACCGTTTTTAAGTACTGTAAAACGATCCTTAGGTAAATTATTGTTTTTTAACGAAAGGTACAAATCATTGATTGGGTCATCATAATTTTCAAAGGAAAGTATAAAGGTCCCATAATGGATTGGTATATTACTACTACTCCCTAATATTATGCTGGCTTTTACTGCTTCATCAGGATTCATATGTACATATCTAAAGCTATCAGGTTTATATGCGCCAATTGGCAATAAGGAAACATCAATTTTGCCAATTTTTTCTCTTATTTGCAAAAATTGCTCTGAATCATAACCTGTGTCTCCTGCAAAATATATAGTCCTATTACTCGACTTAATGGTAAAACCACCCCATAAAGTAGTATTTTTATCATCAAAAAATCGGGAGGAAAAATGCTGTGCTGGTACAAAAGAAATTTCTAACACATTATCTTTTGGTGCAACTTTACCTTTATGATGAAAATTTTCCCACCAATCTAGCTCTATAATCTTTTCTTTCTTAACTCCAATTTGTAATAAAGTTCCTCCAACTCCTAGACCAACAATAAAAACAGGGTCATGGTTTTTAATTAGCATTTTAATTGTATATGAATCTAGATGGTCATAATGATTATGGCTTATTAGTACCACATCAATTTCTGGCAAATCTTCAAATTTTATACCAGCTGCAGCTCTCCTTATAGGTCCTAAAAATTTTACAGGACTTGCATAATCAGACCATATAGGATCTGTTAAAATATTATAATTTGAAGTTTTTATTAATGTGGTTGCATGATTTATAAGAAATATTACCTCATCGTTCACATCTAAAATTTTTGATGGATGTATTTGGTTTACCTCTATTTTATTTGGCCAATCAGCACTTCTTCCGAGCAATTTGTTTTTTAGATAATTTAATACTACTTTGTCATTTGTTTTGGCATCATTTTTCTTTAAATTATAAAAATTTTCTCCATTAAAATGATCTGTCACAGATCCTTTATAATAGCTTCTATGAGAATTTTCCTTGGCTAAAAAGAAAATTGCAATTACAAATAAAATAAAAAAGAAAAAAAATAGCATAGTTGTTTTGTATATTATGCCATTCATTGATAAATAAATTACTTACTTTTGAAAAACTTCTAATTTTTCTATTATAGTGCCAACTAAATGATGTGCTTCTAAGTCACTTTCAATTTTTATATTAGCTTGCTTAAACATTGGCTCTCTTTCTTTCATCATCTTTTCTAATAACTCTTTTTTATTATCTGATGCCATTAGCTCTGGTCTAGTGTTTCTCCTTGAAACACGCTCATGTATGGTATCTAAATCTGAGTCTAGCCAGATAGATATAGTATTTTCTATGATAAAATTTCGAATGTTTTCATTCATAAAACTACTACCACCAGTAGAAAGTACTACTACGCCATATCCTATTATTTCCTTTATTACTTCCTCTTCTTTTTGCTGAAAATATCTTTCGCCCATAAAATCATGTATATCCACAATACTTAAAGCTTCTCTTTCTTCCAAAATCTTATCGCTATCATAAAATTGGAGATTCAATTTTCTAGCTAATTTCTTTCCGACAGTACTCTTTCCACTTCCCATCATACCGATGAGAACTACTGGTTTTGTTAATGTTTTCTTTATCACAAAATTCTATGAAATAATTATTAAATTAAAATTGATATGCTATAGTAATAGTAATAGTTTTGAATATTTTCAAGCATTATTATTTTATGAGGCCTTGTTTACGTTATATAATAATACTTTTTTGGTAAAGGATGAACATTAATAAATTGGGTTATAGGAAATTAATCAAGGTTAATGGCGCAGATTCTGCTAAGTTTCTTCAGAATATTTTATCTAATGACATTTATAAAATTCATGAAAAAAGCTTGCAGTACAGCCTATTGTTGACTCCTCAAGGAAAAATATTGCATGATTTTTTTATTTTTAAGCTAGCACAAGACTTTTATCTGGACTGTAGCGCAACGTTTTTGGAGGATATAAAAAATAAACTTCAAATGTACAAATTACATTCAGATGTTCAAATTGAAAATTCAGATATCAAGGTGTTTATATCCAATGAGGATTTAAATTCGCATTGTTACCTTGATCCAAGAAATTCAGCTCTTGGATATAGATTTTATGATTTCGGTCAATCTGAAGAAGGTGTTACAACTACCGAAACAAATATATTTCAGCTTTATGTTGATGATAGATTAAGATGTTTAGTGCCAGAATTTGGAGAAGATTTTATGCCAGGGGAATTTTTTCCACTTGATTTGGGAATGGATAAATTGAATTCCATTAGCTTTAACAAAGGGTGTTACGTTGGGCAGGAAGTGACAGCTAGAATGAATTACCGTGGAATAAGGAGGAAATATCTTGAATGTATTAACATAAATGATTACGAAATTAAGGAGAAGGATATCATTCAAAATGATAAAAAAGTGGGAACATTATTAAAAGTATATGGTAATAACGCATTAGCACTATTGAGGGTGGCAGATTGATAATATATGTTGAATAAAAGTATGAATGATATAGTATTTCGCTAAAAATATATTTTAGTAACTAATGATAATACTTGGAATTGAAACTAGCTGTGATGAAACTGCAGTTGCAATTTTAAATTCTGATAATCATATTCTTTCAAATAAACTATTTTCACAAATTGATATTCACAAAAAATTTGGAGGTGTAGTTCCAGAAATAGCAGCAAGAAGTCATGTAGAATTTCTCCCTCATTTAGTGGAGGAGGCATTTGAAGAAGCTAAAATTAGTATAAAGGATATAGACGCAATCGCTGCAACTGGAGGACCAGGTTTAATTGGTGGTGTTATGGTAGGAGTAATGTATGGTAAAACTCTTGCTTCATGTATGAATAAAAAGTTTATAGCTATAAATCACCTAGAAGGACATGCATTAGTACCAAAAATGACAGAAAATATTGAATATCCATATTTGTTACTTTTAGTGTCAGGAGGGCATTGTCAGATAGTTATAATTGAGGAGCTTGGAAAGTATTCCATAATTAGTAGAACTATTGATGATGCAGCTGGAGAAGCGTTTGATAAGGTTGCAAAATTATTGAATATTGGTTATCCAGGCGGACCGATAGTTGAACAATATGCAAAGAAAGGAAACGAAAGAGCCTTTGAATTTCCAAAACCTATGTTAAAGAAAGCGGAATATAATTTTTCCTTTTCAGGACTTAAAACTGCTGTAAGAAATCAAATTCACAAATTAGGGGAAGTATCTGAGGAAGATAAAGCAGATGTCTGTGCTTCTTTTCAATATACGGTTTCAAAAATTATAAACTATAAAATCCTACAGGCTCTAAAATTATTTAGCTCTAAATTTCCAAACTCAAAAAATATTGTTATTTCTGGTGGTGTTGCTGCCAATCAGTATTTAAGGAATAAATTAGGTGAAAATGTTAAAAATTTAGGCTATAAACTATTTTACCCGCCAATTGATTTATGTACTGATAATGCAGTGATGATTGCCTATGCTGGAATGGAGAGGTTAAAAGCTGGATTTAGAAGTAATTTAGATTTTGAGCCAAAATCAAGATGGAATTTAGATGAAATTATATATTAAAAATGTCAAACTTAGATAACATAAGAAATTTTGCGATTATTGCTCACATTGATCACGGTAAGTCAACTCTTGCAGATAGGTTGATTGAAAAATGTGGTGATATACAAGAAAGAGAAATGTCTAGTCAAATTCTTGATTCAATGGATATTGAAAAGGAGAGGGGGATTACAATAAAAGCTCAAACCGTTAAATTAAGATATAAATCAAAATCTGGAAAAGATTATATTTTAAATTTGATTGATACCCCAGGTCATGTTGATTTTAGTTATGAGGTTGACAGATCACTTGCAGCATGTGAGGGTTCTATTTTGGTAATAGATGCATCTCAAGGAGTTGAAGCTCAAACCCTTGCTAACACATATAAAGCAATAGATAACAATCATGAGATTATATTAGTTTTAAATAAAATTGATTTGCCAGCATCTGACCCTGAGAGAATAAAGAGTCAAATTGAAGATGTAATCGGTCTTGATACAAGTGGTGCAATTGAAATATCTGCCAAAACTGGTAAAGGAATTGACGATGTTTTAGAAGCCATTGTAAATATCCTACCACCGCCAAAAGGTGAAATTCAATCTCCGCTTAAAGCAATGCTTGTTGATAGTTGGTATGATAAATACTTGGGTGTCGTTATACTTGTGAGGGTAATAGATGGAATCATTAAAAAAGGCATGACAATTAAAATGATGTCCACTGATGCTGAGCATATCATTGAAAGGGTAGGGGTATTTAATCCAAAAAAAATAACTGTTGATGAATTATGTGCTGGAGATGTTGGCTTTATCACAGGTAGTATTAGACAAGTGTCAGATTGTAATGTTGGTGATACAATTATTGATGTAAAAAATCCCATACAGGATGCTTTACCAGGATTTAAGCCAAGTAAGCCTGTAATTTTTTGTGGTATTTATCCAACTGATGCAAGTAACTACCCAATATTGAGAGATAGTATTGCAAAACTGCAACTTAATGATTCTAGTTTGCAATATGAGCCCGATACATCAAAAGCATTAGGCTTTGGTTTTAGATGTGGATTTCTTGGTATGTTGCATTTGGAGATAATTCAAGAGAGACTAGAGAGGGAATATGACCTTGATCTTGTTACAACTGCTCCAAGTGTAATATATAAATTATACCTTCGTTCAGGACAAATGATGGAGCTACATAACCCTGAAGATATGCCTGATCCTACCCATATTGAATATATGGAGGAACCGTGGGTAAAAGCAACAATACTAGTTCCAGATGAGTATTTAGGCATTATTATAACTCTGTGTACTGATAAAAGAGGAAAACAAGAGGAATTAACGTATGTGGGAAATAGGGTGATGCTTATATACAAATTACCACTTAATGAAATATTTTTTGATTTTTATGAAAAGTTAAAATCTTGCTCTAAAGGCTATGCCAGTTGCGATTGGGAATTAGACACATATCAAAGAGGTGATCTGGTTAAGGTGAATATATTAATCAATGGCTTGGTTGTGGATGCGTTAAGTTTACTAATACACAAATCAAAAGCAGATACTAGAGGGAGAGAAATATGCGAACACCTAAAAGAATTAATACCTAGGCATTTGTTCGTAATTCCGATTCAGGCAGCAATTGGTGGAAAAATTATTGCAAGAGAAACAATAAGCGCCTTAAGAAAAGATGTTACCGCTAAATGTTACGGTGGGGATGTTACGAGAAAACGGAAATTACTAGAGAAGCAAAAGAAGGGGAAGAAGCGTATGAGATCAGTTGGTAATGTCAGTATACCACAAAGTGCGTTTATCTCAGTTCTAAAAGTAGGAAAATAATTTAACAATTTTTATCGATAGTAACCTTGCGTGAAATAAACCCCTAAAACAAAAGTGAAAGTTAAGAAATCTTTATAAATATTCGCCAAAACTGAAGCAAGCTCATAGCTTTGCACTAAAACTCACGCATGTGTTCAATGCGCACGGAAGTAGAAAATCATCTATTGCTAAGATTAATAAATGGATATCAAAAATAGAGAAAAGTAATATAACGTGCTTTAACTAATTTATTGTGACCCCCCTAGGAAAATATAGGGCGGGGGTAGTAAATTATTTTAAAAATAGAAAAAATAGTGATTTTGTGGAAGGATTAGACAACAAGATTAATGTTGCTAAAAGAAGATGCAATGGCTTCTTTAAAGTTGAATCTTTATTCCAGAGATTATTCATAGATTTATGTGATTATGATGCTTTTAGAACTACCAACTAAAAAGGGAGAATAACCATTTATTTTACATTTTTTATATGAAAACACTTGAACAACCATAAGTAGAATTATATACTTATATTATGGTGTGTGAATGATAAAATTTTAAGCACATTGAAATTTTAATAATTTATGGAGAAACGTATGAGTAATAATACAGAAAATGTGTCTAGTAATGAAGTCGTTGATAAAGTTGTTGATGAGGTTATTTCAAGTAAATATACGTGGTTAACAGGTGGATTTATACTAGGAATGCTTACAATGAAATTTATTTCTTGCATTTGTAGTAAGTATAAAAAAACTTTGGATACAGGAAATATAAATATACCCAATTCCAATCGAAGTATTGAAACGCTAGAATATAGTGAGTATGTGCCTATCGGGATAACCTTTGAGGAAGGAGAGGAGATAGAATTAATAAGCCTGAAAGATTCAAATACTTATTTTAGATATGATGGAGTAATTGCAAAGACTTCATGGGTAAGTAAAAACGATGGTATATTATTTTATAACTACAACGATAATATAAAGTATGCTGATCATAAAAATATAGTTATGACAGAGTGGAGTAAAGATGCAAAGACAGATTTTGAAGCAGTGCTTGAAGTATTTGATACCAACAAGGATCAAATTTTTGATGATAAGGATGATAAATTTAATGATTTTTATATATGGCAAGATAAAAATAGTAATGGTAACGTGGAAGATGGAGAATTAAAATCATTAAAGGACCTTGGAATTAAAGCTTTTAATTTTAATGACTCCAAAATTGCTAGCGATGATCAACAAGAGCAAGGGATAGTAAATGTTGCTACAATTGAATGGGATGACGGTAAGGTGACCAATGCTTATGATTTGGTGTTTACTGCTGAAGAAACAGTATTGTAGTTGCATTGTCTATCTAATTGGTGTTAGTTTAGACAATCTTTAAGCTAACGCCAAATTTACATTGTGTTCATTTTACACGCTGTAATTTAGCTTTGGTTTTAGTATTTTATTTTACGATTGATGAGAGAATATGTCGTGCTCCAGCCAACCCAATAAATCAAGTTTTGTTTTTGTTGGTAAAAATTTAAAACATGCTTCCGCAATCTCCATTTTATTTTCCCTTAATAACAGAAGGCACATTTTATCATATAATTGATGTAAATATTTTACATCTTGAGCTGCATAGTTCAGTTGCTTCTTGTTAAGTGATAAAGCTCCCCAATCTGATGATTGTTGTTGCTTAGAAATTTTTACATCAAGTAACTCACTACAAAGCTCTAATAAGCTATGATGACTGGTATAGGTTCTGCATAGCTTTGATGCAATTTTTGTACAAAAAATATTGTTGATATCAATCTCTAGGTATTTTTGAATAATTGCGACATCGAATCTGGCAAAATGAAAAATTTTGACTCTTGAAGTGTCGGTAAGAAGCTTCTTTAAATTGGGGGCACTGTAATTTCTGTTCTTAAAGTGCACTAAATGAATATCGTTTAATTCGTCAGCTATCTGCAATAAACACAACCTGTCCCTATGGTTGTTTAAGCCCATCGCCTCAGTATCAATCGCTAAATCACCTTTTAGGTTTAAATTACCTGGAATATCATCAATATGATATTTATAATCATATTGCATTGTTAGCCTTGCTTTGCTTTAAATTTAGGATTTTTCTTATTGATGACATATAATTTGCCTTTTCTTTTTATTAGTTTGCAATTTAAATCTCTTTTCCTAGCAGACTTTAATGATGATAATACTTTCATTTTATTTGTTAATTCTTCAATTGATGATACATAAATAGTATTTTTTCAAAAAAAATACAAGCTTTTTATAGACAAAAATGGTTTCTAAATATAGAAAATGAGTTTAAATTATAGTTTAAACATATTTTAAGCATTTTATATAATGAGAGCGATAGTTTTTCACAAAAAAACTGGCCCTTTTTTATTAAAGGATTTGATAAGCGATATAGAGGGCATTCAAGAGGTAATAGGTGATGGTGAAATATTAATTTCCAATGTTTCAACGCTTGATAATGCTTCTAAACAAGATATTACATTTTTTCACAATCCTAAATACATAGAAAGTCTGAAAAATACCAAAGCTGGGGCTTGTATTTTAAAACAAGAAGATAGAACTTATGCTCCGAATGGAACTGCATCGATTATAACAAAAAATCCACAATTTGTTTTTGCAAAACTAATTGATAAATTTTACCTTAAAAATATAAGGTCTCATGCTATTTCAAAATCAGCTTTCATTGAGTCATCTGCGAAAATTGGCAAAAATTGCTGCATTAGTAGTGGAGTGGTGATTGGCGAAAATGCAAAGATTGGTGAAAATTCATATATTGGCCACAATACCATAATAGGTGATAATGTTATCATCGGAGAAAATACTAGTATTGAATCTAATGTAACAATAATTTTTGCAATAATTGGGAAGAATTGCTCTATATATAGTGGGGTTAGAATTGGGCAGGATGGATTTGGCTTTATTCCTGGTGGTCCAAAAATAAGACAAGTTGGTATAGTTGAAATAGGAGATAATGTCGAAATAGGAGCAAATAGTTGCATAGATAGAGGGACCTTAGAAAATACTATAATTAAAAATAATTGCAAAATTGATAATCTTGTTCAGATTGGTCATAATGTTGTTATTGATGAAGGTACTATAATCGCAGCGCAAACTGGGATATCGGGTAGTACTAAAATTGGTAAAAATGTTTTGATTGGAGGGCAGGTGGGTGTGGCTGGCCACTTAAATATAGCTGATAAGGTTATGATTGCAGGTAAATCTGGAGTAGTAAATAATATTCAAGAAGGAGAGGTGATAGGAGGTTATCCGGCAATTAAAATAAATAACTGGCATAGGCAAAATATCTTTTTAAAAAAACAAATAATGAAATAAGAATATGAAAAGCGTATTGGACATTTCTGAAATAAAAAAAATACTACCGCATAGATATCCATTCTTGCTATTAGATAAAGTGTTAGAATTGAATCTAAATAAAAACATTCTTGCATTAAAGAATGTGACTATTAACGAAGATTTTTTTAATGGGCATTTTCCTCAAAAACCTGTTATGCCTGGAGTATTAATTATCGAAGCTATGGCGCAGGCAGCGGCAGTTTTTGCATCAAAAAGTGTGAACGATAAAGATTTTAAGACTGAAAATCAAATAATATATTTTATGTCTATAGAAAAGGCTCACTTTAGAAAACCGGTGGTACCTGGTGATAGCTTGTATATTTATGTTAAGCAGCTTCAAGCACGAAGAAATGTTTGGAAAATGAGTGGTGAGGCTAAAGTTGATAATGTTAAGGTGGCAGATGCTATTTTTTCTGCGATGTTGGTAAAAGAGTAAAATAAATAGATATGATTCATAAAACTGCAATTATTCAAAAAGGCGCTCAAATTCATTCGGAAGCAATTATAGGTCCGTATTGCACGATTGGAAAAAATGTTGAATTAGCTAAGGGTGTTAAGTTACATTCTCATGTTTGTATTGATGGATTTTCCTATATTGGAGAAAATACGGAGATATTTCCATTTGCTTCCATTGGCTACCCTCCACAAGACTTAAAATATAATGGTGAAGAATCAAGGGTAATAATAGGAAAAAATAATATTATTAGAGAATATTGCACTATAAATACAGGTACAAAACATGGAAATATGGAGACAGTTATAGGTGATAACTGTTTATTAATGATCAGCTCTCATATTGCGCATGATTGTGTTGTGGGGGATAATGTGATTCTTGCAAATAATGCAACTCTTGGAGGGCATGTGATTTTGGGTAACAACGTTATAATTGGTGGACTTGCAGCAGTTCATCAATTTGTTAGAATTGGGAAATTTGCAATTGTTGGTGGGGTAAGTGCTGTTGTTGAAAATGTTGCACCATTTGCAAGTGTTGCAGGTGATAGAGCTAAAATTGTTGGAATAAATATAGTTGGAATGAAAAGACATAACTACTCCAAGGATTCCATAAGTAGTATTAAGAACATTTTTAAAGAAATTTTTAGTAAGGATATCAATAAAGGATTTGATGAAAGAATTAAGATAATTAAAAACAATTACGACAACGACGAATCGAAAGAAATAGTTAAATTTTTAGAAGAAGATGGTAAAAGAGGTTTTTGTATGCCAAGCCATAAATGGGAATTAAATGATTAATAGAGATTTTGATGGCATTGGTATAATTGCAGGCCAGGGATTGTTGCCTAAAATGGTATATGATGAATGCCTTAAAAAAGGTATTAGGTCAAAATTAATTGGATTAAGAGGTGAGATAAATCAAAAAATTTTTCAAGATATTGTATATGATTCATTTAGACCATACGATATAAGCCAAATTTTTGATTATCTAAACAAAAATAACTTAACCAAAATTGTGATTGCAGGTAGGGTTAATAGAGCTAATTTATCAAAGCTAATTTTCGACAAGGTTGGGATGAAAATATTCGCAGAGATAATTAAAACTGGATTCAATGATAATAACATTTATTTAACGGTAATAAAATTTATAGAGGAATATGGATTTAAAATTATTTCTCCAAATGAAATAATTGAAGATATTTTAACGCAAAAAGGAAATATGACGAACGTTCCAATTGATGAGCAAATTGATATTGATATAAAGAGGGGAATAGATATTCTAAAAGGGATTATACGTTATGATGTGGGTCAGGCACTTATTATTGACCAAAGTTTAGTGCTTGGGGTGGAAGCAGTAGAAGGAACTAATGAATTAATCAGCAGGTGTGCTAAATATAGGAATAGAAATAGCGGTGGGGTACTAATCAAAATGTGTAAACCTCATCAAGATAAAAGAGTGGATTTACCTTGTATAGGGCCAGATACAATAAAAAATATTGCAAAATACACTTATAAAGGTATAGTCGTTGAAGCAAAAAAATCAATTATTCTTGCAAGTAAAGATACTATAGAGCTGGCCAATGAAAATAAAATTTTTATATACGGAGTTTAAAAATGTTCGATCCAATTGAAGATATAATTGAAGAAGCTAAATTAGGGAGACCTTTTATTATTACTGACGATGAAGATAGAGAAAATGAAGGAGATATAATTATTCCTGCTCAACACATCACAACTGAGATTATCAATTTAATGATTATGTTTGCAAGAGGGCTAATATGCGTTGCTATTGACCAAAATATGGCTAATAAATTTGATTTAAAGCTACATCCAAGAAGAAATATAGATGAATTTGAAACAGCATTTACTTATTCTATAGATTCTAGGCATGGGGTGTCTACTGGAATGTCTGCTATAGACAAAGTCCATACTATTCAAAAATTGATTAATGAAAATTCAACAATAGCAGATTTTAAAGTTCCTGGGCATATTTTCCCTGTAGTTGCTAGAGAAAAGGGCGTTCTTGAAAGGAGGGGACATACCGAGGCTGCAGTTGACATAGCAAAACTTGCAAAATTAAAGCCAGCAATGGTTATTTGCGAAATTATAAATGATGATGGTACCATGGCAAGAAGAAATGATTTGATCGAATTTTCTAAAAAACACGGCATGAAGATTTCTAGTGTCGAAAAACTAGTTCAGTATATTAAGTAATGCAAAATGAACGATATTTCTAATACTATTGTAATTGCATTTGACGGTACTGCGGCATCTGGAAAAGGTGCGGTTGCAAAATTATTGGCCGAAAAACTTGAATATGACTACTTAGATACGGGCTTAATGTTTAGAAAAGTGGCATATTATTGCGATATGCAAAATTTCACTCAGGATGACAATCATGTCTTAACAGAATTAATAAAAAAAATTGACTTTGATAAACAAATAGATTTAAAAGAACTTTATTCTGATAATATAAGTGATATTGCATCTAAAATAGCTACTTTGAAAAGTGTAAGAAATGCACTGCTTGACATTCAAAGAAAATTTGCAAAAAACAAACAAGGTGTCGTAATAGATGGTAGAGATATAGGTACAGTTGTTTTTCCAAATGCAGATTATAAATTTTTTTTTGATGCATCGATTGAGGAAAGAGCAAATAGAAGGTATAAACAGTTGCAAAAAGACGGAAAAAGTATTAAACTATCGTCAGTGCTTGAGTATCTTAAAATCAGAGACGAAAGGGACACAAGTCGTAATATCGCACCTTTAGTTAGAGCTGAGGGTTCTTTTTTAATTGATACGAGTAAAATCAGTATTGATGAAGTACTAAAAATGGTATTAAAAAAGATTAAAAATAATTAATTATTAACGAAAAAAAGGACATGAATATAGAAAACGTACCAAATTTCTCACAAGAAAAATTTTCTCAATTATTAGAGGAAAGTTTAAAAAACCAACCGAAAGAGGGTTCTATCGTCACAGGTGAAGTAGTAAATATTTCAGGTGATACAATTTTCATTGATGTAGGTCTAAAAAGTGAAGGAAGGGTATCAATTAACGAATTTTCAAATAAAGAAGAGCTTAAAGTAGGTGATAAGGTTGAAGTATATATTGATAGGTTAGAAGGAAGAAATGGATGTACTCAGTTAAGTAGAGATAAAGTGGCAAAAGAGATGGCTTGGAATAAGTTTGAGGAATTGAGTGCAAATGATGGTAGCATTAATGGAAAAATAATAGGTAAGGTTAATAAAGGTGGTTTTGCTGTGGATATCGAGGGTATATTAGCCTTTTTACCAGGTAGTCAACTAGATATTAGACCTATAAAGGACCCGTCAGTATTAATGAATATTGATCAACCATTTAAAATTTTAAAAATAGATAGAGAGCAAGGCAACGTTGTTGTATCTAGGAGAGCAATACTTGAAGATTCAAGAAAAGAGGCTAAAAACGAACTTTTAGCTGGTATTAAAGAAGGTATGATTTTTGATGGAGTGGTAAAAAATATTACTAACTATGGTGCATTTATTGACTTAGGTGATATTGATGGATTATTGCATATTACAGACATTTCATGGGATAAAATATCGCACCCTTCAGAAAAAATTACCTTAGGGCAAGAAATTAAAGTTATTGTTACAAAATATAATTCTGAAGTACAAAGAGTTTCTTTGGGATTTAAACAACTTAGTGACAATCCATGGAAGGGTTTAGAGAAGAAGTATAGTATGGGTACAAAGCATAAGGGGAAGGTTATAAGTATTTCCGATTATGGTGTGTTTGTTGAACTTGAAAAATCGATAGAAGGGTTGGTTTATCTAAATGAAATTGATTGGAATACTAAAAATACTCACCCAACTAAACTTGTTAATGTTGGAGATGAAGTAGAAACTGTGGTATTGGATTTAGACATTGACAAGCATAGAATAAGCTTGAGTATTAAACAATGTACAGAGAATCCATGGAAAAAATTTGTTGATAAATATCCAGTTGGAACAAAAGTTAAGGCAAAAATCAAGAAAATAGTTGATTTTGGATTATTTGTTAACGTCATGGAAGATGGTAAGGAAAATGATTTAGATGTATTAGTTCCAGCAGTTGAGATTAATTGGGATGATAATCCGAAAAATGCTTTGAAAAATTATAAAACTGGAGATGATATTGAAGGGGTGGTTTTAAGCTCTGATTTAGAGAGAGAGAGAGTTACTATAAGTATAAAGCAACTTGAAGAAAACAATTACAAGGAAATTACTGATAAACTAGTTAAGGCTGAAGTAGTAACATGTAAAGTTTTAGAAGTAACTAAAGATGGTCTATACGTCGAGGCTCCAGAAGGTGTAAAAGGCTTTGTAAAAAAATATGATTTATCTAAACATAAAGATCAGCAAAAGCCTGAAAGGTTTACTGTTGGTGATAGAATAGATGCAAAAATTATCTCATATGATAAAAGTAAAAGAATGTTGAATTTCTCGGTTAAAATTTTAGAAATTGCAGAAGAAAAGAAAGCAATTGCAGAATATGGATCTGTTGATAGTGGTGCTAGCCTTGGAGATATATTAGGTGCAGCAATTGAAAAACAGGAGAGAGATAATAAATAATAGATAATTTAGCTTTGTTATTAATAATGGGCTTAAATGTTTAAGTTTTTGTTTTTGACTCTGTGGAATATTTTTGTTTCAGCAGTAGTATGTTTGGTTATAATAAAACTTTTATTACACTCTGCTGTACAAAAGGAGTTTGATAATTTAAAAGAAAATTTAGAAGCAAAAACTGAGAAAAAATACGAAGAAATTAAGAAAAAACATTTATCAAAAGATAGCATTAAGCAATTAAGGAAAAAGCTTTTTGATTAGTGGTGCTATTCTAAAGCTTGTATTTCTAAATTTTTTTAATTGGTTAATGTAATATTTTAATATTTTTATGAAATTTTGCCACTTCTTTAGTATTAAGTTCATAAGTTAACCTTTGATGACCAAATTTCTCAATTGTTTCTACATGTATAAAATTAAATTTTTCTAAAATATTTATAGAAGCGGGATTATCATCTCTTGTGGTAGCGGTAATTAAAGATATATCTTGATTAGTTAAAGGAAAAAGGCAAAATAACAAGCCGTATAGAGCCTCTTTTACATAATTATTTCCCCAATATTCTTTATTTATTAAATATTCTAGTAACATTTCACCTAAATTTTGATTTCTATTAGTTAAAATTATTGTTCCAATAAAATTTGAGGAACCTTTTTTAAATATGCTAAAGTAACTGGGTTCTTTTTGCTCTAAATAGTATCTAATTAATTTATTCACTTGAGTTTTATCTCTAGGTATACCTTCGCAATATTTTTCCATAACTGTAGTATCTGAATATAATTTATAATATTCTCCAATATCAGAATTTTTAAGTGGTTTAAGGTCTATTCTAAAAGATTTAACTATCTTGTTATGCGCATCTACTTTGATTGTGATCCCATGACTTTGTTCAGATGGATTTAGCTTACTAAAAAATTGTGTATCGACTAAAAAAAAATGTTCTTTTGGTGGCATTTTAATACTATAAATATTAATTTTTAACCATTATGAAACATAAAAAAGATGTTATAAAAAAGTATATTATATTCAATATAAAACAAATAAAATTTGAAGTGAACCCCAAAACATGGAGTAAATAATCTAGTACAACTTAGCAATTTGGATGGAATAAATCAACTATGTTTTTATATAAATTTAAATAAAAGAGCTAAAATTTTTATCAATTATTAATTTAATAGCTCAAAAATGCTCTTTATACCTGGCATTTGATGACTTGAGGAGTTAGTTTTATTTTGACTTTGACTTTTATTGATTTTCGTTTTATCTAAAATCTCTTGATCTTCAGATTTACTATTTTCATTTTCGTCGATACTCATATTATCCCTTTTAATATCCTGCACTATGTCAAAAATTTGTTTGTGCGAAAAGTCTTGAGTAATATTTTCAGATTTTGAATGTGAATCGTATATTTTCTCATTTTTCTGCTTGATGCTGTTATAAATTAATTTATCCTGATTAGAAAAAATTAAACCATCATTTTGCTCAAATTTTCTTTTGATGCATCTATCATTTTTTTTGATCAAAGGAATGTGCTCTATATCAATAGGATTACGAGAATAATAATATGCCTTATAAATAACCAAAAAAAAGATAGCTATGCTTATTATAATAAATAACGCCTTAAATATAAACTGCTTTAGCGCTTTACCATTGCTGAAAAAGAACGATCTTGACTTTCTTGTTTTGACCTTATTTTTCTTCAAATACATGATAATTTTATTATAAAAATTCTATTGATTTTCTTAATTTAAAAACCCCAATCATATTTATAACCATCAAAAGGCCACCTGAAACACTCATAACAAGAATAACTTGCTCTTGATCATAAAATGAGAAAAATATAAATGCAAATACAGAGTATAAAATATACAAATATTGCCCATATTTTTTATTTAAATATTTCGCACATTTTTGTCCTACAACTAAGTAACCAGTTATCGTTGTAAAACCTGCAAACACGAAAAGAACAGCCATAAAATATTCAACATTTGGCAAATATAATTTTAACGCACTTACAACATATTCAGATGGTTGCAATCCTTTAACCTCCCACATACCAGTTACTAAAAGTATTAATATGCTTATAGTGCAAATAAAAGAATCTGTAAACAGTGCAAATATTGACATTCTAGCTTGTTTTTCTGGATATATTGTTTGTGTTTCACTCTGAATTATTGAATCATAACCTATCCCAATATCTCCTGAATAAACAGCTCTAGAAACACCATAATGAGCAGCTAAAAGTATCCCTCCTGCTGCGACACCACCTACCTGAGATTTATAATCTAAGAATGATGACAGTATTAAAGAAAATATATTTGGCAAATCAGAATAATGATCTGCTATTATCCATATACCCAATGCCATATATACCAACATAAATGGTGGCATCATCACTGAACAAACATTGGCAAATCTCTTAATACCTTTAACTGAAGTTAATAATATAAAAAATAACAGCACTGCTATAACCAAATACCTATTTAAAGAAAATGTCCCTGCTACTGTATCAGTTAAAATTAAAAACTGTGAAACTTCAGCGCCGTATATGCATAATAAAAGGCATACAATTACTGGCAAAATCTTATTTTTAAAGGCAATCCTAAGATAATACATTGGTCCGCCATCAAACCCATGATCATTGTTTTTGATGCGATATTTTATCCCTAAATAAACCTCAGAATATTTAACTAACATACCAAGGAATGATGCTATCCAAAGCCATATAAGACTCCCAGGGCCACCAATTGTTACAGTACTTACAACAGTAACTATGTTACCCAATCCTATCATTCCACCAATCGATGCAAAATATAACTTTATAGGATGTATACCTTGTTTACCTTTTTCTGCACATATAATTAAATCTTTTAGATACGTTTTTAATTTAAATAGAGCCCTAAATTGAAAAAATTTTGAATAAATTGTTAAATACACGCCTATCGATAAAATTACCAACAGGCCTATACGATTCCATAAGATATCGTCCAATTGGACTAAAAATTCAAATATTGCCTCTGTTATTTGCATAAAATGATATAAAGTTTTTACGATTAACTTTCAAATTGATAAAAACTTATACATTATCAAAATACATTAAACAACACTTATTAATCAGTCACATAGATTCAATGTACATTAAATAAACTTACAACTATCTTAAAAATTCTAAAACATGATTTTTTTGAGGAGCAATCATTTTTGAGATATCTTACATACCGTAGGTCGCCCATAAATTGGCTTAAAATAATCAAATGCACTATTATTTAATTCAATTTGATGATTTATAGAGTCTACCTTAACTGTTTTTGTAATGTTTTGGTTTACTAAAACATATTGATACATTGTAACATTTAATATAGGTGCAGAATTATCATGCGGAATTTTTACAAGCCAAGTAGCTAATGTTTTCTCTAATTTATCTCCAACATTATATCTAAACAAGCTGTTATTTGGCCCGTTAGTTTCATCATGCGCATATTCCAAGTATTTCTCAATAGTATTAGAATTAGCAACGCCTTTTAGCAATTCTTCTATTCTATTCAGTCTAATGTAAGTACTTATGTATTCTTTTTCATTATACTGCTGTGCTTTCGTAGCCCTATAATTGTTTGTATGCCATATATGTCCATTATTATCTTCCTTCCCAATATAGTATTTATTAAAAGTAGTATTGCCATCGCATTTATAATTAGGTTTTGGCGCAACTTCAACATATATAATCTTGCTCTTATCAGCTAACATATAGACCACTGGTTCAGTATGGTTAAACAAGTTATCTGCGTCATTCAAAACCTCATCCACAGAATTGTAATTTTCTAGCATAGCTTTTATAACTTCAGAATGCTTTCTATCGCCTGGGCACTTTAGAATATGTTTATGAAAAAGCGTACTTATAGACAGTGATGTTACCACTAATCCATTTTCATTTATTCCTGCCTTTGTAATAAAGTTCCCATCGGGAATTTGCGCAAACAATCCAATATATTTTCTACCAAAAGCTGGTTTATATAATTTGACTACCTGAGCAGAAGCGATTTCATCTCGATTTTTAATCAAAATAGTACTATTGTTAACTCGATCAATATGTCCCCAGCCAGTACACCCAAAAGATTGAGTAAAATTACAAAATATTAAAAATAAAAAAGCTATTGATACTAGATATCCAATCATAAAAAACTCACAAAAAATATTTTGATAACTTGCTTTATGTAAATTACTAAAAAAGTAAGATAAAAATAACTTAGCATAGCAACACGTGTATCACAAAAAGGTAATAAAAAACAACGCAGCGTGCAAGTTGATAACATATTGGAATAATGCACAAGATCGTTGTATTTTTAGGCTACTATAATGAAGTAAGAAAATCAATAGATTGGCTAAGTCTGTAAAAATTATATTTATTAATAGCTTTTTTTAATTTTTTTCTGGTTATAATTTATTTTTAAATTGTGTAACTTTAGCAAAATTTATCAAAGAGCCAATTAATTTTCCTTTTTAGAAGTTTCGCCCAAAGCCTTATTTATATTCTCTTTTCCCCATTCTTGATAGATTTCATTTAATTCCTCGTTTAATTTATTAAACAACCCCAGCTTATTAGTGTATGAGAAGTAATAAATAATTTTTGGAATCAATATATAAATTATCCACCCAAAAGCGCATGACGAATATATAACAAGCCAAGTGTGTGGTATTGAGATAATAATATAAGAAATTTGTTCTATGTCACTAGGATGAAATATAATCTCTAGGAATAAGTGGATGCTACCAAGGAAATTAAATAAAAATATTATTTGAGTTAAAATTTTTTTTGGATTTTTATCAATAGATATAGCAACTAGTGTCGGCAAAAATCCAAAAAAGGTTAAAATAAAGAGGTTGGTAGAAATAAACGATAAACCAAGCGATGTCACAAGTAACAAGATCATCAACGCAATGGATTTGTAATCATTAAAAATAGAATCAATTTTGTGATTTTTTTTCATGACGTAAGGCTAAGAATTCAATTTGTTTTTTGCTGAATCGATAAAAGATATAAAAAGTGGATGAGGAGAAAACGGCCTTGATTTATATTCTGGGTGATATTGTACGCCAATAAACCATGGATGACTTTTTAACTCCATTGTTTCTATATATTTGCTATCAGAAGACATACCACTAAATTTTAAGTCACTATTTATAAACTCACTAGTAAAGCTAACATTAAATTCATATCTATGTCTATGTCTTTCTTCAATTTGCAAAGATTTGTAGATATTTTGAATTTTAGTATTTTTTTCTAGAGTACATTTGTAATTACCCAACCTTAATGTACCGCCAATTTTTGTTTTAGAGGATTTATTTTCTAAATTGTTATCTTTAATTTGATTTTGCATTAAATCAAATATATTAGTACATTTGAGGTCAAACTCGGTTGAATTAGCATCCGAAATATTTAAAACATTTCTGGCAAACTCAATTGTGGCTAATTGCATACCCAAGCAAATTCCAAAGAATGGAATTTTGTTAATACGTGCAAATTTTATTGCTGAAATTTTTTCTTCAATCCCTCTTTTTCCAAAGCCTCCAGGCACGACAATGCCATCGACATTGTTAAGTTTTTCTGAAACATTGTTATCATCAATGTTTTCTGCCGCAATCCAAATTAGCTCTACTTTACATTTATGGTACATTTCTGCATGCTTAAAGGCCTCAATTAAAGATTTATAAGAATCCTTAAATGAATGATATTTGCCAACTACAGCTATGTTGACCTTTCCTTCAATCAATTTATTGTTTTTATCTATATCTTTCCAAATAGATAAATCAACATTATGATCATATGGTAGGTTGACAATTTTTAATATTTGTCTATCAATGCCTTCATGATGATAAGCCAAAGGTATTTTATATATTGAATCTAAATCTTGTGATTGAATTACATTTTCTTCTTTAATGTTGCAAAATAATCCAATTTTTTTTCTTTCATGCTCTGGGATTTTTTTTTCGCTTCTGCATAATATAATATCTGGTTGAATACCTATGGACCTTAGCTCTTTTACTGAATGCTGAGTTGGTTTTGTTTTAAGTTCTGATGCATGCTTCAGGTATGGAACAAGTGTTAAATGAATATAAATTGTGTTTTCTTTTCCAAGTTCATACCCTAGTTGTCTTATTGCTTCAAAATACGGTAGTCCCTCAATATCACCTACTGTACCGCCAATTTCGCACAATACAAAATCCACTAACTCACTTTCATCTAAAATAAATTCCTTTATTAGATTCGTAACATGTGGAATGACCTGAACTGTTCCACCTAAATAATCTCCACGCCTTTCTTTTAGTAATAACTTAGAGTATATTTTTCCACTAGTAATAGAATCTGATTTTTTTGCAGATATTCCAGTGAACCTTTCATAATGGCCAAGATCCAAATCTGTTTCTGCACCATCATCGGTAACAAAGACCTCTCCATGTTGAAAAGGGCTCATTGTGCCTGGGTCTATGTTTAGATAAGGATCAAGCTTTTTTATTCTCAATTTATATCCTTGAGCTTGTAACAATGCTGCAATTGATGATGTGGCTATCCCTTTACCTAATGATGAGACTACACCACCAGTAATAAATATAAATTTAGTCACTAATTTCTACTCCATTTTCGGAACGTTGGTCTCACCTGCAATTTTATTCTCATGTGCATGTTCACTCTCCAGCGATTTGATAATGGACTGCTCGTCACTATGTTTATTTACTGAATTTTTTGCCAATAACAGGCTATTAGCCATAAAGATTAATATAAGAAATATTGTAAACTTACTTATAAATGAAGTTTGTGATCTGCTAGGCATTTGACCACCAGCATTGCTTACAACGATACCATCACTACTAGATTTTTGAAATATAATAACCAATGATATTAAGATAGTTATGAAAATTTGGAAACCAAACAAGAAAGATAACATTTTTTTCTTTAAAAAATTTATGTTTTATATTAATAGGTAGCTAAGTATTAATACATTATTAATGAGAATTAATCAAAACCTTTTATGAATAAATTTAAGAAAATAAATTACAAGTTTATAATTTTTAATTTTATTTTTTTATTTGTAGTATCTTATTTTGTATTTCATTGCTTTATTGGTGAAAGAGGATATATCAAAATGCGTTATTTAAAAAAAGAAGTAATTTTTAAGAAAGACGAATTAGCGAAATTAGATGGCGAAAGGAGAGATTTAGAAAATAAAGTTAATTTGATTTATGATGAAAGTATAAACAAGGACTACCTTGATGAACTAGCAAGGAGGTACTTTGGCTTAATTAATGAAGATGAAATATGTATATCGGACAACAACAAAATAAAATAAAACCATGGAAAATAAAACTATGGCAGAGTTTTACGTTGCCTGTTTTCCAAAGCTAAGCCCTTTAAACTTATTGTTAAATTTAGACACTTCAGTTGCCTTAGTATTTACATAATTCGCTTCCTTAGTCCAGGCAGGGTGGGTTGTTGGGTCAATATCTAATTTCAAAATATCTGTTGATACAGTTGACCTGGTTTTGAATTTAGTTCCATTGGTCATTTCAACAGTAATCTCTCTATAGTTTGGATGAAATGAGCTTTTAAGCTTTGTTGAAGCTGATTTTTCCTTTTTTATTACTTCTTCTTTTTTATTTGATACTTTTGCCATGAAGTTATTAATGGTATTCAATCTATCTTTTAATTACATAATATTTGATATAAGAGCAAGAAATTTTTTCAATAACTGGCAACTTTCTGTTTACATGGCTGATAAAACGTTATAATTGTAATATTGAAAATAATAAAGTCTGTTTAATAGAATGGTTGTAAGTTTAAATAAAGTGACTCTTATTGGTAATGTAGGAAAGGAGCCAGAGATAAGATTAACGCAAGAAGGTAAAGAAATAGTAACATTCCCACTTGCAACGACTGAGAATTGGAAAGATAAAAATAGTGGTGAGCGTAGAGAAAAAACAGAATGGCACAGAATAGTTGTATTTATCCCTGCATTGGTTAATATAATAAAAAATTATGTTAACAAGGGTACTAGGATTTACATTGAAGGATCGCTTCAAACTAGGGAGTGGAATGATCAAACTGGAATAAAGAAATATACAACGGAGATTGTCCTACAAACTTACAATAGCACGGTGATACTTCTTGGTAATAAAAATAGTAATAATAAGCCTTCTAATATACATGATAGTGATGTTGAAGATGTGATAGATGACGAAGATGATGATCAAGTGCCGTATTAATTAAACAAATTTAATAATTTTTCTTATGTCCAATTTATATAGAGCGGGCGTAGGTATAATGATGCTCAATAATAAAAACCAAGTTTTTATTGCAAAGCGAAAGCATCCTAAAAACGCATGGCAAATGCCACAGGGCGGAATTGAGTTAAATGAATCTCCTAAGGACGCAGTATTTAGAGAAGCTATGGAGGAGATAGGAACAAATAATTTTAATATTATTGCTGAATCTAGTGGTTGGTTAAAATACGATTTTCCGTCAAAATATAAAAGTCAATGGTTTAAAGGAAAATATATGGGGCAAAAACAAAAATGGTTTTTGCTGAATTTTTTAGGAACTGATGATGAGATAAATATAAATGCTGTCGGTGCAGAGTTTGTGAATTGGAAATGGATTGATGTGAATGAATTAGAAAAGATTATAGTTAATTTTAAAAGAGAGATGTATAGAAAAGTTGTTAATGAATTTAACTCCTTAATTTTAACAAATATTAAATGAAACTTTCTGAATTTGATTTTGATTTACCTAAAAATTTAATTGCAAAGTATCCTAAATACCCAAGAGGTAGCTCTAAATTGCTGTATTTAAATGGTAATTCTAAAATTTACGATTATGCATTTGCTGGTATATTGAAATTATTTAGAAAAGGTGATTTATTAGTTTTAAATAATAGCAAAGTGATTCCTGCATATTTAGTAGGGCAAATTCACAGTTCACTGGAAATAGTAAAAGACATAATAGTATATTTAAACAAAGAAGTGGACTCTGATAAATGGGTTGTTTTTGCTAAACCAGGAAAGTCCATAGAGATAGGTAGAAATATAATTTTCAAAAACGACTTGGTTGCTACAGTTTTTAAAAAATTAGATTCTGGTGAAGTTATTTTAAAATTTAATTACAGTGGACCTGGTTTGTTTGGTAAAATTTGTGATATTGGTAAAATGCCAATCCCTCCGTATTTTAAAAGAGAACCGGAGGAATCAGATGTTTGTGATTACCAAACTGTATTTGCAAAGGATTTTGGTTCTGTTGCTGCTCCTACTGCCGGCCTCCATTTTAGTTCTGAAATCATAGAGGAGATTAAAAATATGGGTGTAAAAATTGCCTATATTAGATTAGATGTTGGGACTGGAACATTTTTGCCAGTAAAATCTGAATCTATCCATAATCATAAAATGCATTCAGAAAGATTTATTATTTCTGAGCAAACTGCAGAAGTAGTTAATCAGACTAAAAGAGAAGGAAATAGGGTTATATGCGTTGGAACAACTTCGCTTAGAGCGCTCGAATCATCTTGTGATGATAAGGGGTTAATTACCCAGCAAAACAGTGAGACTGATATATTTATAACGCCTGGATATAAATTTAAAATTGCTGATTGTTTGATTACTAATTTTCATACCCCTAAGTCTACTTTATTAATGCTTGTAAGTGCGTTCTCTGGTATATATAATATTAAGAAAGCCTATAAACATGCCATAGATAATGAGTACAGGTTTTTTTCATATGGTGATGTTTGTTGGCTGGATAAATTAATAAAAAGCACAATCAAAAGTTGAAATATTCATCTTAAAAATATAATATATCATCTATAGATATAATTATGTTTAGGATTAAAATATGGCAAAATCTTTTAAAGAATTACAAAATGAAAATAAAGCTATAACAAAGCAATTATCAAAATGCGCTGTTAATGAATCTATAATTAGCAAAAATTATAAAAAACTTAATACCAAGTATGAAAAAATTTTAGAAGAGAATAAACAAATTATAAATAGTGAACAATTTAATAAAGTATTGGATATTATTCCAAAAATTAAAAGTGTATTAGATAGTTGTAAAATTACAGATAGAAAATACCAAGATTGTCAGCAAGAAAAATATCTTTATTATTCTGATTCACAGACTAATAAAGATATAATACCATATGGTTACGGGACATGGGTATATGACAAAATATTCAGAGACAAAGACGACACTTCACCTTTACCTGATGGAACTCTTCAAATCAAACCTGGAAACTTTGTGAAACCTGGATTATTTAAAGACGCCATAACAGCGTGGAATCAAAAAGCAACAGCTTTTCCATATACACAGGTATATTCCTATGGTGGAGATATTGAGATGTATTGCCGTGGCTCAGGTGAATCCAAAACATCTGATCCATGTACAGCAGATGGATTTGTGGTTACTTTTCCAGGCAATGATAAGGATCAACATGTCGGTCTTAAAAGCCTAGAGGGGTATTTAAATATTCCAAAGGTTGCGCAAAATATTCTTATTATAGATGGTCGAATGGACAATATAAAAGAGGGTGAATACGATTATTTAGATTATTTTAACACATTAGAAAAAGATGAAGCGGAAGCTTTTGCTGATAAGGTCTCAAATAATATATGCCAAAATAACTCGGTTGATGGAGTGCAATTTGATGTTGAACCATTTAGTTTTACAGGGGAAGGAGGAAGTGTTTCTGGATCTGGGCAAAAATACTTCTATTATCAAATTGCCAAAAATTTTGCTGGATGGAATGGAAATGCAAATGATAATACAGGTATAAATCCAGATCTTACCAATGATCCACTTGGATGTGTAAATACAAATCATCCTAATGGGAGATTTTTTAGCATATTCACTTTTGCAAAGTCGATTGTCAGTGCTAATGAATAGTGTACCACCTGTGCTAATGAAAATTGTACCACCAAAGAAGAGGTTCAATAAAATAAATAACGTATACTTTCTGGTAATATAATTAAGCTGGAAAGTTAACAAATGATAGGAGTAGCAATG
>CAISOX010000044.1 GCA_903887235.1 uncultured Alphaproteobacteria bacterium | reverse complement strand
ATTGCAACTTTGAATTTAAACTCTTTTGTGTAACTTTTTTGTTTACTCATTTTTTTACCAATATTTTTATTACATTATTTATATATTTTTATATTAAATATGTCTCTCTTATATTGGTCTGATTTTTGGGGGTCACTTCAAGATTTATTTAAGATCTTATGCCTAGAAAGAATAAAAAGAGTGTGCGGCGATTCTATAGAAAAGGCAGATCTTATCAAAATATATGCAAAAGAGAATCTATTACTGAACAAGATTAAGAGTGTAGAGCAGTTTAATGCTGAATATTTAGTAGAGATAACAGCGAGTGAAGTGTTGTTTTGTTATTTATCCAGATTAGATGAACTGGAAAATGCTACAAAAGAGAGTAAGTCAGCATCGTTAAAGCAAGATGTGAAAAAGAAGGTGGAAGAGGTAAAGGGTAGTTATGCTAATATGTTGTATCAAATAGTGAAAGAGGAGGAAGAAAGAAGAGATAAAGAGTGGGAGGAGGGTAAATTAGAAGGGGAGAAGAAGGAGGGAGAATTAAAGGAATTTATTGATTTAAAGAGAAAGGAAAGAGAGAGTAGCCAGGAAAAAATAGAAAAGTTAAAGGAAGGGATATTTGAGGATAAGCAAGAATTAGAAGTGGTGAAAGGAGATAGAGAGAAGGATCAGGAGAAGTATAGGGAGGCGATAAAAGAGATAAAATTAAAACAAAGCAATATTCAAGATCAGCTTAAAGATTTAAAGGATAAATTGGGAAAATTGAAGGCATTAGGAGGTGCAAATGCAGAAGAGATAGGGAAGGTAGAGAAAGAGATAAAAGAGAAGCAAGAGGCATTTGATAGATTAGAAAGAGAGGGGGTAGAAAAGGAAGGGGAGTTAAAGAAAAAACTGGATGAAAAAAATAAATTAGAGGGAGATAAGAGAGATTTAGAGGGTGAGAAAGAGAATAAGGAAATAGAAAGGAAATATGAAGAAATAATAAAAGAGCAGAAAGAATGTGAGATCAATCAGGGCAATGCATTTTTAAAATTTATAGATAGTGTAAAGAGGGCGATTTTTACAAAGGAAGTATATAGGAAGAAGGAGGAAGTATTTCAAATTATAAACGGACATAAAGATTTTGGAAAAATATGTGATTATTTATTAGGATTTATTGGCAAAGATAAGATATTTGAAGGATTTACCACAGAAGAGAAGAAGGGTTTTGAAGACTTAATGAAAGATCCGTATAAAATTTCATTTAATGCTGAATATCAGTTAAAGGATGTAGTTGAATTATATTTAAGCAAGCTTTATGGGGAGATAGAAGGCAGGAGATATAGGATTAAAGCAACTGGTGTTAGTTACAAAAAAGCATTGGAATGTATTAAGAAAGATGTAGAATGTAAATTAAAAGAAAAACTTCAGGTTTTAGGCTTTACTGACAAAGATAGAGAAGGTAATGCATATTTAGAAATCTCAAGTGAGAATAATATAAAAAGCTTTCATGAATCTTTACCTAAAGAAATTCAAAAATTAGTAGATCATGCCATAGAAGAAAAATACTCCACGCATGAATGGAGCGGTCAAAAAGCCCTAAAAGGTAAGGATGCAAATAATCTATTGAATGAATTAAAGATAGATTATAAGAGGGTGGTTAGTTGTTATATAGATGCTATGGAGATAATAGCGTCAGGGAAGTTTTTCTTAGATACTTCGGATTATTATCCTGGAGTAGATATAGCGATTAATGCATTAGCATTTGAGTGTGGAACGTTAGAAAAGGGCCAGTCTGTTGAGTTAAATACAAGGGGTAGAGATGGGATTGAATTTAATTCTAAGAAAGCATCTGGTGGCAGTAAAAGAAGGTCAGGTGACAAAGCTACGGGAGATATAGGATATGATGGAGCATTTGGCAGGGATGGAGAGCATGGTGGTAATATATCTATAAAAGTAGGGAAGAAGATAGAGAGTATAAAATTGCTTACACAGGTTGATGTCAACGGAGGTAAAGGAGGAGACGGTCAATTAGGAGGAGACGGAGACAGAGGTAAATATGGTCAAGATGGTGACGAAGGTAAGGCACCAAGTACTGAGGGCATTGGCGGAGGACAAACTACTATACAATTTGGTTTTATTGGAACTAGAAGTGGCATTGGTGGTTGTGCAGGAAAGAGTGGCAAAGGAGGTAGGGCAGGTAAAAGTGGTAAGATAAAGATAGAAGACCAGGTAGGTGATGTATTTCAACAAAAGATATTCGAAGGAGAGAAAAGGGAGCGTGATGGCGAAGAAGGAAAAGATGCTGACATAGAAAAGAGAGGTCCAAGAGGTGGGGCAGGAGGTAATGCAACTACTATAGGAGCTGATGATGTGATGAACAAAACCGGCTTTTTTAGCAAAACAAAAAATCCAAAAGGATTTGTAAAAATTGTAGGGAAAGATGAACATCCTCCAGGGTTTACATTGGATAGCTCGGGAAGTGTATGGCAAGAAGTTGGAAGAGCTGCGGGCATTGGAGCTGTTGCGGGTGTTGGTTTTGGAGCTGTTGCGAGTTTTGGTTTTGGAGCTGTTGGTGGAGCATTTTGGGGAGCTATTGGTGGTTTTATTGCTGGGATATTTAGAGATAAAAGGGTGCCTTTTAGGGTAATAAAAAGTGAAGCTGAATATGGAAGGAATCCTGAACGGGACGAAAGTACTAGAGGTAAATCAAGAGAAGATGAGGATAGTCAATATAGAGATGAGAGTGAGAGAGGGGAGCAGGCACAAAAAAGAGATATAACAGATGCAGGCAGTTTTGATTATCAGTTGCAGGAGCAAATGATGGTAGAGGCAAAAGTAGCAGGTAAGTCTGAATATGAGGAATTAATAGCTAAAAGAGAGAGAGAAGCTGAAGAGTTGGGTATGAAGATAGATAAGTGTAAGGAAGAGGAGAATGGGCTGAGTTCAAAGATAGACCAAAAAGATGAAGAAATATCGAATAAGGAGATAGAGATCAATGAGCTGGAGAAAAAAATAAGTGAGATAATGGCAGATCAGCAAATAAATTTAGCAGATCAAATATCTGGTGTGAGTGAGTTAATTGATAGAATAAAAGGTGATAGAGAAAACAGGGATGAGGTCAGCGAGGTAGCTTTAGAAATTTCATGTTTACTTGAAGAGATGAAGCAAAATAGTGGTTTAAATAGTAAGCATGGGGAAATATATTTAAGTTTAATGAAGAAATTTGAAGAATATATACATCTTAAAAGGTCAAATTTAATAGATAAGCAAAGGGAACTGGAAAAGGAGCTGGCAAGAGCTAGAGAGATAGAAGGTGATATATCTGGTGCAACATCAAAGCTAGTTAGCATGGAGAAAAAGAGCCAAAAGAAAGATAAGGTAGAGGAGAGTGTAGAACAAGAAATAGAGCAACAGGTGAAAGAGGAATTAACCTATACGGCAAATATGGAATCGCAGATAAAAAGGAAGAGAGGTAAAGATTTATCTAAGCAAAATACTTATAAAGAAGAATATCTTAAACATCTTAAACGTAAGGAAGATCTTAAACGTAAGGAAGATAAAGAAATAGATAAAACTGAACATTGGGAACGTAAATTAAGGTCAACAATATACAAAATTCAAGAGTTTACAGATAAAGAAGAAATTAAAGTAAGATATGAATCTGTAAAAAATAGTAAGATTGAAGGCTATGTGTCAGGAAATAATGCAGAGTTAATAAGAAAGTTAAAAGAAGAGTTAGAGAATAAGACCCTTCAGCAATTATTAAGGCAGGAAAGTATAGTTGATAGAACATCAATGGAGAAAGAATGTAGATATATCTCAAAAGCACTTACAAAAGATCAGGATGCATTATTAAGTGAGAAATATATAAAAAGTACTCAGTTAAAAAAATACCTTGATAAATGCGTTGACACGCCATTAATTAGGGGATTGAAAGATAGTTTAGTAAAATTAGCGGCAGTAAAATTTTATAATTTAGATAATTTGCAAAACCTATTAGATCATTTTGTAGAATTATTGCGAAGTTTAAGATTTTTTACAGAATATTGTAGCTTAAAAGACAAAATTGGAAGTGATTCTAAATTGGAAAAGGAGATGGATGAATATAATAAAAAGCCAAGTTTTAAATTACTTCTTTCAGTATTTACAGAATTTAGGGAAGAATATGCAACTAAGAAAGAACAAAATGATTTAGCTATAGTAAAAGCATCAAGTAATTTTATAACTACAATAATGGAAATTTTCTTTGTATATGTCAAAGAAGGTTTGAGCAAAGAGGATATTCAAGATTTTAGTAAGCAATTACTTCCTTTGTTAGAAGAGAGAAAATCAGATGTTTCTATGGTCAGTAAAGAAGAAGAAGAGGTCAAGCTAAAAAGACTGGAGGATGCATTTAATATGCTGAGGGATATGCTGGAGAAAAAAAATAAGCATATAGAAGTTTTGGAATTTATAAAAAAAGAATATGCACAAGGTAAAAATAGACTAATGGATGAGTTGGATAATTATTTTTATAATGCATGGGATTTTGGAAAATCTATAGATGGTTTACAAGGGAAATTAAAAAAAGAAGAAGGGGTAGTAAGTATAGAAGATGCATTAAATATTATAAGGGAGAAGTGAAGTGACCCCAATGAGTCAGACCAAAAATGACGGGTCAATCATTTTCTTTGTGTAAGTTAAATTATTCTTGTTACTAAATCATACCCTGAATCTCCACATAAAATTTCAAATTGGTTTAAAGCCAAAGGCCAATTTTTAATAGGCATAGTCCATTTTTTAGAAGCATTTT
>CAISOX010000043.1 GCA_903887235.1 uncultured Alphaproteobacteria bacterium | reverse complement strand
TGGCATATATTATTTCTATCTTGTGTTTATCTAATAATTGAATAAAACTATTATTAGTAAATTCTGAACCTTCTTCAGAATATATAGTTTTTGGGATTCCCAATCTGTCAAATATTTTCTCCATAGCTTTATTACATGTTGTAGCTTCTTTATCTTTCATAGGTTCCATATCTGCTTTTTTAGTGAATATATCAATACATACTAAAGCATACATATTTTTATTATTTCGCCACGCCTTAGGCATCATTATTAAATCTATTTGAAACTGTTGTTTGGGCTGTTCTGGTGTATAACTATGATATCCTGTTCCCCTTTTGTGTGTTTGTACTTTTTCACGGCTTTCATACCATTGCTTAATTTTAGCTAATGTAAAGCCTGTTTTAGTTTTATTATCATATGCTTTACCTTGTTTTTTTACTTCCTCATATACAGCATTTACACCACGAGCGCCAACAGATGGAATTTTTAACAAACTTTGTAAATACTCTATTTCTTTTTCATCCATAATTGATATAGTTATTATATATAATTATATCAATATTAAAATATTCGAGAAATTAATATAAATTCTCCAAACTGACGCTTAATTTAGTGTTATAACCTGCTTCAATACTGTTAAATTTAATAATATTAACAGTTTCTGCAATTAATAATTGTTCTTCATCAATATAGGGGACTTTTTCAACTAATTCTATTATAAAATTTTGATGTCCTAACTCTTGTATATCTGAATGTAAAGGCGATCCATCTAATGATTTAATGTGTTCTTGATATCTTTGTTCAATACTGGTTTTAGTACTACCAATATATAATTTATTTGTTAGTTGATTAACAATTTTATATATTATACCTTCTTGTAATTTACATTCTGCTTCACAGAAATTGATATATTTTCTTGCTCTTGCTCTTGATATAGCAACATACATCATATATTTATCGAACATTTGCCACTCATAAATACTATAATCAAAATCAAAAGAGCTACCTTGAACACAATGACAAGTTAAACAATAAGCTAAATCAAAATATTTTAAATCCTCATATTTAATTACAATAGTTTCATCAGTGATTTCAGATTTAATTTTAACTGTTTTATCTTTTAATTCAACTACTTCAAATTCCTCATTATTTCTTACTGCTTGTTCATTGATAGTAGCTGTTTTTTTACATATGATAGGTAATGATTTATATACTCTCATATTTTTCAAGGTTACATATTTTACATTTTGACTTTCTTTCAGGTTCCATTTTTGGTTAATTGCTTTTCTGGTTCTATTGGTCCAACATATGGATTTTCTGCATTCTTTTTTTCCATACTTATTAAAATTAATGGATTTACCATCTCTAATTTTCATCATATCAGCTAAAAATACTTTATATTCTGGGTCATTGATAGCTCTATAATTTTTAGTTAATTCTAATAATTGACAATCTGCCAGTTCTGCGAAAACTTCGCTATTTTTTACATCATATGTAGTTTTTTCAACTGGTTTAAGCTGTTCAAAATCACCAAGTAATACAAATTTAAAATTATATTTTTTCTTAATATCACTCAATACTCCCCAAATTTTGGAATTAATCATACTTATTTCATCAATAAAAATATATTCTACCCCTGAGTTTTTAAGTTTTTCCACAGTTGATTTTAAATATGTATGAGTATGAGTATCAATATTAAATAAATTATATACAGTTACAGCGCCAATTAATAAAGCCGCTTTATGTGTTGGAGCACATACCGCAAATTTACCCTCGCCTAATTCTT
>CAISOX010000042.1 GCA_903887235.1 uncultured Alphaproteobacteria bacterium | reverse complement strand
TTAATATTAATGGTAAAAGTTTTAGAATGAAAACAAAAAATCAAAATAAAACGGAGGCTAAATAATGTAAAAAAATTTATTTATAGGTGGTACAATTTTCGTTAGCACAGGTGGTACAATTTTCATTGACATTGACAATTACCAGGCATATAAAATTTGGAGTAATTGGTTGATCATTCATAATTCCACTTCCATCACCGTTACAGGATGCGATTTATATTCGTCCACACCAATTTTCTTCCACCCGAGACGTTGATAGTACTCAGGTATGGTAGGATCAATAGCGAACAAGTAAAGTTTTTTAAAGCCAAGCTCTTTTGCTTTATCGACTGTGACGTCAATCAGCATTTTGCCGATCCCCTGTTTTTGATATTTTGGATCAACAACAAGCGAGCCAAGCCAAGGAGTAAGATCAGGGCGAATTCCATCATTTTCACGCAAAGAGCACATACCAGACGGCACATCACCCTCTAAAGCAATAAAAGTGATCGGTAAATCTTTGTCATTCATATGACCTGCAAATCTTTCAATCACCTGTTCAATCAGAACATCAGGCGCCCAAATTTTACCTAAAACTTCATACCAAATATTTGCAAGTGCTGGTATAGTGTGTGGATGGTTTTTCAAAAGGTCGATTTTGATCATACAATACTTCTCAAAACCCACTCAGAAGCAATGGATAAATTTTGATTCATCAAGAATTGTTTCAACTTTATCATTTTATCTGTGATTCACTAATTGAATTTGGCAATGTTTTGGTTTTTTCAAACTTTGATAGCAAGGGCAATATAATTAAAAAATGTGTAAAATACCAAATTGTAGAAATCTGACTAAATGTAATATATGGCTCCTCAGCAACTTCTCCTCCTAAATAACCAAGTACAATAAAATTGATAAAAAATATACATGTAAAAATTCTGAATAAAGGTCTGTAGTTGGCACTTTTAACTTTACAACTATCAAGCCAAGGAAGAACAAAAAGTATTAAGATGGCACTAAACATGGCAACTACCCCGGCAAGCTTATCTGGGATAGATCTTAAAATTGCATAAAAAGGTAAAAAATACCATTCAGGAACAATGTGAGCAGGAGTAACCAGAGGATTTGCATCAATGTAATTATCAGGATGACCTAGTAAATTTGGTTTAAAAAATACAAAATAAAAATAGATAATAAAAAATATGCCAAATCCAAAAAAATCCTTCACGGTATAATAAGGATGAAACGGAATAGAATCTTTTTTTGACTTAATTTCTACACCTGTAGGATTATTAGAGCCGTGTACATGAAGTGCAATGACATGAATTATCACTAATCCTAGAATTACAAATGGTAATAAAAAATGTAATGCAAAAAATCTATTCAGTGTTGGATTATCTACAGAAAACCCTCCCCACAGCCAAATCACAATATCATCACCAATAAACGGCACTGCTGAAAAAAGATTGGTTATTACATTTGCTCCCCAATAGCTCATTTGTCCCCATGGTAAAACATATCCCATGAATGCAGTTGCCATTGTTGCTACAAAAATAAAAATCCCAAAGAACCAAACCAGCTCTCTTGGCGACTTATATGAGCCATAATATAGCCCCCTACCAATATGTATATATATTGCTGCAAAGAACATGGATGCTCCAACTGCGTGGGTGTATCGAATTAACCATCCATAATTCACATTTCTCATTATATTTTCCACGCTATCGAATGCCATTTTGACATGTGGGGTATATTGCATGGCAAGAAACAATCCAGTTACAATTTGCATTAACAATGCAATTCCTGCCATTGAGCCAAAATTCCAAGCATAGTTCAAATTTTTTGGTACTCTATAGTTTGCAGAGTGTTTGATAAAGCCAAAAATTGGCAATCTATATTCTATCCAATTAACTATAGAATCTGATAAGCTAACACCTTTCTTCTTCATTATTGATGTAAATTAATAAAAATTTAGAAAAATAAAATTACAACTAACTAATTAACTCATCCTAATCTATTCATCAATCTTTTTTTCTATAATTATAAATTGGCTATATAATTTGTGCATTTGATATTAAACCATACTGCAACTAAATTTTATACAGATGTTTTTAGAAAAATACTAATTTTTTAGGAGATATTCTTGCATTCGATCAATTTTATTTACTTCTCTTCCATTTTCATTATTTCAATTTCATATAATTTATGTGTTATTTCAATTTCTTATTCTTGTTTGTAACGTTGCCTTTTAAACAGCTCCATTAAATAAATTCACTTATACACTTGACTTAAAGATTAAATTATATAGAATTCTTAGCATTAAACTACAAAATTTATTGCAAAGAGGTTTTCGTGGCACGTATAGCAGGCGTCAATATTCCAACAGCTAAAAAAGTCGGTATAGCACTTACATACATATATGGAATAGGACCGCATAGATCTAAGCAAATATGTGAAAAAGCTAACATAAATGAAAGTGTTAGGGTTTCAGCATTATCTGATGATGAAGTCAGAAGAATAAGGGAAACAATTGATTCCTCATATTCTGTAGAGGGTGATTTAAGAATGGAGGTATCTCTAAATGTCAAAAATTTGATTGACATGAAGTCGTATAGAGGTATAAGGCATATAAGAAAATTACCTACAAGAGGACAGAGAACCCATACAAATGCACGCACAAGAAGAGGAAAAGCTATTGCAATTGCCGGAAAGAAAAAGGTAACTAAATAACAATAACTAAAGAAGAAAAAAGTATTGAGCATGAATAAAAAAACAACTAGCAAGAAAAAAAGGAGCGTTATTATTGGCATAGCACATATATCTGCTACATTTAATAACACTATAGTTACTATTTCTGACATACAAGGCGCGGTTATTGCTTGGTCTTCGGCGGGATGTAATGGTTTTAAAGGGTCCCGTAAATCAACGCCATATGCAGCACAGGTTACGGCTGAGGTTGCTGCAAAAAAGGCAACTGAATTTGGTATGAAAACAATTTCAGTAAAAATTCAAGGTCCAGGAAGTGGTAGAGATTCTGCAGTTAGAGGCTTAATATCTTCAGGACTTAATGTCACAACAATAAAAGATATAACTCCGATACCTCATAATGGTGTTAGACCACCTAAAAAAAGAAGAGTTTAAAGTATTAAATTAATAAGGTATATCATAGATGCACGAAGAGATACAGAAAACTAACATATCATTGAATTGGGTCAGTTTAATTAAACCAGCAGATTATACAATTGAAGAGGTAGAAGAGAATTCTGCTGTATTTCATATTGAACCTTTGGAAAAAGGTTTTGGAATAACTTTAGGTAATTCCTTAAGAAGAATACTACTGTCATCATTGCAAGGTACGGCAATTTGTGCTGTAAAAATATCAGGAGTAGAGCATGAATATTCGACAATTGACCATGTACAAGAAGATGTAGTTGAGATTATTTTGAATCTTAAATCCGTAGTAATTAAAGGAAATACAGGATTTGGTAATAAAAAGTTTACTTTAAATGTAACAAAAAAAGGATCAATTACTGCAGGAATGATTGATGTGGTTCCTGGCTTTGAAATTGTAAATCCAGATTTGGTAATTTGTAATGCTACTAAAGATATTAAATTAAACATGGAGTTTATTGTTGCTTCAGGTAAAGGCTATAAGGTTGCAAGCGAGCACAGCGAATTAAATTATGGGAATGATTTTATTGCAATAGATTCAATCTTTTCCCCAGTCTCTAAATGTTCATTTAAGATTTCTAATAGTCGAGTCGGCTCAAAGACTGAATATGATAAATTATCTTTAAAAGTTGAAACTAATGGTTCTATTAAAGCAGAACTGGCACTGGCACTGGCAGCTAAAATTTTTCAAGAGCAATTACAGGTATTCATAAGCTTTAAAGAAGTAGAAGAAGTTGAAAAACCTAAAGAGAAAAAAATACCATTTGATGTTAATTTACTTAGAAAAGTTAGTGATTTAGAATTATCTGTTCGTTCACATAATTGTTTGAAGAATGACAATATAATATATATTGGTGATTTGGTTGTGAAATCTGAGGCACAGATGTTAAAAACACCAAATTTTGGTAAAAAATCCCTAAATGAAATCAAAGAATTACTTGTCGAAATGGGTTTAAGATTTGGTATGGAAATTGAAAATTGGCCTCCTGAGAATTTAGAAGAGCTAATGGAAGATTACCTTGGTGAAAATAATTAATGCATTTTTGATATGATACACAGAATAAGTAAAAGAAAATTTTCTAGAAGAAGTGCTCACAGGACAAGTTTATTGAGAAATTTGTGCAAATCTTTGATAAATTGTGAACAGATATTGACCACTTTGCCAAAAGCAAAGAGCTTGCGGAGTGTGGTTGAAAAATTAATAACAACTGGCAAAGAGAACGATCTAAATTCTAGGAGAAAGTTGATATCTAAATTAGGTGGGAGCTTAAAAGAAACAGATAAAATACTCAATGTATTATCGCCTAGATATAAGGAAAGAAATGGTGGTTATACAAGAGTAATCAAAGCAGGTTACAGAAAAGGTGATTGCGCTCCTATAGCTATTATTCAATTTGTTAATTAGCATTTGTTTAACTGTCATCCTCAATATTTAGAAGTTTTAGGTATTATGGATTTTATTGTGCAAAGTTGGATGAGAAGCTTGTTTTTTTTCCAATTGGCTTTATATATTACAAACTTCGCTTTAAAAAGATGCAGCTAGAATTTTGAGTATAGCCATGCCTCTCGAAGTCCGCTACATATCCTAATTTTTCATAAAATGATTTAGCACCCTGAAAGGTCATTGTGGCAACGGATGCTATTTTACATCCTGATTTGCGACCATAGTCATGAACTGCTTCCATCAAATTTTTTCCATAACCTAATTTCCTATAAGTTTTATCAACCCATAGCATGTTGTAAATAGGCATGCAATACTGCACCAGTAAGTGCTTATAAAAAAAGAAAATAGGCACGGAAAAGTGCACCACTATATTAGTTGTAAATAACTAAATATAGGTGCCAAATTGTATAGGGTGCAAATGTACGAAGAAATA
>CAISOX010000041.1 GCA_903887235.1 uncultured Alphaproteobacteria bacterium | reverse complement strand
TATTTCTTCGTACATTTGCACCCTATACAATTTGGCACCTATATTTAGTTATTTACAACTAATATAGTGGTGCACTTTTCCGTGCCTATTTTCTTTTTTTATAAGCACTTACTGGTGCAGTATTGCATGCCTATTTACAACGGTGCTGATTCTGAAGATGCGACAAGGAAAAAATCCTGGGGCTCTGATAAGAACCTCCTTCCAAAAAAGTCTAAAGTTGGACGGTATCTTAGAAAAACCTATGGGTTTATTCTGTATTCACATGGTTAGCTTTAAACTTTTAATATTATTAATTTAGGAGGTACAATATGTCAAATGTATTAGGAATAGATGTTGGAAAAGCAGAGATTATGGTTGCTTTATTGATTGATAATAAATTGCACTTTGCACAGTGTTACTATTGGCTCCCAAGCAATTGTCAGAAAAACATAAATCATAATCAAATCTACCACCATTATTACTAGTTTCTATAAACTTCACCGCCTCTCTTGCTTTTGTTATATAACTTACCATCTTGTTCCTGCTAGCCAAGGACTACTAGATACAGTAATTTTTATTATTTTTCGATTTTCGTCTACTTCTGTATAGATCATGTAAAGAGTATTAGGATTTAAAGAAACAACAGAAGCATAATAATCAAAACAAATTATATACTTGGCATTAGGCTTTGTACCTTCGGCTATATAATTATTCACCTGAGAAATCTCAATTTTTTGTACACGAGAAACAACCAATATTTCTATTACTTTATCTATATCACTTCCGATAGGAAATTTGGTTTGAATAGCTGTTTTAAAGCTTTCATAATTATAATTCTCAAACTTGAAAGATCTGTTATCATTTATTTCTCTTATTGCTACGAATATAACTAATATTATAATTGTTGATATTATATACTGTTGCACTATTTGTTTAATTTTCTTAAAATATACTCCTATAATTTTATGGTTGTTCCTTTTATAATTCTGCGCTTATTTTTCTGGGAATGATTGAAATCTTAATGGTATGGAAAAAATTATGGGTTCTGTCCTTAAATATGCGTAAAGTTAGCAACCTCTGAATTACATTTCTTACATAACATTTCTTTCTATGTTAAAAAGCTAATTAAATTCATTAGATTTTTAAAAATTTTCATATAATAAACTTATTATTACTTTTTTAATAAAAATTTAACAATGAAATTCAAAATCTTTAATAACTCATTAGAGAATAAACATTTAACTGGATTGTGCATATAGAATTTACAAGACGGTGGTATATAGTAAGTATGTTGTTGATAACATAAAGTTATCTAATTTGTCTTTTAGGAGGTAATCCAGCCGCAGGTTCCCCTACGGCTACCTTGTTACGACTTAACCCCAGTCACCAAATTCTCCTTGGTAAACTGCCTCTTTGCAGTTAGCTCATTTACTTAAGGAAAATTTAACTTCCATGGCTTGACGGGCAGTGTGTACAAGACCCGGGAACGTATTCACCGCAGCGTGCTGATCTGCGATTACTAGCGATTCCAACTTCATGCACCCGAGTTGCAGGGTGCAATCCGAACTGAGGTAGGTTTTATAGATTTGCTCCAGGTCGCCCTATTGCATCATATTGTAACTACCATTGTAACACGTGTGTAGCCCAAGTCATAAGGGCCATGCTGACTTGACGTCATCCTCACCTTCCTCCAATTCTCCATTGGCAGTTTCTCTAAAGTTCCCAGCATAACCTGTTGGCAATTAAAGATAAGGGTTGCGCTCGTTGCGGGACTTAACCCAACATCTCACGACACGAGCTGACGACAGCCATGCAACACCTGTGATAGTCCAGCCGAACTGACTAGCTAGTTTCTTAGCTATACGACTAACATGTCAAGACTTGGTAAGGTTTTTCGCGTAGCATCGAATTAAACCACATGTTCCACCGCTTGTGCGGGTCCCCGTCAATTCCTTTGAGTTTTAACCTTGCGATCGTAGTTCCCAGGCGGAGTGCTTAATGCGTTAGCTTCGAGGCTAAAACATAGTTCTAACATCTAGCACTCATCGTTTACTGCGTGGACTACCAGGGTATCTAATCCTGTTTGCTCCCCACGCTTTCGTGCAACAGCGTCAGTATTTAGCCAGACAGATGCTTTCGCCTTCGATATTCTTTCTGATATCTACGGATTTCACCCCTACATCAGAAATTCTTCTATCCTCTCTAATACTCTAGCTCTACAGTTTTGTAAGCAATTCTTTGGTTGAGCCAAAGGCTTTCACTTCCAACTTATAAAGCCGCCTACGCACGCTTTACGCCCAATAATTCCGAGTAACGCTTGCCCCCTTCGTATTACCGCGGCTGCTGGCACGAAGTTAGCCGGGACTTTTTCTGTGGATACCGTCATTATCTTCTCCACTAAAAGAATTTTACAACCCTAAGGTCTTCATCATTCACGTGACGTCGCTGGATCAGGCTTTCGCCCATTGTCCAATATTCCCCACTGCTGCCTCCCGTAGGAGTCTGGACCGTGTCTAAGTTCCAGTGTGGCTGATCATTCTCTCAAACCAGCTAAAGATCGTTGCCTTGGTAAGCCATTACCTTACCAACTAGCTAATCTTGCATGGGCTTATCTTGTAGCGATAAATCTTTCACCTCTCGGCAATATACAGTATTAGCTATTGTTTCCAATAGTTATTCCATACTACAAGGAAAATTCCCATGTATTACTCACCCGTTTGCCACTAACTTTATTTGTGCAAGCACAAATATCGTCCGTTCGACTTGCATGTGTTAAGCACGCCACTAGCGTTCACTCTGAGCCAGGATCAAACTCTCAAGTTTGACTATTCAAGTAGTAAACCTTAAATAGTTTACCACCGTCTTATAAATTCTATATTCACGATTTCAAATACTATGATTTGGTAGAAATATTTATAAACCTTTTGAGCATGAAGTCAACGACTTTTTAATACCTCTATACACTTTTTTTGATAATATACGTAAATGCATTTACTTATTTAAAATTTTTTATCTTTTTTTTTATAAATCATTAGCTATTTAACTTCCCTTATTTGAGTAGTTGCCTTTAAATATTTTCCCCTAATTCAAACATGCAACTAAATAAGCTGTATAAATTTTTTTCCTCTTATAATTTTTACGAAGTGCTATAACTTATTGATAAATAACAAAATTAACTTAACTCTTTATATAAAATAATTTCATAGAATTATTAAACTATAAATTTTTTCCCTCTATAATTTTTTCGAAAAATAGATACACAATAGCCAAGCCTATGATGTAAAAGGCTGGAGCATAGTACAAACCTGTAACTTTAATTAAATAGGAGCACACAAGGGGTGAAAATCCGCCAAAAATCGCAATACCAATTGTATAACTTAACCCCACTCCACTATACCTAACTTCTGCAGCAAATTTTTCAATTGCATATGGATATGCCGGAGCACATAATCCACCTGTTATAATAGGCAAAATTAGTAAGCCCAAAACAAATATTAAGCTATTTGAATGATTTAGAGCTACAAATGCTGGAACAAATAATAATATTGCTAAATATGAAAAAAATACAATAAAGCTCCTTGGGCTATACCTATTGGATATACGTCCCAAAATTATCAAAGATACGATTAAAGAAAATATCGAGAACGAAGAATATTTTAAAGCTTGCAAATGTTCTATATTAAGTTGCTTTTCCAAATATGGAGTTAAATATGCCATAATGGTATACGACGCAGCAGTAGTAACTCCTCCCAATGATGCTATTAAAATTATCTCTCTCCAATAATCTCGAAAAACTCTTAGAATTGGAATTTTTAAAATTTTTTGTTTTTTTTGTATATCAATGAAGTCCTTTGTTTCTGGCAAAGAAAATCTTAAATATAAACCAATTAATCCTAAAAATGACGCAATAAAAAATGGTATCCTCCAACTAAAAGAACTATCTATCTCCAGTTTATTCATTAATATACCAACTAATACAGCTAAAAACGATCCAGAAACTATCGAGGCAATTATTATACCACCAGCTTGCCCTCTATTCGCTATTTTACTATGCTCAAGCATAAATAGTGCAGCGCCTGGTCCCTCACCCCCAACAAAAAATCCTTGTGCCAATCTAAGCACTAATAAAAAAATTGGGGCAAAAATTCCTATAGCTTGATATCCCGGTAAAATAGCTATAAGGAGAGTTACGACTGACATTCCAAGTATCGTATAACTTAAACTCTTTTTCCTACCTACCTTATCTCCGAAATGCCCAAAAAAAACTGCGCCTATTGGCCTCGAAAGAAAGCCTGTACCAAAAATTATAAATACCGAAATTACTTGTGCAAATGAATCTAATTCTGGAAAGAAAGATTGCCCTATTTCTTTTGCAAAAATGGCAAAGAGCGTAAAGCCAAAATATTCTATTAAATTTCCAAGTAATGAAGTGAATGCAATCTTATAACTTATTTTCATGCCATTACTTGATTAATTAAGCTACGAACACTAGTACATTAAAATTTATTTTTTGCAACCTATATTATTTACTAGAGCTATAGCCAAACTTGATAGTATAAACCCAGGTATAATCTCATATAATTCAAAAATACCTCCAACAGACTTTAATGAATGCCATATAACAACTACAAGCCCACCTATTATTACTCCACTTAATGCTCCTATTTTTGTCATTTTCTTTGAATAAAGTGAAAATAATATAGTTGGACCAAACGCACTTCCTAAACCTGCCCATGCTAAAGATACTAGCCCCAAGATTGTATTTTTAGGATTAGATGCATACACTAGAGAAATCAATATTACTAAAAACATAACAACTCTTGTTATCAAAATTCTATTGTATTTTTCTAGTACCTTCAAGGATATAGTTTCCGTTAAGGAGCAAGCTGTTGCATGCAATTGTGCTGATATAGTGCTCATAATTGCCGCTAGCACTGCTGCTAAAACAACACCTGAAAGCCAACTTGGAAATAACTTATCTGCTGAAAGCAAAAATATTGTTTCAGGATTAATATCATCAATATTTTCAAATAATAACTTACCAAACAGTCCTATGCAAAAAGAACCTATTAGTGATAGAGTCATCCAACTCATACAAATATTTTTTGAAGCTCTAAGGGTTTTTGATTTTTCTATCGCCATAAATCTCACTAAAATATGTGGTTGGCCAAAATACCCCAATCCCCAGCTTAATAATGATATTAAAGTAATTATATCAATATTTAAAAATGGATTACTAAGATTTAGATCAAGAGTGTTGATATGGCCAGCATCTCCAATCAAAATTGTTATTGGAACTAAAAGAAGAGCGAATAACATTAATGAACCCTGAATTACATCAATCTTATTAATGGCAACAAATCCACCTAAAGAGGTATAAAATAAAACAAATACTCCACTAAAAATTAAACAGTATTCATAGTCATAACTGGTATACGTTTCAATTAAGAAAGCTAATGCAACTAACGCTGATGCAATATATATAATAAAAAATATCGCAGTCATTGCCGCAACTATCGCCCTTAAAAATCCAGATTTATCATCAAATCTATTTGATAAATAGCCTGCTATAGTTACTGAATCACCATATTTTTGGGTTTTCACTCTAATTCTCCTAGCTACAAATTGCCAGTTCAAGTATGCACCAATTATCAAACCTATTGGTAACCAAATCTCAGAAATACCATTTAAAAGCACAGCTCCAGGCAACGCCATCATCACCCATCCACTCATATCAGCTGCTCCGGCACCGAGCGCTGCTGTAATAGCATTTAATTTTCTACCACCTAATGCAAAACCCTTAGAAGTTTTAACCTTTTTTGAATAATAAATTCCTATTACAATAATTCCTATAAAGTATAAAGCTACAATTAATATTTTCATTTAACTTTTAATTTTTATGACTTACTGAGAAAACTAATTCACCTTATACTAAAAAGAGTTAAATAACACAATAGGATAAATTTTATGTTCAAAACAAGACTACGTATAATTTTAATGAAAATTATATTAATTCTGTGCATTGCATCTTTTAATATCGCTTTATGTTTTGCCAAAATTAATCATAAAACTGATTTTACATCTGGAGAATTTGATTATTATGTTTTTGCACAAAGCTGGTATCCAGCATTTTGTTTGAGTGGACCCAAAAATGAATGCAAAAATTTGACAAAATATATGACACAAAATTTATCCCCACATGGACTATGGCCAAACAAAGATAATGTAAAAAAATTTTCAAATCACCCTTCATATTGTATTAAGAGTACTGGTTGTGAATCCTATAGTAGTTGCTCTGTAAATTGGCACAACGTTAATATATATACCTTAAGAGAAATACAAACAATGATGCCAACTAATTTAATAGAGCATGAGTGGAAAAAGCATGGAACATGCAGTATTTATGATCAAGAAGGCTATTTTAAAACCATTTTAGAATTACAAAAAAGATATAAAACACCCCACATAATTGTAAAAAATATTGGCAATGATCTAACATATTCGGATCTTTTAGATGCACTTGGAGGAGAAGAAAAAGTAAATCTTGCCTGTAAAATAATAGAAAATAAACAATATTTAGAGCAAGTATATTATTTCCTTGATAAAAATTTCAAAGAGATCTCAAAAAAATATGACCAAACAAATTGCAATAAAAACATAAAAATATTCATCAAGAATATAGAGCTTGGGTCAGATAGGTAGTTACAAGGAGTGATGAGCGAAGTGTAGTAAAATCTACATAAGCGAAGAATGACGATGTCAATACTTAGCTGAATTATGCTATAGAGGACAAAGAAAGTTAATTTCTAACTCTCTTTTTTCCTCTTAATCACTACCACTGTATTGGCAAATTTATCATGCAAACCTTGCTTTTTTTTGGTAAAATCTGCCATAAATAACCCCATTCCCAATGTTATTAAATTAAAAAGATGTCCTGCCATTCTTTTGATAGCTTGCTTCATTGTTATATCATTATAACTATCCGCATCTACTATCTTACATCTCATTATCAGCTTCCCTATTGATGCACCCATTTTATACCAAAAAAATACAAAGTATGCCATTGCAAACATAAGTAAAATTAACTGCACCATTATATATCTTAGATTACTTATTGTACTCCAAAAAGAACTCATAACCGATGAAAAAGTCATGATTTTAGTTTGATCAAGATTTTTATCAATATCGATCATATAATTAGTATCAAATCCAAAAAATATCATCATGAGCAAATTCATAATTGGTGATAGCACCAATGTTATAATTACAACATCAATCCCAAATGCAATTATTTTTCTATTTAAAGACGCATATTCATACTTTGATTTAATATCGTTAATTTTAGTCATTTTTCCTTTTTAATTATTTTTTGATTTTGCATAAAGGGTTGTAATTCTTTTGGAATAGAAATACTGCCATCTTCATTTTGGTAATTCTCTATAATTGCGATCATTGTTCTACCCACCGCTAAACCAGACCCATTTAATGTATGAACAAAGTAATTTTTACCATCTTTAACTGATTTATACCTAGCTTTCATCCTTCTTGCTTGGAACTCACCACAGTTTGAACAACTAGAAATCTCTCTATACCTTTTTTCGTATGGCAACCAAACCTCAAGATCATAAGTTTTTTGTGAACAAAATCCTGTGTCTTGAGTACAAAGAAGTGCCACTCTGTATGATAATTCCAATTTTTGTAAAATAGCTTCTGCAGCATTCGTTATCCTTTCTAATTCATTTGCTGACTCCTCCGGCTTTACAATGCTTATTAATTCCACTTTGGAAAATTGATGTTGCCTTATCATTCCTTTGGTATCTCTCCCCGCACTTCCAGCTTCTGAACGAAAACATTGGGTATAAGCTGTGTACCTTCGTGGCAATTCGCTCTCAGCTATGATTTCATCAGCTGCCATGCATACAAGAGGGATTTCAGAAGTAGGTATCAGTCTATAACCATTCGTAGTTTTAAATGAATCTTCTTCAAATTTTGGCAATTGACCAGCTTTAAACATCGTTTCTTCCAATACTAGCGCTGGAGTGGAAACTTCTTCAAAACCAAACTCTCTCACATGAACATCAAGCATAAAAGTTGCAAGCGCCCTCTCTAATCTTACAAAATCCCTTTTTAATATAACAAATCTTGAACCTGAAATTTTTGTTGCATTCTCAAAATCCATTAATCCTAAACTTTCGCCTATATCGTAATGCGAGCGAACTGTAAAATCAAAATGCCTCCGCTCTCCAAACTTTCTTATAATCTGATTATCTTCTTCTTTTTCACCATATGGAACCCCTTCTTGAAGAAGGTTAGGAAGCGAAATCAAAAAGTTGTTGAGTTTTTCTTGCGCCTCATTTTTTTGCTCTTCCAGAATATGTATTTTATGCTTGATTTCATAACCCCTCTCCTTCAATATTTCAAATTTTTCATCCTTATGATCAATGAAGGACATTTGTTTGGCAACTTCATTTCTTTCATGTTGTAAATCCTGAATTTTAGATTTATTCTCCCGCACAATATTATCAATGAACAATATTTCTTCAGAGCATGGACGAATGCCTCTACCTTCCATCCCCTTATCAAATAATTTACTATTTTCTCTTATAAATTTAATATCATGCATACTTATTTTACTCTTTTACATAAAAGTATAGAAATTTCATATAACAACACAAGCGGTAATGCAAGTATCACTTGGCTAATTACATCTGGTGGGGTAAGTATAGCAGCTAAAATAAAAATTAATACTATCGAATATCTTCTAAATTTTTTTAATTGATGATAGTTAATAATTTTTAATTTTGTTAACATCACTAATAATATCGGCAATTGAAATGCCAATCCAAAACCTATGAATAACTCCACAATTAAATCTACGTATTCACTTATCTTTGCTTCTAATATAATTGGAATGCCGTGTTTAGGGGTTATATCTTGAAAACTTATAAAAAATCTCCAGGTTATTGGCATCACAACGAAGTATACCAATAGAACCCCTATCAAAAATAACATTGGAGGAAAAAATATATATGGCATAACAACTTTTTTTTCCTTTTTGTATAGCCCTGGCTCTAGGAATTTATAAAGCTGATAGAAAAAAATTGGCGAACATAAAAAGAGACTTGAAATAAAAGAAATTTTTAGTTCAGTCATAAAACCTTCCGTCAACTTAGTGTATATAAAGTGAAAATTTCCCTCTCCCTCTGAAAGCTTTGAGAGTGGCTTTGAGAGCAAATAAAATATATCCCAACTAAATTGAAAAGTGATTACGGTGATAATTATAAAAGAAAATACCACCTTCATTAAGCAATATTTAAACTCTAAAAGATGTTCCTCAAGAGTAAATTTTTTTAGCTTATGCTTGCTATTTTTTGACATTGTATACAAATATTAATCTAGCAATTGTACACAAATGGTCCCAAAAAATCAAGTTATGTACAAATAACCCAAAAAAATCAAAAAACCTTTTTTTCTTCTCTCATGAAATCCGCGCAAAATTTAAGCTTCTGTTTACAAACCCAGCTTCTCAACTTTCAACACCTATTTACACACCCCCCCCCTTCCTGATTTGACATGCGTTTCATTACTGTGATTTTCATGCTGCTTTAAGATTTTATTTACTCCTTGATTATGCTCTCTAGGTTCCTGCCCTTTATCAAGATTTATTTTCAATTTTGAACTGTTTAAGCTATTAGTACCACTAGTAGATGCAGTTGAGCCCAATCCACTTTCAAATTGCTTATTGTCTTTTTCCTCAAGAGTCTTAGTTTGTCTTTCTAACTTTTCTAACTTTACGTATTCACCATCTAACTGTTTTATCGTAATTTTTTCATTATCAATTAAACTGCTTATCTCCCTAGTTAACTCAGCCTTTTTAGTCCACAATGGCCACGATTCTTGTTCTAATTTTCCAAACTCCTTACTCACCTCTTTCATTTTTTCGTTTATTTTTTTTAGCATTGCATCTTTTGTGACTGTTTCTCCTTTGTCATTCTTTATTGCATCAGGACCATTCTTTGTTCTACCATAAAGTACCTCTAAGTTTTTCAACTCAACTTGCTTCTCTCTCATACCCTGATTTTTTGAGGCTATTTCATCTTCCACGGGTTTTAAGGCCGTATTTTTTGAGGCTATTGCATCCCTAATTTTACTTAATTCACCCTCTACTTTTTCAATTTTTGCTGCACATTGATACATTTCATCTTGTATTTGATAGAGCTCTTTACCGTGTTCTTTAGCGGATAGATCTAGATCTTCAGATTCACGTAAGTTAGTATTTTCACTATCTTGTGATATAATACTCATTCTATCAAGATTTTTACCACTTAGATCTTTAGGTTTTTTTTTAGACGACAAATTAGTAAATGTCTTAAATGCATTTTTTAAGTCCTTCCATAATCCCATTCACTACCTCTGATTAAATGTTAAATTTATATTTAATAACTTATAAATTTAATGTCTACCAACAGAAGGTTGTATTTATAACTCTCATCTGTAACTAGGTAAAGTTGTTATGGAGCAAAAAGCAACGAGTACACTGTAATTTTTACACAAGAGAGGAATGAAGAAGTTTTAAACTTACTTGCAAAACCACGCCTTTAAAACCAAAATTTGGATTATAAAATGAAAATAATTTTGCAATTTAGCAATATAACCATACTTCACAGAGCTCATTAATTTCAAGTCAGGAATTTAAAAAAAGCCCCGCCTCAAAATATGCTATATCTCAATATTACAATTCCGAATGCTCGAAATGGAAATGACCTTGATTAATATCAAAAATAAATGCTGTTTTTTCAACAAAATCAACGCAATTATCTGATTCATGCCAACCTTCATGCTGTATTTTTTGACTATCCCAAGATGTACATTCTTTAAATTTTCCATCTTCACACTTAAACCTTTCTGGGTGAAATGAATTCTCTCCCATTAACTCAGTATAATTATCACAAGTTAGCTCTTTTCCACCAAATCCCAAAAATAAATCTTTTTGATAAGGATGATCCTTTCTGATAGTTAAAAAGGCTTTAGTAAAACCAGCCTCTACTTTGCAAATATTAGCCATATTGCCAATACTATTAGAAATGCTATCTTTCTTATCCAAAAACTTATCTGCAATAAACACAGCAGAAAATTCATAAACATTATTTTGAGTAAATTTGGAAATTGTCTTATCAGATACAGTTGGGCTTGACCCAGTTAGCCCAATATTAAATAATGCAGCTGGCTCATCATCTATAGTAACAACCCTTGCTAATTTACAATCACTTTCACTACCATTATCACCTCTACCTCCCCATAATTTTAACTTTCCTTCCATACTTCTTTCACAATGTTTACCATCTCCATAGCTTCCGCATGAGATTGGATTATTTGTAAAGTTGAAAATTTGCTCAAGAAGCTCTTTTGAATCTTGGTTATTTTTGATAATTTTTATTGTTGTAGTCATAAAACACCCCTATAAAATATGAGGTATATTATAAACTATTGCTTAAAAATTGCAATCTCAAATTATTTCGTATCCATCCCTTGTGTCAACGATCTTGTAGCCTTGCTCCTCTATTTGCATCCTGATTTTATCAGCCTCTTCCCATTTTTTGTATGCCTTTAGTTTTTTTCTCTCTTCTGCAAGCTTTATAATTTCTGGAGTTAATTGGATTGCTCCAAACTTCTCTTCAAGATTAAGACCTAAAAAGTCACAACAATTAAACAAATCTATTGCATAATCTTCATCGCCTTCTTGCGCATTGCTTGATAATTTATGAATGAAGGAAAGTGCAAGAGGTGTGTTTAAATCATCTGCTATATATGATAAAAATTCATCTGGTAGCTTTCTTGAATTTACATCAAATTTCTCACCATACTTTTGAATAGATTTTTGAAATTTAGTTATGCTTTTCTGTGAATCCTCTAATGCTTTTTGATTAAAATCCAGTGGTCTTCTATAATGTGAAGTTAAGTAAAAATACCTCAGCGCCACTCCACTAATTCCTCTATCTAACAGCTCTTTAACAGTTATGAAATTTCCAAGACTTTTGCTCATCTTATCACCTTCTACTGTCAAAAATCCATTGTGAACCCAGTATTTTGCAAATTTGTTATTTTTTGATTCACAAATACTTTGGGCTATTTCATTTTCATGGTGAGGAAAAACCAAATCAACACCACCACCGTGAATATCAAAATTATCACCCAAATATTTTTTACTCATAACAGAGCATTCAATATGCCAACCAGGTCTTCCATCGCCCCATGAACTAGAAAAACCCATTTTTTCATGTTGCTTTTTTGGCTTCCATAACACAAAATCCATTGGATTTTTCTTTAGCTCCGAAATCTCAATCCTTGCACCAATATCTTGATCATCAATTTTTCTTTTTGAAAGCCTCCCATAATCACCATAACTATCGATGTCAAAATATACGTGCCCATCACTAACGTAAGCATGGCCTAGTTCTATAAGCCTTGTTATCATAGATATCATCTCGGGAATATTTTCTGTGGCTTTGGGCTCTTGATTAGGAATTAAGCAATTTAGATGGCCTAAATCCTCATGAAAATATTGCGTTATTCTTGTTGTTAATGACTCTATACTCTCATTATTTTTATTTGCAGCGTCAATTATCTTATCATCAACATCAGTTATATTTCTTACGTAGGTAACCTTGGAATATACATTTCTCAATAGCCTAAATAAAAGATCAAAAATCACGGATGACCTAGCATTGCCTATGTGCGGCCTATCATAAACAGTAGGACCACATACATACATCTTAATACCACTTTTATCAATAGGTACAAACTCTTCTTTTTTACCAGAGAGAGTATTTGTTAAAAAAATTTTCAAGTTCTAAATTATAAATGAATTGGTTTAAAATATGCAGCAAGAGAGGCCTCTTTTATCGCTTCATTTAATGTTGGATGTGGATTGCAAATCCTTGCTAAATCTTCTGATGCCGCCTTAAATTCCATAGCAACTGTTGCCTCAGCAATTAATTCTCCCGCTGCATCACCAATAATATGAACACCTAAAATTTGGTCAGTTTTTTTACATGCAATAATCTTAACAAAACCATCTGTCTCACCGGAAGTTCTGGCTCTGCTATTAGCAAGAAATGGAAATTTGCCAATTTTGTATTCAACATTATTATTTTTCAATTCATCCTCAGTTTTGCCAACAGAAGCAATTTCTGGATGCGTATAAACTACACCAGGTATGGTATCATAATTGACATGTCCATGTTGCCCATCAATAATTTCAGCCACAACAACACCTTCATCAGATGCTTTATGCGCAAGCATTGGTCCAGCAATAACGTCTCCTATTGCATAAATATTTGAAATATTCGTCTTAAATTGCCCGTTTACTATAACCCTACCCTTTTCATCTAATTTGATGCCAATTTTAGCCAAATTCAATGATTCTGTATTAGGTTTTCTACCAACAGCAACCAAAACAACATCGCAATCAACTTTCTCTGCATTGCCTCCAGATATTGACGTAATCTCAACTTCCACTTTACCGTTCTTAATTTGCGCTGATGTTACTTTGGAAGAAAGTTTAAAGGTTAATCCCTGCTTTTCAAATATTTTCTTTGCTTCTTTTCTTATATCACTGTCAAAACCAAATAGGATGTTGTCTGCAAATTCTACAACTTCAACTTTAGCCCCAAGTCTTGACCATACTGAACCTAGCTCAAGCCCAATTACTCCACCCCCTATCACAATCATCTTTTTAGGAACTTTTTTGAGAGATAATGCACCATCTGAGGTAACTATTTTTTCTTCATCTATTGGCATATTTGGCAAAGTCACTGGAACAGAACCTGTTGCAATTATTATGTTATCTGCTTCTAATAACTTATTTTCACCACTATTTAAAGCTACAGATATTTTATTATTTGACTCAAATTTGCCAAGCCCGTTAAAATAATCAACTTTATTCTTTTTAAATAGACCAGCTATACCTTGTCCCAAACCAGAAACCGTTGAATCCTTAGTTTTCATTATTTTATCTAATGAAAAACTAATGTCCTTACATTCTATTCCTCTTGAAGCAAAATTATGTTTTGCATCATGATATTTATGAGTGATATTTAATAATGACTTCGATGGTATGCACCCAACATTTAGACATGTACCACCTATAAATTGCTTGTTATCTACACATGCAACTTTTTTACCAAGCTGAGCAGCCTTAATAGCAGCAACATATCCACCTGGGCCACCGCCTATAACTAAAACATCATACTTTTCCATAATACCAAACTCTTAATAATTTACTATAATCCAAACAAAAGCTTCTCAGGCGTTTCTACCATTTCTTTTATTCTCTTTAAAAATGTAACAGCCTCACCTCCATCTATTATCCTATGATCATATGAAAGAGCTATGTACATCATAGGACGTATGACAACCTGACCTGAAACAGCAATTGGTCTTTCTACTATATTGTGCATGCCAAGTATACCAGATTGAGGTGGATTAATTATTGGGGTGGACAGTAAAGAACCATATATCCCACCATTTGTGATACTAAATGTGCCACCTTGCATGTCACTCATTGCAAGTTTACCTTCTCTGGCTTTTTTACCAAGATTTACAATATTTTTCTCAATATCTGCATGGTTCATTTTATCGGCATTTTTAACAACTGGAACAACAAGCCCCTGCTCTGTTCCAACAGCTACGCCTATATTATAATAATTCTTGTAAACTAAATACTCTCCGTCTATTTCAGCATTAACCGCTGGTATTTCCTTTAAAGCAACAACTGTAGCTTTAACAAAAAATGACATAAATCCAAGTTTTACACCATATTTCTCTTTAAATGCATCCTGGTAATCTTTTCTGCATTTCATAACTGCCGACATATCCACTTCATTAAAAGTTGATAATATTGCAGCAGTGTTTTGAGAATCTTTGAGCCTTTTAGCAATTGTTTGTCTCAACCTGGTCATTTTTATTCTTTCTTCAAGTTGCTCATGAGGTTGAGAAATTGCTGAATTTTGAATCTGAGAGTTTGATATCGCAGATAGGACATCACCTTTGGTAACGCGCCCATCTTTCCCTGTAGTATTGGCTATATTTTGTAAATTATGCTCTGATGCAATTTTACTAGCAGCTGGAGAAAAAATTTGATCCCTAGTAATCTGTGGCTGCATGTGTTGAGTATCTTTAACATCTATAGTGCCTTCATTTGTAGCTGCCTTAATATTTTTTTGTATTTCCGCAATTCCACCTTTTTCAAGAGAACCTAAAGTATCGCCTACCGCTACTACATCTCCCTCATTAAATTTAATTTCAGTAATAATTCCTGAAACAGGCGCATTCACTTCCAGCGTTATCTTATCAGTTTCCAGCTCTAATAAAATTTCATCAACTTGAATTTGCTCTCCAACTTTTTTGTGCCATTTTGCCACAGTAGCTTCTGTAACTGACTCTCCCAATGATGGAACTATAATGTTAACTGCCATAATTTTTAACTCCTATTATTCAAATGCTTTTTTCAAAAATTTATTTAATTCTTCGAGGTGCAATTTCGTATATCCTGCTGCAGGAGATGCGGATTCATCTCTACCAACATACTTCACCTCTAACTTATTGCCAATCTCTTTTAATACTTCTTCAAATTTTGGTTTAATGTACTGCCATGCCCCCATATTTTTGTGTTCTTCTTGGCACCAAATAATTTGTCTAATATTTCTATATTTACCAAACTGTTGGATTATCTCCTTTTTAGGGTATGGATAAAGCTCTTCTAATCTGATCAAAGCAACTTTATTTTCATTGAGCCTTTCCCTTTCTTCAAACAAATCATAATAAACTTTACCACTGCAAAATATCAGCTTCTCTATCTTATTAAAGTCTCTAATATCATCTTCTATTATGGATTTAAAATGCGTACTCTCAGCTAAATCCGCTAATTTAGAAACTGCTAATTTATGCCTTAATAATGATTTTGGCGTCATGATAATGAGAGGGCACCTATAGTTTCTAATCATTTGACGTCTTAGTAAGTGAAAAATAGATGCTGGTGTTGTGCAATTCGCAACAGTCATGTTGTCATTTGCACAAAGCTGCAGGTACCTCTCAAGTCTTGCAGAACTATGCTCAGGCCCCTGCCCTTCATATCCATGTGGCAAAAGTAGAACAAGCCCACTCATCCTCAACCATTTATCCTTGCCTGATGATATATATTGATCTATCATCATTTGTGCGCTATTGGCAAAATCACCATACTGCGCCTCCCAAATCACTAAGGTGTTGGGACTTGAATAGCTATAGCCATATTCAAAGCCCATTACAGCTAGCTCGGAAAGAACACTATTGTGTATTTCAAAATTTGCCTTTTGGCCTTCGCCTAAATTTTGAAGTGGCGTATATTTGGCTTCGCTTTCCTGATCAACCACAACAGCATGTCGATGAGAGAAAGTACCTCTCTCAACATCTTCACCACTGATCCTAATGTTATACCCATCCTTCAACAACGTTGCATAAGCCAAAGTTTCTCCCATCCCCCAATCAATACCCCCTTCTTTTTCCAACATCTCTCGCCTACTCTTTAGCACACGATCAATCTTCGCATTCACATGAAAATCAATCGGTACGTTACTTAGCGGATCTGCCAAATTTTTTAATTCTTTCTTATCAACGCCAGTACTAACATCCTTATTTTTATCGCTCAAAAACGCATCAAATCCCTTCCACACTCCTTGTAACCAATCTGCTTTTTGCGCTTTATAGCTATCTGATAATTCAAATTCAGTATTGAGAAATTCTTTAAATTTCTGTTTAATTTCATTTATCTCCTCCTGCGTTATGTCTCCAGAATTCAGCACTTTCTGCGCATAAATCGTTGAAGGAGTTTTGTGTTTATGAATTACGTTATACATTTTGGGCTGAGTGAACATCGGCTCATCACCTTCATTATGCCCATACTTACGATAACACACAACATCTATAAATACGTCTTTCTTGAATTTTATCCGATATTCAGAAGCAATACTGCTCACATAAGCAACGCTTTCGGGGTCATCCCCATTCACATGAAAAATTGGAGCGCCTATCATTTTAGCTATATCTGTGCAATATCTTGATGATCTGCCATCTGAAACATTTGTGGTAAATCCAATTTGATTGTTCGTTATTATGTGGATAGTTCCGCCTACTGTATATCCTTTAACGTTGCTTAAGACCAATGATTCCATAACTGAACCTTGCCCAGAAAACGCTGCATCACCGTGCAAAAGCACTCCCATCACCCTCTCTCTGTTATTATCTGCAATATCATCTTGTTTAGCTCTCACTCTGCCAGATACAACAGAATTCACCAATTCTAAATGAGATGGATTGGGCGTGAGCGTAAGATGCATGCTTTTTCCATTAATCTCCACATCGACCGAAGCACTTAAGTGATATTTTACGTCACCAGGCAAATTTAAATCGTCTGGGATGAATATGCTGCCTTTGAATTCCGAAAACATAGCACGATAGGGCTTTTTCATGATTTTTGCCAGCACACTAAGCCTTCCTCTATGCGCCATGCCAAAAACCGCTTCCTGAACATGATTTTCTGCAGATTTTTCCATGACCTCTTCAATTGCCGTAATACTCCCTTCACCACCCTCTATCGAAAATCGCTTTGCGCCAGGAAATTTGGTGTGTAGATATTCCTCAAACATCTCAACTTCAATAAGGCTATTGAGAATCTTTTTCTTTTTCATTTTGTCAAAAACTATCACCCCAGCATCGCTTTCTATCGTAGTTCTCAACCACTCCCTCTCTTCATAATTATCAATCTGGATAAACTCTACAGCAAACCTCCCACTATAGGTGTTTACAAGGTTTTGATAGAGAGTTTTTAATAGCATTTCTTGTTGACCAAAAGCTCCATCTACGTACACTTGTCGCTCTAATTCTTCTTCCTTAATGCCATAATTCCTATAATCAAGTTCTTTAGGAAGATTTTTATTAGTTAAGCCTAAAGGATCTAATTTTACAGCCATATGCCCATATGATCTAAAAGCATCTATTAACTTTGCTATTTTTAGTGAAACATCGCTAATTTTACTTGGACTATCTTTTTCTTTTTTAACATCAATATTTACTTCTTCTTGGTAGCCTATAATTTTATTGCACCTTTTTCTCCAGCTTGGTCCTGAAAAAAAATCTTTAAAGTCATCCTTATTTTCTTCTGATTCAGAAAAATATTTTCTCCAACTTTCATCAACTGAATTTGGATTTTTCAAATACTCATTGTATAGCTCTTCTATAAACAAAGCATTTTGAGACAAAAAAGAGGAATCATAAGGATTATTCATTTAGCATCGTAATTTATCAAAATTTAACTAAGTATTACTCCCATCACCATTAAAAATCAAGCCTGTTATAAATATTTATAATTACTCAACTACGGTAGGAAGCTTTAATCATCACCTCTCTGCAATGAAATTTACACCATTATCAATAGTTATTTGCTTTTGTTTAATGCTTTAAATAGAATAGGTATTACATATACACTATCGACAGCTCTGGATTTAAATGAATAGCCTAAAAATTAATAAGGAAGTGCAGAAATGTTTAAACGATTGGATAACTTATCTTGATAAAAACCTAAATTATTCCCAAAATACAATCAATGCATATATCACCGATATATATTATTTTTTACAGTTTATTTTTAATCATCATGGAGAATCAATATCACTTGAGTTGTTGGATAAATTAGAAGTGCATGATTTTAGATCTTGGCTGGCATTCAGAAAAAGAAATAATATAGCAAGCATTTCTAATAATAGAACCATATCCTCAATAAAGAATTTTTATAAATTTTTGAAAGAGCAATATAAAATAGAAAATCAAAATATAAATCTTGTAAAAATTGCGAAATTAAATAAACCACTTCCTAGAGCATTGCCTGTAAAATCTGCAATTGAAATAATGAATACTATAGAAAAAATTAGTAATAATTTTTGGATTGGGCAAAGAAATAAAGCAATCGCATATTTGCTATATGGATGCGGAATGAGAATTAGTGAAGCATTAGATCTTAGGGTAAATAATTTTTACGATGAATTTCTTAGAGTAATTGTTTCAGGAAAAGGCAACAAAGAACGGGAACTATATTTACTACCAATAATTCAAGAACAAATAAAAAGCTACATTTCTTCCTGCCCATATAAATTTCAAACTGACAGCTTTTTATTTTATGGAGAGAAAGGAGATAAGCTAAATCCCGATGTTTTTCGAAAAACCCTAAGAAAATTAAGAGCAGGATTATGTCTACCTGATTTCACCACACCTCATTCCCTAAGGCACAGTTTTGCAACACATTTATTGGCTAATTCTGAAGGAGATTTACGAACAATTCAGGAATTATTAGGCCACAAAAATTTGTCTACTACTCAAAGATATACTAAAATTGACATGAATTATTTAGTGAAAAATTTTATTAATTTTCATCCGAGGAGTAAAGAATAACCTATATCAATTTCTCCCACGACAAGATAATCGCCATCATTATTAAATTTATTGAAATGGTTATTAAACTATTTTACATAAAGCTATCTAATTTTCTAGATCTGGTTTTGTGCCTTAATTTTCTAAGTGCTTTAGCTTCAATTTGCCTAATTCTTTCTCTCGTAACATCAAATTGTTTTCCAACTTCTTCTAAAGTATGATCAGTTTCCATACTTATACCAAACCTCATCCTTAAAACTCTTTCTTCTCTTGGTGTTAAGGTTGCTAAAACTTTGGTAGTTGTTTCTCTCAAATTTGAATGGACAGCAGAATCGATTGGTTTAATTGCATTGGTATCTTCGATAAAATCACCCAACATACTTCCTTCATCATCACCAATGGGATTTTCTAAACTCATTGGCTCTTTAGAAATCTTCAATACTTTTCTTACCTTATCTACTGGAATTGACAATTGTTCTGCTATCTCCTCAGATGTGGGGTCCCTGCCTAAATCATGCGCTAATTGCTTGGATGTGCGTATAATTTTATTTATTGTTTCAATCATGTGCACTGGTATTCTAATCGTTCTAGCTTGATCAGCAATTGAACGAGTGATAGCCTGCCTAATCCACCATGTTGCATAAGTTGAAAATTTATATCCTCTACGATATTCAAATTTATCAACAGCTTTCATTAATCCAATATTTCCTTCCTGTATCAAATCAAGAAACTGTAACCCACGATTGGCATATTTTTTAGCAATTGAAATTACCAATCTTAAATTCGCTTCTATCATATCTTTTTTAGCTTTTGTAACTTCCCTTTCCCATTTTTGTATGTTCTGAAAAATTAATTTAAACTCAAAGATTGGCAAACCACATTTTGTTTCTATTTTTTCGAATTTTTGCCCTATTTTTTGAAAAAATGTTAAATTATCATCGATAAATTTTGCATATTTTATACCCTTTTTCGTCAAAGATTCCAACCATTCATTATCTAGCTTAATGCTATTATACATCTCGATGAACTGAGCCCTATTGAATTTAGATTGAGTTGCAGTTTTAAATATGTCACATTCTATTTGGATGATATTTTTATTAATCTCTTTTAGCAACACAAAAATGCTATTAATGTACTGATCATCAAGCTTTATTTCATCTAATAACTCAGCTATTTTACTAGTTTTCTCGTTGATAATATTTTGCTTATTTTTATCCTGCATTTTCTTCACGTCGCTATCTTTCAGTTTACTGTTATCGTGATAAAACTTTAGTAATTCTTTACTATATTCTGATATTTTTAACAAAATTTCTAAAACCTTTGGCTTAAGTTCACTCTCTATAGCTGAAATAGATGTATTATGCTCTGCATCAAATTCACTCTCATTGCTTTCTTCATTATCATCAAAATCAACATTAGTCGAATCATCTTGATCAAATGATCGCTCGCTACTTGCCGTAGCATCAATATCTATAACTTCGCGCAGTAGCTTTTTCCCAGTCAGTATATCATCATACCAATCCTGCATCTCTTTGAGCGACATAGGAGCTTGAATTAAAAAAAATAGCTTATTCTTCCTGCTTTCTTCAATTCTTTTAGCTACCTCAACCTCCCCTTCTCTGGTAAGTAATGACCTATACCCCATTTCCTTTAAATACATTCTAACAGGATCATCATTACCAATGCCACCAACGATACTCTCTGAAGAAGATTCAAATTCATCATCACCTTCAATATCTCTCTCCACTACATTTGATTCCGTATCTTTGTTTATAATTGCTATTCCTGATTCCTTGAGAAAAGAAATTACCCCTTTAACTATTTCATGATCTGCCTCCTCAGGAATAATTTTATCAAGTTCCTCAGAGGATATTTTGCCAATTTTAATATACTCTTTCAATTTATCATGAAGTTTAGAATTTTGAAATTTGATACTTGTATTTGTCATTATAAGTTTATTTTTAGTTAAAAATAATGTAAAAATTATTGATTTGCAATCTCGTCCTTAAGTTGTCTCTCATACTTCTTTAGGTATAACATCTTTTTCATCAACTTGTCATCAACAGTTAACAATAATTGATTTTTTAATAATTCTATCTCATCCCTAATAGTTCGTATTTTTTTTATGTTAAATGCTCTAAACAAATTTTCCTTGGCCTCTATTTGGGATTCAAATTTTATAAACTTAGTCAACTTCTCAATTGTTCTACTGAAATCATTTTTTTCTGTTGGATTTGCAATGCTTTTATTGTAAAATGACAACAGCTTGTTATCATCACTAAGGGAAAAATCTAACAACATTTTTCTTATATTGTCAAGTTCATTACATAAATCAGCCTCAATTAGATCTTCTATTATTTTATTATCGTCCAATAAATCTGGATAATTCCATATAATACTTAAGATAAAAAGACCTTCCTGATATAATTTATTCTCTTTTGAAATGGCCGAAAATTGCGAAGAACTTAATTCAAAATTTTTTGTATAGGGTAATTTTCTGAATTTATAAATTAGATCGTAATATTTGTTTTTAAAATGTTGTGAGTAACTCTTTTTAAGAAAATAATCAGCTATACTTTCTGAAATTTTTTCTAAATTAACTTTAAGAGCAATTTTCTTCTCAGGAGTGCTTAAGTTATATTTATTTGATTCAATTCCAAATATATAATCAGACAGCGCTATACTTTGAGAGACTAGGTCTTTAAAAAATTCAACACCCTTATTTTTGATAACTTCATCTGGATCTTTCCCATTAGTTAATTTAACAAATTTTAGAGATTTGTTATGAGATATAGATTTTAAACTCTCATATGCAATCTTTCTTGCGGCATTTTTGCCAGCCAAATCATTATCGAAACATATAGTGGGTACCTGGCATGTATCCCACAAAATTTGAATTTGACTTAATTTTATGCCAGCACCAAGTGGTGCTACCACATTTTTAATTCCACAATTTACTAAAGCAATAACGTCCATATACCCTTCAACTACTATTACGTTACCATCTTTATAAATACTATTCTTTGCATCATTATATCCGTATAAATGTTCACTCTTTATAAATATAGGGTTTTCTGCTGAATTCAAGTACTTAGGCTCTCCATCACCTAATATTCTGCCACCAAACCCAATACATTCTCCTGCTCTATTTTTTATAGGGAATATTAAACGACCATAAAAAGGATCATAGATAAAGTCATTTTTTTTATTTATAACTCCTGAATTAAATAAATCATCTTCAGAAAATTCTTTTTTCAACTCACTTAATATAATTGAAAGATCCTTGGGTGAAAAACCCAAGTTATACTGCTTTATTATCTCTAATTTTATCCCCCTAGATAAAACATAATTAAGTGCATTTTTACCAACATCATTGAATAACTGCTCCTGGTATAATTCAGCCACTTTTTTATATATCTGAAAGAAAATTTTATCTTTTTCAAATTTTTCAATTTCTTTTTTATTTTTTATTTTCAGCTTTACACCGGCAATATCAGCCAATTTTTCCAAGGCTTCTTTATATGAAATCCCTTCATCTTGCATTACAAAACTAAAGATATCTCCATGCACACCACACCCAAAGCAATGATAAATACGTTTATCATCATTCACAAAAAAAGAAGGAGTTTTTTCTCTATGAAACGGACACAAACCCACGTAATCAGCCCCCCCTCTATTTTTAAGTAGGACTTTTTTGGCAATTATCTCAGAAGGCAGAATCCTAGACTTAATCAGTTCAACTTCAGAGTTCATGTTTTAAATAATTATAATTATGTACTAGCCCTTACGACTCATAAGACCTGGTAATTTAGCGCCTGCACCAATAGGGGTAACAGGTGGAGAGATTGCAGTCATTGGTGTCAATGATGATATAGAAATCACATCCTTCATGCCTTTTAAAGCATTGCCTAATCTGGAAATTGCACCAACCGCTGAAGATTCAACAAATGAACCAAGATTTTTTGATTTTTGTAAATTTTCAAATGAAACATTAATATCTTTAAGAGGCGCAATGTCAATGTGCATACCCCCTCCTATAGAACCACCTGTAGTATAATCTCCTGATCCGCCTGCCATAAAAAAATAAACTTATTTCGTTTATTCTACTAAAATCTTATAGTATTATCAAATACTTATTTTTTTATTGATTTGATTAATACTAATATTAGAAATGGCATTAATGCTATAAAAAATTGCGCCAATACTCTTGTTTCAAGACCTGGTATTTATAAAATGATTGGTAAGGATGACCAGATTCTCTACATAGGTAAGGCAAAGGATTTAAGCAAGAGAGTCATTCAGTATACAAATATTAATAATTTATCCTATAGATTAAAAAGAATGGTATCTCTCATAGAGAGAATAGATATTCTTTTTACTAAATCTGAAATTGAAGCATTAATATTGGAAGCAGATTTAATAAAAAGCATCAAGCCCAAATATAACATTGCTTTAAAAGACGATAAGAGTTTTCCCTATATCGTATTAGATAAAAATCATGACTTCCCTAAGTTAAAAAAATTTAGAGGTAAAAAAAATGATACTTTAATATATTTTGGTCCGTTTTTGTCAGTTGACAAGCTGGACAAGATTATTATTGAACTTCAAAAATTATTTTTAATAAGAGGTTGTGGTGATTATTATTTCTCAACAAGAAGAAGGCCTTGTCTGATGTATCAAATAAAAAGATGTAGCGCACCATGTGTAAATAAAATAAGCCCAGAAGATTATAGCAAATCAATTATCAATTTAAAAAAGTTTTTATCTGGCAAGACTCAAGAAATTTTTTCAGATTTTATAAGAGAAATGCAACATTATAGTGATGAAATGGAATATGAAAAAGCAGCAAATATTAGAGATAAAATAAAGTTATTAAATTATGTACAGTCAAAAAATATTTTTCATGGATTTTCTAACAGAAATATTGATATATTCATTTTCTATGAAAAATCTTCTTCGCAAAAATACTGCATACAGGTATATACAATTAAAGACGGTCACAATTTCGGCGATAAATGCCATTTTTTTGACAGAAATTCAATAGAATCAGAAAAAGAAATCATTTATAGATTCATTATTCAATTTTATCAAAATAATGAAATCTCTAATGAAATTTGGTGCAATATTGAAGATATAGACTTTAAAATTATATCAAAAGTAACTCAAAGCACTACTAAATCTAAGATAATCCTACCAAAAAATAAGAATGATAAAAATATTTTTAATTTTGTGATTGAAAATACAAAGGAGGTGTATAACAAATACATCCAAAATTATTTAACAAAAATAGATATATTTCATGATATAGCTAAAAAATTCGCTCTTCCCTTTATACCTGAAAAAATTGAAATTTATGATAATAGCCATAACCATGGAGCTAATCCAGTAGGATGCGTAGTTGTGGTAGGGCATGATGGATTCATTAAAAGTGAATATAGAAAATATAAGATTGCTGATAAAAAATGCATGGATGATTATCATATGTTAAGAGAGGTTATCAGACGCAGATTTAAAAATATTGATCAAAACTCTTTGCCTGATTTAATTATAATTGATGGAGGAAAGGGTCAATTATCTGCTGTAACTGATGAATTTAATAATATGAATATTGATAATGTCAATATAGTTGCAATGTCAAAGGGATTAAACAGAAATTCTGGAAGAGAATTTTTCCATCAAAATGGAAAATTTTCTTTCCAGATTGATAAAAATGATAAAACACTGCTTTTTTTACAAAATATTAGGGATGAAGCTCATAGATTTGCAGTGACATCACATAGAAATTTAATGAGGAAAAGTAGTAAGAAATCGGAATTAGATGCGATTAAAGGCATTGGTGAAAAAAGAAAAAGGAGCTTGCTTTTGTATTTTGATTCGCTAAATAATTTAAAATTAGCAAGTGAGGAAGACATTGCTAAAATAGAAGGTATAAACAAGAAATTGGCAAAAAATATTTTTCAGTATATACATAAGTCTAACGACAAAGTGTAAGCACAATATTATGCAAAAAAATATACCAAATATTTTAACTTCACTTAGAATAATTTTGATACCTGTTTTGGTGTCAGCATTTTACATTGATTCTAAAATTGCACATTATACTGCAGCTACAATCTTTATATTTGCGAGTATTACTGATTATTTTGATGGGTTTTTAGCTAGAACCTGGAGAGTTCAATCAAATTTTGGAAAAGTTTTAGATCCAATTGCCGATAAATTGCTTGTTGCAGCAACTCTTATGATGATGGTAGATAGAGGTATTGCACCAGTGCTCCCTGCTTTAGTAATCTTATGTAGAGAAATACTAGTTTCTGGAATGCGTGAATATTTAGCAGAAGTAAAAATAAGTGTGCCAGTAAGTCATTTAGCCAAAATTAAAACAGCTGCTCAGATGATTGCTATCATTATATTACTTTTAGGAGAAGAGACTACAGGGATACCTCATACTAACTTAATTGGAAAGATATCTATTTGGATTGCAGCTTTGTTAACCGTTGTAACAGGTTACGGATATCTACGGCAGGGGATTAGAAATTTTAATTAACATCACCAATACATCTGCGTAAGAACATTACTTTAGCTAGCTCTGGTTAAAATAGCTAATCTCATAACAGCTTGTTTGCAAGTATTTACCTTGCTTTTTTGAGATACATAACAATGCCCCCTTTATTACTGCCAGATATTATGCGCCCATAACTCGGAAAGAAATTCTTCAATGGGCCAAATTATAATTTCAGTTTCATTTATTTTTATAATTCTTTTCTTAGTTTCTAAACAAATTAAATTTAAAAGAATGTTCTTTTTTAAATTGTAGTAATCCTTTTATATGTTGGTTCTTTATACTATTACTTATTTTAACTTCAAATGCTTGATCCTGAATTATGAAATCTACTTCATAACCCTCTTTCGTTCTCCAATAAGATATATTATCTATTTTCTCGGTTAAATTTTTATATGCCATTAACTCTAAAAATATATAGTGTTCAAATGCTTTACCAGTATCTATCCCTATCATCTCATTAAATCTATATCTCCTTAAATAATTAGCTACACCGGTATCAAATAAATAGAATTTAGGCGTGTCTGTAATAATTTGACGTTTTACTTTCTACGCGCAATTCTTGTCTTAATCTTTCCGGATTCTTATAGTATTTTTGATATATTTCTGCTTGAAGTAGATTTATATAGCTACTGTTAGGGAAACGTCCTTTTAAATATGTAGATTTACCTGTTTTCCTTGCTCCCCATAAAAAGCAAGATTGTACTTTAGGTAAATTTATACGCAAATATCTTTCTATATGCATTTATATATTCTTAATATATTGGATATATACGTAATATATTCCACACAAACTCCAATTTCAACAAAATTATGTGCGTCATGCACTAACTTTGTTGCAAATAGCTGATATAAATTTTTTATGTTGAAAATACGTTAACATTCAAATAGCATCCAGAAAAAGCTTTTAGGATAATACTTATGCACCTCACCAACAATGTAAAAAAGATTTTAAAGGGTTATGAAAGTGAATCTCCTGCTGTAAAGTCTAATTTAGTAAGAATATTGATGAATGGTAAATTGGCTGGAACTGGAAAAATGCTAATTTTACCAGTTGATCAAGGTTTTGAACATGGCCCAGCTAAAAGCTTCTCTGTAAATCCAGTTGCGTATGATCCTGAGTATCATGTGAAATTAGCACTAGATGCAGGATTAAACGCATATGCTGCACCTAAGGGAATGCTTGAAGCGATTTCTGATGAATTTCGTGGAACAATACCCCTGATACTCAAAGCCAATAGCTCAAATTCCTTAATGAGTAAAGATATTGAGCCAAACCAATCTATTACAGCAAATGTGCAGGATGCCATTTATTTAGGATGTACTGCAATAGGCTTTACCATATATCCAGGTTCAGATAGCTCGCTTGAGATGACACAAGAAATTTCCGAAATGATTTCTGAGGCCAAGGCGCATGGACTTGCAACCGTTGTATGGTCATATCCAAGAGGAGGAGATTTAAGTAAAAAAGGTGAAACAGCATTAGATGTTATTGCCTATGCAACACACATTGCAGCTTTAATTGGAGCTAATATAATTAAAGTAAAATTGCCTTCTGAGGACATAGAGGATAAATCAGCAGCAAGTATTTATTCAAAGGAAATTCATGAGTTTAAAAATTTAACAAATCGTGTTGCGCACATAATGAAAACAGCTTTTGATGGAAAAAGGTTGGTAGTATTCTCAGGGGGCACTTCAAAGAATGAAGATGAGCTATATAATGAAGCAAAAGCTATTAATCAAGGAGGAGGTAATGGCTCTATAATTGGCAGAAATAGCTTTCAAAGACCATATAAGGAAGCTGTTGAGTTATTATCAAATATCATAAAAATTTACTTAGGCGCTAGATAAAAAACTAGAGCGGTGTTGGCAAACAAGGATACCTAGCATTTTCTAGCACCTGCTCTTTAAAGCTCTTCATGACCTGTATGGTTATTATCATCATGTTGCTCAATTTCTTTTGGCACATCATGACTATTTTGGCTATTCAAACTTTTTTCTGCGTCCTTTTTATCTGCGCTACTTGCTTGGCCAAATAATTCATTATATGCTAAATTGTATAATTTATCTCCGAAAGTTAAAACTGATGTAACCGTTATTGATGCAACTGTATTAACAATTAATTTAAAAGTTGCCGACACTTTATCGTTTCCAACGATTGAGCTTGGTAATTTAGGGCACATATATTTATTATAACCAAAATACATTACGGCATTCACTGAAATGGTGACGATTTGTGGTTTTAACAAATTATAATCAAATCCTTCTTTCCCAATTATTTCTTGAATTTGAGTAAAAGATTTAGCATTATTCATAAAGAAAAAAAGATAATCTTGCGTACCAATATGAGCATGTGATTTAGCAAGTTTACTCTCATTTTCAACACACTCATTAATCTTACCTGCATATATTTGAGGTTGGGAAGCTGATTTGAACTCAGAACCACTAATAGATAATTCAGAACCTTCAACAACTGTAGGTAATCTAATTGTTGTCAAAACATTAGATCCTTCTATGCTTAGTTTACTTGCTTCATCAAAAGCTTTTTGATGTTCTGCTTTACTATAACTAATTTCATTAAATAATCGCTCAAATTGATTAGCCACAGTGTGAGTTAAAGCAAGTGAAGAAGCAGTTGTTACTAATAAACTTGCAACATTAATTACCTCATCATACACGCCATAACTAACTTTTGTCACTTGCCTATAAACAGAAAAAATATCGTCTGAAATACTAATTCCTGTAAAAAACGTATATTTATACGGTGAACTCATAAAATGCCCTGTTCGAATTAATGCAACAAAATGAGAAACGGCTAGGGAAAATTTAAACGTATGAATTGCAAGTATTGCATAATCATATTTAGTTAGATTTGGTAAGTAGTTATCATAAATACTAGTTAGATAATCTCCTATATTACTGAAATTGTAATTATTAGTCATTATTAAAAACCTCCGGCCACTTTTTCACACAGCATGAGTTTTAATTTTAAAAAAATCAACAAGAATTTAAATTTTGATTAATGATAATTGACATCCAAAATTCTTCTCCCTTTTGTGAAGAGCTCTTCTACAGCTAAAAAATTTTTTTTCATCTGAGTAAGTATCAATTTTTAAGTCATCAATTTTACTTACGCCACATTTTATCAATTTTTCATAACAGTATTTAGGTAAATCAAATAAAAACCTCCCTTTATTCACTGAATTTTTAAAATACTTATTATTTAAAGTAGTTTCCTCTAAAAATAATATATAAAATTTCTCATCAACTTCATAATTATTTTGTCTTATACATGGACCTATTGCAGCATAAAAGTGATATTCACTACTTTTTTTGATTGCACTAATTGAATTTTCTACAATACCATTTAGAGCACCCTTCCATCCAGCATGTATTGCTAAGGCAATATTATTTTTATTATCCCAAACTAATATTGGCACACAATCTGCAGTAATTACTCCTATTGCACTATTTTTCCTAGATGAATAAATTGCATCACCCTCGATTTTATCGATGGTATTATTTGCTTTTATTACCCTACTTGAGTGAATTTGATTTAGTAGTGTTAAATCTTCTATATTTACACTTAGGCAATTAGCGGCAATAATTAAATTATTATTAACGTTTTCTATATTATCCAGATTGTTAAATTTACAGTTTAAACTACTAAATTCATCTGAGCTTACACCACCATTTCGAGTAAAGAATCCATGCTCAACCCCAACATTTTTTAATAAAGATGATTCTATAAAAATGTCCGACATATAAATTTCTATTCGATTTTTTCATAACCCACTGCAATGGTTGCCAATTTACTTAGTAATAACTCACTTGGGGATATTTTTAGGTTTTTGGCAAATAACATACCACTTGAATTCAAATTATTATCGACACCTTTTACTGTATTATATCTCATAAATTTTCCAATAACTTTCGCACCAACTAGATATATAATACTTTCTGCTGGATAATTTTCAACTCTTTCTATTGTTGGTATACCCTCTTGTATTACCACCTCTGAATTAATTACATTGTCTTTTATTGTATTTAAGCTATGTCTCATTTTCTTGTTGAGATTTATGATTTCATCCCCATTTTTTACTGAGATTATACCTCTTCCAAACGTTCCATTATTTGGTTTGATAAATACAACAGGCTCTCGCTGAATTTGATATTCATCATATTTTTTTTGAATCTCAACTATAAGCTTATCAATTTTTTGAGCTATACATTGCAACCCCTCTTTCTTTTTAAAATTAACATTAATGCATTTTGAGTAATATGTACTGATTAACCAAGGGTCTATTTTGAACTCTATACAAAATAAATCAATCAAATCGTTATAGGCTTTATAGTGAGAACATTTTCTCCTACTGTGCCAGCCATATTTTAAATTTGGTAATATTGGAATTGATAGAGCTGTTAACTTTTCCGGAATTTTTTCTGTTAGATCGTTATTTAGCACGATTAAATCTGGAGACCAGTTATCATTGGTAACTATAATAGAGTTTTGTTTTTGAAATTGAAAAAACGTTAAACCTTCAACATCAATCGGCTCTTCCATCATAATTAAGACCCTTACCTCAAGATTTGTATCTTGCAAAGCTTTAAGTAAAAATTTTATGTTTTCATAATAATTAACATTTCTCGTAAATTGCTCCGAAACTAAAGCGACTTTCTTAACATCAGGAAAAAATTTACTAAAGTACTGCAAAAAATATTGCGTTGCCTTCTGCAAGCCTTGTTTTGATATATTATTAAACCCTGATGGAAAGAGGTTTGTATCAATTGGAGAAATTTTGAATCCTGAATTTCTAATATCAATTGACGAATACAGCGGAGTATCTTTTAACTCTTTTATTTTAATCCATGTTTCAATCAATTTATCATTTTTTAAAATAAAATTATCTAAATCATCGATATAACTGTGTATTTCATTTTTTTTTAGGTTATGCATTATTTGTTTGGGTATAATAAATTCTGGATAGCAAATATAGATGCTATCATCGCTGTCTCTGCCCTTAAAGTATAATTTCCCAATTTCATAAAAGCCATATTAAGCCTTTCAAACATATTGATCTCTTCATTAGAAAAACCTCCCTCCGGGCCAATTAAAAGTACTGTATCATTATTGTAGTCTATTATTTTGTTTAAATCCAAAATACTTCTCGCATCTCTATGATTATGACATACTAATACATTTTTATTTTTGGTAATATTTAATAGTCCTTCAAAATTCAAGATATTATGAATTATTGGAATATCAAGTCTCCCGCATTGTTCTGACGCTTCCTTAGCAACAATATTTAGCTTATCTATGTTAATAGTTTTTACTATGGTTCTATCAGTTATTAAAGGATATATCTCCCTAACATTCAACTCAGTCGCTTTTTGAACAGTTAAACTATTGTTTTGCCGCTTTAATAATGCGAAGGCTAAAATTATCTTAGATTTACATAAAATATTATCTGTTTTTTCAAAAGGAATTAAAAAAATATTTCGCTTATTTTCCACCTCAATTTTGCAAATCCACTCGCCATCATGCTCATTATATGCCCTGATAACATCACCAGTCTTCACTTTCATTACATTCATTAGGTAATGGGCATCCTCTTTCGTTAGAGAAATACTCTCTAAATTACTCAATTTAACTACCAATAATAATCTGATGCCACTCATTATTTTTTAATGAATCTCTAGTACATCATTATTATTGGTAGTTTTTTTGGAACTTTCTGAAACATACTGAAAAACGTCTCTTTTGGCATTTAAAAATTTTGATTGAGAAATATTCCCATTTTTTATCTTATCTTTAACACCTAATCTTGCATATGCATTATTCAATAAATCTATCATATGATCGTCTCTCATTCTCGCAGTTTGACCTCCCATCACAATAGCTACTAAATTAGCTTCAGGTTTTTTTGTTGAGGTTGCAAGATTAAAGCCTGAAGCATTGACATATCCAGTTTTTAATCCATCTGCCCATGCATATCTTTTTAAAACTCGATTATGTCCCTTTATTTCTTTTCCTCTATAAATAAATGATGTCATAGAAAAAAGATGATAATATTTTGGAAAATCCCTCTTAAGTGCACTTGCTAATTTTGCCATATCTCTAGCAGTTGTATATTGCTCCTCATGATGTAATCCATGCGGATTTTGAAAATTAGTATTTTTCATATTCAATTTTTTTGCAGTAATATTCATTAATTGAATAAACTTTTTTCTATCACCTGAAATCGCCTCTCCAAGCACTACTGCAGCATCGTTAGCTGATTTTACTATCAATGCATTAATAGCTTGACGTACAGTAATTTTTTGCCCACGCTTTAGATCAATATTACTTTTTGGCTGCTCTGAAGCATGTTTTGATACAGTAAGTTTTTGTAATGGAGATAATTTATTTATTTTTAAGGATTCAAAAGTGATATATAAAGTCATCATTTTAGTAAGTGAAGCAGGATACCTTCTTTGATCTGCATTTTTTTCAAAAAGCACTCCACCTGTTTTAGCGTTAATAACTATACTTGCATAATTGGAGGATTTAAATATAGAAGGCTCAAGACTTGTAGGCTTAGAGTGTGCCTGAAGTGGTTGTAATAAAAAATAGATAAAAAATATATTTATCAAAAATAATTCAGAGAATTTTTTCAACTGCATAAAAAATAATAATTGAAATCAATTTTATCTAAAATGGTGCTATTATGTCAAGAACTTGTTTTCCATATGGGTCTTGTTGGTATTGAGATAATTGACCTCTACCACCATACGACACTCTAGCTTCCGCAATTTGCTCTAGATCAACTGAGTTATCACTACCGATATCTTCTGGTCTCACAATTCCAGCTACAGTAATCTCCCTCAATTCATAGTTCACTCGTATTTCTTGCGATCCTTTAATCAAGAAATTACCATTAGGTAAAATCCTTATTATAGTGGCCGCAACATTAGTACTAATTGTTTCTTTCCTATCGATTTGCCCATCACCAGTACTATCAGAATCAGAATTAATACCCAATAATTTACTTGGATCAACATTTTTGTTACCATTTTTAATACTATTCTCTAAACCAAATAACTTTGGAATCCCCATATTCTTACCACTTTTTCTTTGCTTGGTAGTTTTATTATTCAATTTTGCCTTATCTTCAATCACGATTTTTATTTTTAAAATATCACCAACATCCTTTGCCTTTCTTTCCCTAAAAAAGAAAGTCTTAGAATCTGGTGTCCACAAAGAATTGCTGGACAATGATTCATCTTGATTTTGCACAGTTTTTGAATATACCTCATCTAAATTATCTTTGTTGTAAACATTTACTTCGTTTATTTTAGGTGGATTACCAACATTTTTAAGCTGATCCCACATCGAAGTACACCCCGAAAAAATCAACAATGCACTTAAAAGTGTAAGATAATATGTGTGTTTTAATGCTTTACTTAAATTAATCATTCTTTTTTACTTGTACTAGTGATGAGCTTAATATTTTACCAATAATAACCTTTTTGGTGTCTTGAACTCGTACTTTTATCAAATCGTCAATGCCACCTGAATCCAAGGCAACACCAGTTGTTTTAATTTCTAAATTGTTCCTAATAAATTGCAACGTTACTAAATCACCTTTTGCAACTACTATTAAAGGTTTTAAATCATTTGTTTTAAATAAACTATTTTGATCAATATTTATTTTACTAACCATTCCTATAATTTTGCTGGGCTCGATAATCGTAGTTGATTTAAATAAATCAATAGCAAAATCGTTCATAATTATATCATCTTCGTCTATAACTTTACCTTTAGATATCCTGTGTTTTGCAGCTGGAGCTGATAAATATTTATAATATGACCCATGCAATTTATATTGCTTATCACCCAATGATACCTTCACAATAAAATTATCCTTCGCAGTAAAATCAACTCCCTCGAAAACAATATTATTGTCACTCATTAAATCATCATGCCAAGAGAATTGTACTTTTAGATTTGGATATTTTTGCGCTTTTTGGACTTCAGTTGTAACTACATTTTTCAACTCATCAAATGTTAAGGCTTGGCAATTACCAAGACACATTGAAGTTACCAAAACCAACAAAAAAACAAAAAATCTAATCATAATCAATTCAATAAAATAATTATCCTTTTATTCGCACAATATCATCAAGCATTTTTTCTGACGTTTGTATTACTTTAGAGTTCATAGAATAAACTTGTTGCGCTTTAATTAAATCAGTCATTGTCGTTAAAGAGTTAGTATTAGATGCTTCCAAATAACCCTGACTAATTTTTACTCCAGCAAAATCTCCCTCACCGGCATTACCTTCAATAGCTTCACCAGAAGCATTGGTCGCTTTAAACAAGCTGCTTCCTACTTGCTCTAATCCCTGCGGATTAATGAATTTTACTAAATTAATTCTGCCCAATTCTGTAGCAGGATCAGCATCTTTATCACCTACAAGCTTAATTAACACTCTTCCTTCTTTGTTAATTTGAACAGGATCCTTCATATTTTCCACTGGAATTTTTACCTCTGGATCAACTATATACCCCTCCGTAGTCGTAATTCTACCTTCATTATCCAATGTAAATTGACCGTTTCTAGTGTATGCCTTTTCGTCATTAGGAAGGTTTATAACAAAAAAGTTATTTCCGGTATTATCGTTTATTTGAAGACTTAAACTTTCCTTAGAGCGCTCTAACCCCTCTCCAGGAGCAAAATTTATTGATGTTGCTCCAATTCCTACACCAGTTCCATATTGAATACCTTGTGAATAATATTCTCCTTCAGATCGATCACCCATACCAGCAACTCTTTCCGTTTGATAAGGAAGCTCATTGAATTCAGCAATACTTTTTTTAAACCCCGGCGTATTTGAATTTGCTAGGTTATTAGCGGCCGTATCAACTCTTTTTTGCTGAGCTGACATCCCAGTTGCAGCAATGTTTAGTGCTCTAAAATTAGACATAAATTTCTCCTTTATTTACTTATTACTCTAAAAGAATTCCTTTGCATACCATATACATCAGTAATCAAATTTGAACTCATAGAAAATTTCTTTTGCAAATCAATCAATTTCGTTGTCTCAATTATTGGACTAGTATTAGATTCCTCTAAAAATCCCTGTAATAATTGATATTTTTCAGAAGGAATAGCTTCAAGCGTCGTCTTAAAATAGTTATTTCCAGCTTTTCTCAACAATTTTACGTCCGAAAAATTAAACACCCCTATACTCCCAATTAAATTTTCAGATATATAAATATTACCATTTCTATTTATATGCACACTTTCATTTTGTAAAGGAACTGCTGTCTGGCCACCATCGTCAGATAAAACATAATTTCCATGCTGATCAATTAAAATTCCTTCATTATTAATTAAAAACCTCCCGTTTCTAGTATAAAAATTTCCATTTGGAGTTTCGATCATAAAAAACCCTTCACCATTAATGGCTACATCAAACGGTCTGCCAGTTTGATTCAAACTTCCTGGCGTAAAATCTGATATTGACGCTATATCATTTGGCATTTCCAAATCAGCAATTTTGTCTTTAGTAACGTAACTAGACATAATTTGCACATCTTTCTTAAATCCAGTAGTGTTTGCATTAGCCATATTATTAGCTGTTATACTTAGCTCGTCATTTAACGCCACTTGGTTAGATAATGTCGCATAAATACTATTATCCATAGCTAAAGACACCTGCATCAGCGTAAATAAATACACACCAAATACAATAATACAAATAGCTACATACTTAGCTAAAATAGATATATTTTCTAATTTAATTATAATAACCATCAAGCCACTTTCAAAACTTATGAAAGTCTAAAACTAAAAATAAAATTATTCAAGTTAAAAAGGTAATTTATTTTGTATTTTATAATCACTACCTTTTTTATGATCGCTACCTTTTTGTAGTGTGGATTTATTTTTAGCATTAACATTAACTTTAAATTCACCAAAAGCACTACCATCATGAAATTCAATTTCAATTAATTGAACTTTATCCAGGTCATTAAAAGACTTTATTAATTTTTTTTGCTTATTTTTTATTAATGTATACCCTCTTTTTAAGACATTATGATAATTATATGATATCAGTAATTTTTTTGAAGAATCCAGATTAGCTGAAATTTCATCTAATTTATTTTTGTATAACTTGGTTAATTTCCACAATAAATTACTTAGCTTTTCATCACAAGAATTTGTTAAATGCATTAAGTTAGTAGAAGATATTTTTAAAGATTCAATCTTCCATTCATAATTTTTAAATAATGAGTTAACATTCACCTTTAATGAAGTCGTAAAATTCGCAAGCTTATTATCAAGTTGTTCAAAATGTGTAGTTGTATTTTTAAAATTGGCTAATACCCCTTTTAATTCCGCTTTTTTAAAATTGATAAAATTTGGTAAAACATTATTCAAAGTAGCTTTCACTTTATCTAACCTTATATGGATTTCTACTTTATCAGGCGTAATCAATTCAGCAGCAGCTGTAGGGGTTGGAGCTCTCACATCTGCAACTAAATCAATCAATGTATTATCACTTTCATGACCTATCGCAGACACTATTGGAATTTTTGAATTAAATACTGCTCTAACTAACATCTCTTCATTAAAGGGCCATAAATCTTCAATTGACCCACCTCCTCTTGCGATGATAATGACATCTGGTGGAGAAATATGACTTGGTAAATTATTTAACCCCTCTATAGCTTCAACAATATACCCTGCAGCCTCATTCCCTTGGACAACTACATCCCAAATTAATGTCTCTGTAGGAAATCTATCTTTCAACCTATGAATTATATCTTGTATTACTGCACCCTTTAGCGATGTAATTATACCAATTTTTTGTGGAATTTTCGGTAAGGCTTTTTTATATCTTTTATCAAATAGACCTTCATTTTCCAGTTTTTTTCGCATCTCTTCAAGTCTTGCAAGAAGAATTCCCTCACCAGCCAATCTTATATCTTTAATGATTAATTGATAATTCGATCTTCCAGGATATGTACTAATGCTCCCTTCACATATTATCTCCATACCATCTTCTAATTGGATTGGTAATTTTACAGCAACATATCTCCAGCATATTGCATTTATAACTGCATTTTCATCTTTAAGCGAAAAATAGATATGTCCAGAACTTGCGATTTTAATACTAGAGACTTCCCCTTTAACTGAAATATCCTTAAAAGAACTTTCAACATATTGCTTTATAATAAGAGATATTTCCGTTACGGTATAAGGATTCTCATCTTCACTAAAATTCTTGTTAGCTATATTATGTTCTTGAAAAAGCATTTAATTTTTATTATTGATGAATTAATTTGTAAAATGTAATATCGTGTTATATTGATTTTATTCTGTTAAGTATATCATTGTAAAGTGGACCATGAACAAAAAAATTTTTTTCTTTATCATAGCTACAATTTATTTAGCTATGTCTGCTCATTCAGATCAAATTGATGATAATGAAAGTGTATTTACTGTAACTGATATAAAAACATCTGAGGATGCTGGAAATTTAGAAGATTCTATGGAATTTGCTAAAAATAAGGCAATCATTGAAGGTTTTAAACACTTAGCTTTTAAAATTACTCCTCTAAAATTTAGGGATAAAATTTATCATATTCAGGAAAAAGAAATTTTAAAAACTACTAAAAAAGTTATCTCTAAAAATGAGAGGATGACTAATCATTCATACATGGCAACAATTGATATCGATTATGATCCCAGTAAAGTTAAAGATATTTTAAATAAATATGGTATCAGGTATAGAACAAATTACTCTGAGGATATTTTATTTATTCCATTAATAAATGATAATAGAGTTTCTGTAAGGGAAGATTGGAGGTGGAAATGGTTAAATTTGGAAGGATATTTTGGATTACTTAAATTTAAGATATTCAATAGCAGCACCATCGTTTCTTTGGAGAATAAATATACAACATTATTTCAACCATACCACTCATTTGATAGTATTCTTAGTGATTATGATGTGAAAAATTTAACTGTCGTATTCGCTGAAATGAATGATGATCAACTTGAGATAACAACTAGAATGCTTAGACCAGATGAGGACTCAATAAAATACCTTATAATTAAAAAAAATTATAATGAGAATTATAGAAGTTTTTTTGATAGGGCAATCAATCAATTACTAGGGGATTTTGATTCTGAACTAAAAGGAGTAAAGGCTTTTGATCAAAAAATAATATTTAGCTCCAAGGTAAAAATTGACTCAAAAACCCCTCAAGTTTGGGCTGCCATTAAGGAAAAATTAAGTGATATTTCTGAACTAAAAGATTATCGAATCCTTTCTTCATCGATAGACCAAATCGAAGTAGAGCTAAATTATACGATACCTGTTCAATTCTTCAAAGAATTATTACAAAAACATGGTCTCTTCCTAGGCAAGAAAGATAATGAATGGTTTCTAACCTTATATAAATTAGCCAATAAATGAGGCATAAATTAAATCCTAGATATGGTTCATTAATAGGTATAACTGGCAATATTTGTACTGGCAAAAGTTTAACACTCACAGTTTTTAAAAAATTGGGATTTCAAACAGTTTCCATGGATAAATATGTTAATGACACAATAAATACAGATAACTCCTTAAAAAACAAAATTGCTGAGAGATTTCCAAATTCATTGGTAAATGGAGCTATTTCAAAAAAAATACTGGGAGACATTGTCTTTCATAATCAAAATGCAATGCATGATTTAGAAGATATTTTCACGCCTTACACAAAGGAAAAAATTCAACAAATCTCAAATGAAGTGCATCAAAATAAATGCCGCTCTACTGTAGTAGAGATACCACTCTTATTTGAAAAAAAAAGAGAGAAGTATTTTGATGTGATAATTTACCTTTTTTCATCTACAAAAACCATGTTAAACAGGGCACTAAGTAGAACTAATATGACTGAAAATAAATTTTTTGCGATTTTAGGTAATCAAATCCCAAAAAAAGAAGTATTTCACAAAGCTGATTATTTAATCTACAATGAGAATCGGCATTATTTATTAAAATCAATACGAACCATTATATTGCATGACAGATTTAAGAGAAGTTGTTCTAGATACTGAATCAACAGGACTAGATTATAAACACGGCGATAGAATTATTGAGATAGGATGTATAGAGCTCATTAACAAAGTTAAAACTAATAATTATTTTCATACATATGTGAATCCTGAAAGAGGAGTTAGTAAAGGAGCTTATGATGTACATGGAATTTCAAGTGATTTCCTAAAGGATAAACCTTTATTTTCGGATATTGCAAAAGATTTTTACTCATTTATTAAAAATTCCACACTGGTTATTCATAATGCAAAATTTGATATTGGCTTCATTAATAATGAATTCCAAATGGTGGGAATGCCAAAAATTACAATGAGCGGTATTATTGATACATTATTAGTCGCAAGAAAAAAATTTCCTGGCTCTCCCGCTAGTCTAGATGCTTTGTGTAAAAGATTTAATATTAATTTAGACAAAAGAAATAAACACGGCGCTTTGATAGATTCAGAATTACTCGCAATGGTATACATTGAATTGATAGGTAATGAACAAAATAAATTTCAGTTTCAAATCGTAAATCATAATAACGCAAGCACTAATTCACAGAAAGAAAATTTTCCAAATAGAAAATTTAAACTATCGGAAGATGAAAAAAATGCGCATAATGAGCTTATAAAAAATATTTCAAAACCCCTTTGGAATAAATATAATTAATGCTTACTAATTTTTGGGATATGATTATATACTTTGACATTAACCATTATTAGAATATAAATTAAAAAAACCGTGCCCGTAGCTCAGCTGGACAGAGCGTTAGACTACGGATCTAAAGGTCAAGGGTTCGAATCCTTTCGGGCACACCAATAATATTTAAAGGCAATACGATGAAAAAAACTATCTTAAGTGTAACATTGATCATTCTACTGATCGCTACCAATTTTATTATCAGGTATATCCATATTAAAAATATAGAAGATAATATCGAGTTGATTTCTAGTAAATTATCTGAGGATGGATTAAAATTTAAATATAAAAATATCACATATGAAGGCGTATTTTTTTGGAATCTTAAGGGTAAAATTTGGAATCCTACGTTTAATAAAGAAAAATTTGGTTTATCAGAAAAATCAAGCTTAGATCATATAAATTTTACCAGTCTTTTAGCTGATAAAAAATTATCAATAAGTCTAACAAACAAAATTGATACTATAATCAAGGATTCTAAAGATGAATACAATTATACATCAACCTTTGACACAGTCCCAGAGCTCGATATCCAGTTTAAAGACTATTTTATGCTCTTTAATAATGAAAAGCCCACAAGCAGTAAATTTGTAGATTTTTTTCTAAAATACATCCAAAGTGCGCAATATAATTCGACTGGGCATAAGGCTAAACAAATAAATAAAGATAATTCAGAAGACTTAATTTACTCCATTGATAAAACAGATATTAATCTTTTAAATTTAAGTTCGGCTAATTCCAGCAATATCGAATTTAGATTAAGTGTAAGTAAAAATAAATATTTTAAAAATGATAAAGAAGATGATTTTTATAACTATTTATCAGAGGTTGGCGACAGTAACATAAACATAAATTCAACTATTTCTTTTGATTTTAAGGACGGTTCCGAAATAGACTTGAATAAAGACGTAATTTTGAAAAATATTCAACCAGTTTATAAATTAGACGTACAAGAATTTTATTTTTCTTCTGATCTTTTTAATTTTTACTTAAAGGGAGATGCCATTGTTAATAAAATCCAGCTTTTACCATACTTTGATATAGATTTAAAAATAGAAAATCTAACTGAATTAGTTGATTTTTATTTAAAATTTTATAACAAAATTATTGTAAATTCACCTACGACTAAAATATTAGCATTAAGAGAAATTAAGAATGAGGAAAGAGATGCTATGCTAAAAACATTTGAAAAAATAGCTATACCATCTGATAAAAAAGAATATAAGCTAAAAGTTGTTAATTTATCTGACAAAAAAATCAAAGTTAATGATTACTTGATGGATAATGTTTTAGATATATATAATTCATTTTTGGTTGATAATAATGATAAAAAAATGATAAATTAAGATCCTAAAATTAATTGACCTAATTTCACATATTTTTCTTCATCTCACTAAATGAATATTCTGGATTTTACATCATATCAGCAATATCAAGATATTTTATATGTTTTTAAGATAGCTCAATACATTTATAAAGGCGTTTTTACTACATTACTTTATTCTGTTTTAGCAGCTGTTTTTGGTCTTATATTAGGAACTATATTGGCAATTTTTAGATATTCAAATAATAAAATTTTACTCAATTCTGTTAAAATATATGTATCAGTGGTGCGAGGAACGCCATTTCTTTTACAATTATTTTTTATTTACTTTGCTCTTCCTGGAATATTAAAAATTAACATCCCAATATTTGTTGCAGGTATTTTAGCACTTTCTTTAAATTCGGCTGCATATGTTGCAGAAATTATAAGAGGAGGCATTGAATCTGTTGACAAAGGACAATTTGAAGCAGCAAAGTCGCTATCTGTGCCATATTTAGAAATGATGCTTAATATCATTATACCTCAAGCTTTAAGAAGTATTTTACCATCCCTAATCAATGAAGTAATAAATTTAATTAAGGAATCTGCAGTAATTGGTATAATAGGAATAGCGGATTTAATGAGAAGAGCACAAATCATAGCTGCAGAAAAGTATGATTTTATTACTCCTTTATGTGTTGCTGCCGTATTTTACTATATAATCATTTGCATTATTGCACATATTGGAACAACTGTTGAAAAAAAATTGAATGATAAAAGCAATTAATATAACAAAAAAGTATGGAGATACTGAAGTAGTAAAAAATGTTTCTTTTGATTTTAAAATAGGGCAAGTATACTCAATAATTGGCTCTTCAGGAAGCGGAAAATCTACTTTTTTAAAATGCATTGCAGGATTGGAAGAGTTGGATAATGGTAATATAGAATATGGAGATATTACCAAACAAAACATTGGTTTTATTTTTCAGCATTTCAATCTTTTTGCCAACATGACGGTGCTTGAAAACTTAACTTACGCCCCACAAAAGGTACTAAAAATTAAGAAGCATGATGCTATTGGTTACGCTAGAGGACTTTTAAAAAAAGTTAATCTTGACTCATCAATTGAAAACCAATATCCAGCAAACATTTCAGGCGGACAAAAACAAAGGGTAGCTATTGCAAGAACCTTATGCATGAAGCCTAAAATTATACTGTACGATGAACCGACCTCAGCTTTAGATCCAGAGAACACGGCAGAGGTTTTGAGTGTGATAAAAAATCTTTCTAAATCAGAAAATTTACTCAGTATTATTGTCACACATCATATGAAATTTGCTCAAAATATCTCTGATGAAATCCTTTTCTTTGATAAAGGTAAAATAGTGGAGAAAAATTTAGCAAAGGATTTTTTCACAAAGCCTAAAAGCACAAGATTGAAAGAATTTTTATCAAAAATTAGAAAAATAGATGAAAATTAATAAATATCAAATCTACCTAATATTATTTTTCATTATATTTTTATCTGCTGATGCCTGTTTTATTTTTATGGCAAATGCTACCTATGGAAAGAAATTATCCTTCGATAATTTGAAAAATATATCTTCTAAGGCAATCAATAATGTACAAGCAGATAGTGAAAACCTAACTAAAATCTTTAAAATTGATATAAAACCCTTAAATAAACAAAACGATTTTACAATCTTCCTAAGATTAGATAAAGCACTGCATTTTAAAAGGTTAGCGGTTCGAATATATAATGCAGAGGATAAAATGGCAGTGAAAAATTTTATTTTTAATTTTACTAAACAAAATTTATATACGATAAGGCTCAATGCATCAAATTGCAACAGATGTGTGCTCAAAATAAATTTAACAGATAACTTGAATCATCACTATTTCTCAGCCTATAGGATGATTTTTGATAAAGCTAATTATAGGATTATACATATAAATTAAAATGTTTAAATATTCTAATGGCAAAATCATTGATCACAATGTAAATAAAGTTTTTGAAGTAGTAACTAACGTTGAAAATTATCCAAAATTTATACCCTGGTGCTATGGAGTAAAAATTATTTCTAAGTCAGAAAATGAAATTATAGCTGACCTAATTATACTATTTAAAGCTGTAAATTTAAAATACACATCGAGAGTTATAATAGAAAATAACATAAAAAATAAAGGTATTGCTTTAATTGAAACCAAAATGATCAAAGGTCCATTTAAATTTCTTGAATCAAGCTGGAAGTTAAAAAAAATTGATGAAACGATAACATATGTTGATTTTAATATAAAATTTTTATTAAAATCCAAATTATTAGAAAAATTATTAACCCCGTTATTCAATAATGCATGTTCGAAAATCTTAAATTCTTTTAATGACCATATAAAAAATTCACCATAATTTATTAAAATTACAATTAAAAGAAGCAGATTTTAGAAAAACGTGTTACAGTGTGTGACCTATTTTTTTATGTATTATTTCTTATGACTAAACTTATTGGAATACTGAATTACAATTCAGATTCTTTTTCCGATGGTGGAAACTATAATAATCTTCAAGATGCAAAATACCGTGTAGGTGAGTTGTTTAAAGAAGGAGCTGATATAGTTGATATTGGAGCAAGTGCTACTTCCTATGGAGCACCTTTAGTATCAGAATTTGAGGAATTAGAAAGATTGAAACCTTTATTAGAAGAAATAAACCCTAAAAACATCAGTATAGACAGCTATCATTACACCACTATGAAGTATGCAGTGGACAAAGGTATCACATATATAAATGATGTAAATGGTGGTAAAGACCCGAAGGTATTAGAACTTATTGCTGCAAATCATAATTTAAACTATATCTGCATGAAAAGCATAGTTTTGCCAGCTGATAAAAAAATACGAATTGAATCAACTAGCGAAATTTATGATTGGGTCGGCAAAAAAATTGAAGAATGTGAAAAATATGGAATTCAAAAAGAACGTCTTATTATTGACCCAGGCTTAGGATTTTCCACCAATTCCAATCAATCAATGGATATATTAAAAAATGTTAAAGATTTAAAAGAATTTGGGATAAAAATATGCATTGGTCATTCAAGAAAATCTTTTTTTGAAGCTATACAAAAATACGATGTCTATGATAAAGATATTGATACTTTAACGGCATCTCTTTATCTACTATTTCATGAAATAGATTATGTTAGAATTCATAATGTTAAAATGCATAAGAGGTCTTTTATAATTTTTTCTAATTTGCTGAATAGGATTGATTAATCATGCCAGCATTGCTTTTTGAAATTTACTCTGAGGAAATACCAAGTGAAATGCAAGATTTTAGTGCTAGCAAACTTTTCAATAATATGCTTGAAAAATTGCACAAGCTATTTCAAAAAGAATTTGAGGGGCAGTATTTTTTTACTCCAAAAAGAATAGGATTTTATATATTAGACATCCCTAAAATAGTTGATAGCACTGCTTTGGAAATTAGAGGGCCAAAAACAACTGCCCCTGAAAAAGCAATAGAAGGCTTTCTTAAAAAATATAATATAAAAAATATTTCTAATCTCATAGAAAAGGATGGCTATTATCATTACAATGAAACATCAGAAAAAAAATGTGTCAATGATGTTATAAAAATAGCACTTGAAGAAATCATTGCAACATTTGTATGGCCAAAATCTATGAGATGGGGAAGGTACGATATAAAATGGATCCGACCAATCCATTCTATATTATGTTTATTTGACAAAGAAGTCATCCCAGTAAATTTTGGTCACATTACCGCAAGTAACCAAACATATGGCAAAAATAAAGTTATAAATATTGATTCTTTTATAACGTATACACAAAAACTAGAAGAGCTTGGTATCCATATTTTCCAAGAAAAAAGACTGGAAATAATTAAAACTCAAGCTATCAGCATTTGTAAATCATTAAATATTTCTATAATAAATGATGATGAGCTAATAAAAGAAGTTGCTAATTTAGTAGAATCTCCTCACGTTACTATTGGTAAAATTGAAGAAAAATTCATGAAATTACCTAAAGAAATTTTAGTATCAATGTTAAAATTTCACCAAAAATATTTAATGACACAAGATAAAAGCGGTAATTTAGCCCCATATTTTATTATTGTTTCAAATGTTATGACAAATGATAATTTAAAAACGGTTATTGCCGGAAACGAAAAAGTTTTAAAATCTAGACTTTCTGATGCTCAATATTTCTATAATCAGGACTTAAAAACAAACCTCATCGATAAATTTGAAAAGCTAAAAAAGGTTACCTTCCACCATGAAATAGGTAGTTATTATGATAAAATGAAAATGGTAAAAGAAGTCGCTCTAGACATTGCTAAACAAATGAAAATCAATAATAAAGATAAGGTTGAGCGAACATCGCTATTAATAAAAGCAGATTTAGTTACAGAAATAGTAAATGAATTACCTGAACTACAGGGTATAGCCGGGTACTATTACTCTTTGAATGATAATGAAGGAACTGATGTTGCAAACGCAATTAAAGAACATTATCTACCACAAGGTCCTAGCGATAAAGTTCCAAAGGAAGCTTTAAGTATGACAATGGCATTGGCAGATAAAATAGTTACTTTAAACTCAATGTTTAAGATTAATATTAAACCAACCGGCTCTAAGGATCCTTATGCATTAAGAAGAGCAGCTATCGGTATTATAAGAATTGTTTGTTCTAATGAATTAGAAATTAAACTAAAACATTTGATTAACAAAGACGTGATCGACTTCATCAAAGAAAGAATTGAAATCTTATCAAGTAAGGACAAAAATATATATTCTATAGATTTGAAATACATCAATAACTCTCTATAAAATAGAGCACTAGTCAAATCAATACCAATTGATAAACTTCCACCAAATAGCACAGACAGTTAACCATATTAATACGTTAATCGTGGAAATAAAAAATCCAATTTTACACCATTTCTGTACTTTAACTCCACTTATAGAGTAATAACCTGGCGCTATACCTATTGTATAATGAGTTAATCCACCTGATAATATTGCAAGTATTGCTAAAACCATCACTGATATTTTTTCTGGAATACCTAAATTCAATAGGATAATTAAAAACGGGGCAAATAAAATTGAAACATATGCTGTTATACTCACAAATAAGTAATGTAAATAAAAAAATAAAAATAGTGCTACTGGTATCATAATGGCTTTATCTATATCATGAATTAAATATTGAATTCCTTCATTAATCCAATTTATAGCGCCAAATTTTACTAGATAATCTGAAAGCATTAGTAATGTACTAAACCATATAAAAATTTCCCAAGCTTTTTTATTTGTTATTACTTCATCCCAAGTTATAATACCTGTTATAAGCAAAAGTGAACATCCTATCAATATGGTTTTTGTTGCATTTATCTCTAAATAATCTCCAAATATCCATAATGTAATTAAGCCTATTAATGTTGAAGTAATTAATACTTCTTCTTTCGTAAATCCTTTTAAAGAATCAAGCTGATTTTTGGCAAATTCCTTAACCTCACTAATATCTATATCGTTTGGTTTCAAAATGTAATACAAAATTATGGGCATTAGAATTAAATTTAATAATCCTGGAATTATTGCTGCTATAAACCATGTGTTCCATGAAATATTTATACCAAATGTGCCAGCAATACTTATTATAAGCGGATTTGCCGCCATTGCTGTTAATGTTATAGCACTAGTGATCACTGTTGAGTTAAAACAAACTTTGATTAAATAGAAATTTATATCTTCTTTTTTTTCTTTCTTATTAAGAACTTCTATCAATGATGTAAGAATAGGATAAATAATTCCACTACCTCTTGCAACTGCACTGGGTATTGCGGGTGATAATATTAATTCACAAATCACTAGTGTATAGGATAAACTAATTAAACTATTCCTTGATTTACCAATCAAATAATACGCAATTCTCATCCCTAATCCTGATTTAGATATACTCTCTGAAACAAATAATGCCAAAAGTATCAGCCAAGAAATATCCGAATTAAAACCTGATAGAGCTTCAGAAGTACTTAAAGTTCCTGTTACTACTGTTGCGGCAAGGCTTAAAATTGCCAGTGCACCTAAAGGCATTGGCGCAGAAATAATTGTTATTATTGTTGATATAAATATTATAAGTAAATTCCATCCAATTTCAGAGATGCCATCTGGTTTAAATTTCCATAAAATTGCAGATACTAAAATCAGTATTAATAATATTTTTGGAATTTTTTTAATAATACTGATCATGTCTTGTTAAAAACATCTCCTGCTTAGAATTTAGTAATTTTAAACTTGAAAGTTCCAGACTCAATCTTTATATCATTTTGCCCTTCAAATGCGTCTGAGCTATTTTTTATTTCAACTGCCAAAGTCTGCTCTTTAATATACTTTGCCCAACTCTCTATACTTTGATTTATTATTTCATCATTACTTAAAATATTCACAATTATTTTATCTGTAATTTCCAAATCAATATCTTTTCTTGTTTGTTGAATGGCTCTTACGATATCTCGAGCAATACCCTCAAGTTCCAATTCTTTATTGATATTTAGATCAATTAATACAAGAGCGTCATTTGTTGAAAGGGCACTAATATTATTCTTGTATTGCTCTTTTGCCTCTAATTTTAAATCAAACTCATCATGACTCAACAAGTTACCCACTATCTCAATTTTATCTCCGACAATTTTCCAATCTCCTGATTTATTGGCAGTGATAATTTCCTTTATTTTCTCTGGTAATCTTTTTGCAAGCACTGAAAAGTTAATTTTTATTTTATAATCTGCATATTTAGTTATCTCTTCTTTTCCTAAATTAGCCCAACTTTTAACATTTATCTCATCTAATACAAGTTGTTTTAGCTCTTCTGAAAGGCTACTGTCTGTCACTCCAATAAACGTAACTTTTGAGAGAGGTTGCCTTATACGTATTTTTTGATCATTTCTAATCCTAAGGGCTGTAGTGCAGGCATCACGTACCTTTTCCATATTGAGTATAAGCGACTTATTATATGAATACGTATCCAAATTAGGGAATTTTTCTAAATGCACACTTGATGAATCATTATCTAAATTTGAAAATATCGCTTCAGAAATCATCGGTAGTAGTGGCGCTATAGCCCTGACAAAAATATGTAAGACAGAGTATAAAGTGTTATATGCATATATTTTGTCTTGATCTTTTTGGTGACGCCAAAACCTTTCTCTAGAACGTCTAATATACCAGTTATTCAGCACTTCTAAAAACTCTTCTGCAGATTTAGTAGCACAAACGGTGTCATATTCATCTAAAGATGACCTTATTATTTCTATCGTATCAACCAATTTTGAAATTATATATTTATCTAATATATTTGTGGAATTTATATCTAATTTGGCTTGAATTTTATCTGCTTTGAAATAGATTGAAAAAAAGTGAAATGCATTCCACAGCGGTTTAAGCGTAGACTTCACAGCTTCTTTTATTCCATCTGCATTTTTATCAATCACTAATTCCTGCCCTCTCATCACTGGAGATGACATCATAAACCAACGCATAGCATCTGCACCGTATTTTTCAAATACCTCTTTAGGATCAGGATAATTTTTGAGGCGTTTGGACAATTTCTGCCCACCATCACCAAGAATCACACCATGGCATATACAATTTAAAAAAGGTGGTTTATCAAATAAAGCTGTAGAAAGGACAATAAGGGTATAGAACCAACCCCTGGTTTGAGCCAAATACTCCACTATAAAATCAGCCGGAAAATGATTTTCAAACCAATCCTTATTTTCAAAAGGATAATGCACCTGAGCATATGGCATTGAGCCACTTTCAAACCAACAATCCAAAATTTCTGGAACACGTCTAAGTTTTGATTTACCGGTAGGATCCTTCGGATTAGGCTTCGTAAGTAAATCAATATATGGTCTATGCAAATCTTTCACTTTAACATCAAATGCTTCCTCTATTTCTTTTATTGAACCATAAACTTCCATATGAGGATATTCTGGGTCATCACTTTGCCAAACTGGAATAGGGCAACCCCAAAATCTATTTCTAGAAATAGACCAATCTCTCGCATTTTCTAACCATTTACCAAACAGCCCTGACTTAATGTGATCTGGTATCCAATTGATTTCTTGATTATTTTTAATCATTCTATCTTTAATTGCCGTCACCTTGACATACCATGATGGAACAGCTTTATAAATAAGAGGCGTATCTGTTCTCCAGCAATGAGGATAATTATGAATGTATTGCTCTGTTTTTATCCATAAATTTTGATTTTTTAGCCTAATAATTATATCTTCATTTGTTTCAAAAACTTGCTTCCCTACATATTCTTCAACCGGGTAAGTAAACTTTCCAGCACTATCAACAGGGCATACTAACTCTATATCATTTTTTTCGCATAAAATTTGATCATCCTCCCCGAAACCAGGTGCAACATGCACTGCACCAGTACCATCTTCTATTGTAACAAAGTCTGCGTGAAATATAGCAAAGGCATTTTTATGACCTTTAAAGTACCCAAATAGTGGATTATATTTTAATCCCACTAAATCAGCCCCCTTTATTCTCTTTACAATATCATTGCCCAATTCTTTTTCATATTTTGGCAATAAATTTTCAGCAATGATAATTGCTACACCATCCTTCTCTACCACTGCATAATCAATCTCTTTCCCAACCGCTATTGCTAAATTAGATGGCAATGTCCAAGGAGTTGTGGTCCAAACAGCAAGAAGCACTGATTTATATCCTTTGATGATTTGAGCACCATCAATCAGCTCAAATCCAAGTGTCACTGCTTTACTATGCTTTTCTCTGTAAGAATTATCAATTCGCGTTTCGAAATCTGAAACAGGTGTTTCGCATGCCCATGAATATGGCATTACCTTCATAGATTGATAAATAAGCCCCTTATTATGAAGCTCTTTAAATGCCCAAATTACACTTTCCATGTAATTTTTATCCATAGTTTTGTAATCGTTATCAAAATCCACCCAACGTGCTTGCCTAGTGACGTATTCTTGCCATTCATTGGTATACTTCAAAACTGATTCCTTGCAGTAATTATTGAATTTCTCAATACCATAATTCTCTATGGCAATTTTTCCTGATATATTCAATTTTTTTTCCGCATACATCTCTGCTGGAAGCCCATGACAATCCCAACCAAACCTTCTATCAACTTTTTTGCCACGCATAGTTTGATATCTAGCAAATAAATCCTTGATAAACCCTGTCAATAAATGACCATAGTGTGGCAAACCGTTAGCAAAAGGAGGGCCATCATAAAAGATGAACTCTTCATCTCCCTTTAAGGTATTTAGAAACGTATTTTCTTCTCGCCATTTTTTTAAGACGCTCTTTTCTATTAGACTAAAATCATCAGTATCTAACTTTATTGGATCCTTAGAATTTATGGTCATGAGATAAATTTGCTTAGAACGATTTAAGACTGTTATACCTAAAAAATTGCCAATACGCAATTAATTACTACATTTGAAGTAATCATTTTATCACTGTATTTGAAGTGCCCCCAATCGAACAAAGTCCCTTAAACTTAATAGTGCCTTTGATTATTTTGTTGATTTTCGCTAAGCAATTTGTCGACAAAACTCTGACCATCATTTCCTTTTTGAATCATCTCTTCTTTTATCACCTTTTCACTCACATTATAATGGCCTTCTTTATTCAATAGCTGATATATTTCATCTCTTTTACCATTTAGAACAGCAACTCCAAACTGCTGAATAACCTCAGTACTTCCTTTTTATAACGAGAAATCATCGAATCAATAGATGTTAAATCACTAATGTTTAGTATAACACCCTGTAAATTAATCAGAGTTCCAGCACCACACTAAAAACTTATTATATTTTTATTACTCTCAAGTAAATATATAATTGTCTCTATTGATTCTTTTATTTATTGCACGTACTATTAGTCCATTAAAATTCTTTAAACTTAGATTTTCAGCCTTTTGTATAAGCAGATTCATCTGCTCAACAACTTCAATTCCATCTCCATAAACTGGAAGCGCTTCCTTATAAAGCTGCTTTCTTACATACTCATTTTTGATTTCAGGAATTTGCTCTTTGAAATTTTTCTTAAATTTGTTCAAAAAAAATACTTGCGTTGTCTACTCTATTCCATATTATGTTCCACCACTTCCCATATCCCACAGCTACAGATAGTTACATTGACTTTGCTATTTTATAAATGGTTACTTAGTATTTATTATAGTCAATTATTATTATCAAAAAATATATCGAGAAAAAAAGTGAAAAGCCAAAGGAGAGTAGTAGTGTATAAATACTGTAGGCTGATGGTGCCCAGAGGCGGAATCGAACCACCGACACAAGGATTTTCAGTCCTTTGCTCTACCGACTGAGCTACCTGGGCAAGTTAAACATGCCAGTATTAAATATTTCTGGCGACCCCTACGGGATTCGAACCCGTATTGCCACCGTGAAAGGGTGGAGTCCTAAACCGTTAGACGAAGGGGTCTAAGTAGGGAAGACTACATATAAATCTCAAAAAATTCAAATAGTTTTTTTAAAAAAATTGATATTCTTGCTATTTTTATTTTTTAGTCACATTTTGTTGATGTTTAAATCTTTATCTAAAATTATTAAAAATCTTTATTTTAAACAGATAACATATTGACATATAGCTGATAAAACCAAACATCATCTCAAAAATCAATAATAAAAACTTGCTCTCTAGATTAACAATATTTTCATATATATACATAAAAGATATCATGACTATGGATGCAAAAAAATATTTAATTATTTCGAGTATAATAAATTTTTGAAGCTTAAATTGTAAAATTCTATGAGCAAAAAATACTAAAATTATAATATTTACCCAACCCGATACAACATTTGCAATTGCAACACCTAAGTATTGCAACTGACTCATTAATGTAATACTTATTATAATGTTGACTAACATGCAGGTGATAGATATTATTACCGGGACTTTTGTGTTAAATTTGGCATAAAATTTTGTTTGGAATAATTTAATCAATATAAATGCTGGCAACCCAAATATTAATATTTCTAAAGTTTCTGACGTGTGAATAGTGCTGTCATTTGTAAATTCTCCCCTTTCAAATAAAGTATATATAACATTTTTTGATAGGAAAAATAATGCTATGGTGGCAGGAATTGTAAACATCATAACAAGATTTATCGCATTATTTTGCAAGCTATTTGTTGCATCCTCATCATCTTTAGATTTAATTTTTTTTGCAAGCATCGGGAGCATTACAGTTCCAATCGCTGTACCAATTAGCGCAAGTGGCAATTGCACAATTCTATCTGCGTAATATAAATATGACAACCCTCCAGGAAAAAACGAAAGTATTATCATGCTAAACCAGGTGTTAATATGGGTTATTCCAGATGATATAATAATGGGGACTATATTTTTTAAAATTTTCGTGATTTTTTTATTAACTTCTATTTTAAAAAATTTTAATTTGCACCCATACTTAAACAGAAAAAACACCATCCATAATAATTCCAATACGCCACCTATTAAAGTCGCAATTGAAATACTGTGCGCACTTGTTTCGAATGTATCTAGGGTTATCAACAAAACAATAATTACAATATTTAAGATTACTGGTGCAATTGCAAATGGGAAAAATTTGTTGAAGCTGTTAAGTATTCCACCATAAAATGCTGCTAAAGAAATGCAAAATAAATATGGGAACGTTATTCTTCCGAACAGCACTGCCAAATTATATATTTGAACATTATCCCTGAAGCCTGGAGTTGAATACCAAATTACCTGAGGCATAAACACAATAACTACCAAACAAAATATTGCTAGTGCAATTATCAATAATAAATGTACTTTAGATGCAAATTCTAAAGCTTTTTGCCTTCCATGATTTTTTAATTCTTTTGAAAATTCAGGAACAAAAACTAAATTAAGGGCACCTTCAGCAAATATATTTCTGAACATATTAGCAAGCCTAAAAGCTGCTATAAAAGCATCATTAAGCAAACCTGTACCAAGCTTTGCAGCAATAACAATATCCCTAACATAACCAAATATTCTAGAAATTAATGTGCATAAGCTTACAACAAACGTTGATCTAATTAATTTACTCACTTTTCAAACGATTGATTTTACTATTTCATCGTGTATTTTTTGAATTTTTAACTTTTCCTTACCCTCAACTAATACCCTAATCAGCGCTTCTGTTCCTGATTTTCTAACAACTATTTTTAAATCTGGGTTATTCTCAATGATATTATTTATATCATTATTTACAGAAACTTCTAATAAAGGGTTTTTATCGTTAAACCTTATATTTGATTTAATTTGTGGGTTGAGTTTAAAAATTTTTACCAAATCGCTTAATTTTTTCCCACTCTCAACTAATATGGCAAGTATTTGAAGAGCGGATACAATTCCATCACCTGTGCTTGAATAATCTGAAAAAATTATATGCCCAGACTCTTCTCCACCAAAATTTAAGTTATTTTTAACCATCAGTTCATGCACATTTATATCACCTACTTCAGAATAAATGGTCTTTATTCCTATATTTTTTAAATATTCTTCTAATGCCAAATTTGAAACTTTAGTGACCACAATAGCGTCACCCTTCAATTTGCGATGAACTTTAAGATGAGTTGCAATCATCGCTATTATATATTCACCTGGAATTATCTGTCCTTTTTCATCACAAATCACAATTCTATCTGCATCTCCATCCAATGCTATGCCAATATCTGACTTACTTTCAAACACTTTCTCGCATAAATCTTTAGGATACATTGAGCCACAATTATCATTTATATTAAACCCATTAGGTTCACAAGAGAGCTTTGTTACTTCAGCTCCTAATTCCCATAATATAGTTGGCGCTAACTTATATGCACTGCCATTTGCGCAATCAAGAACAATTTTAACACCCGATAGCGTGAAATTCTTTGGAAAAGACCTCTTTACAAATTCAATATACCTACCAGGTGCATCATCTAGTCTTTTGGCCCTGCCCAATTTTGATGGTTCAGCAAGGCTCTCATTCAATTTTTCACTAAATATTAATTCTTCAATTTTTTGTCTGGAAATTATATCGAGTTTATGACCATCTTTATTAAACAGTTTAACTCCGTTATCGTGATATGGATTATGTGATGCTGTAATCATGATTCCAAAATCAGCTCTTAGTGACTTTATTAAAATAGGTACAGATGGTGTAGGCATCGGACCGACCAAAATAACATCCGCCCCTGTTGATATTACTCCAGCTGTTAAAGCAGGTTCTATCATATAGCCTGATAGCCTAGTATCCTTTGCTATCACGACCCTTCTTTTTGAATTATTAGCTCCTATAGAAATCCCAATTGCCGTACCTATTTTTAAAGCAATATCTGCCGTAATTGGAAATTTATTAACTAACCCTCTAATTCCATCGGTTCCAAAAATTGACGACATACTTTTAATTATTTATTTTTTTGATTTTGATACATTGAACCTAAATAGCATCACATCACCATCATTCACAACATAATCTCTTCCCTCTTGCCTTAATTTACCTACTTCTCTTGCCCCATGCTCTCCATTATACTTGATATAATCATCATAAGATATTGTTTCTGCACAAATAAATCCAGTTTCAAAATCTGTATGAATTATTCCAGCCGCCTTTTGTGCCGTAGTACCTCTCTTAAAAGTCCAAGCTCTAGTCTCTTGTGGCCCTACAGTAAAATATGTATTCAAATTAAGAATTTTATAACCTGCTTTGATTATTCTATTCAAACCACTTTCATCAAGTCCCAATTCATTTAAAAATTCTTTTTTCTCAGCATCATCATTAAGGTTAGAAATTTCCTCCTCAATTTTTGCTGATATGTTGAGGCTAACTGCTTTTTGGTTTGTAGCTTTTTGCTCAATAAGTTTTGAAAATTCATTCCCGCTTAAAACACAATCTTCTTCAACATTGCATATATAGAAAAATGGTTTAGAAGTTAATAAATTTAGAGTTTTAACCTTTTCTTCATTGCTTTCATTCATAAACATCCTTGCAGGATTGCCTGAATCAAGAATTGGGAGTATCTGATTGATTAATGATACAATCTCGGCTAGGGATTTATCTTGTTTTGCTTTTTTCTCGATTGTTTTTAGTTGTTTATTGAGGCTCTCTATATCTGCTAAAATTAATTCCGTTTCTATAATTTCAGTATCCCTAATCGGATCCACATTACCTTCAACATGCGTAATATCATCATCATAAAAACATCTTACCATATATACTATGGAATCAACGTTTCTAATATGGGCTAGAAATTTATTACCCAGCCCCTCTCCTTTACTCGCTCCTTTAACAATCCCTGCAATATCTACAAACTCCATTTGCGTAGATATTATTTTTTTGGATCCAGCAATATCAGACAGCTTTTTTAATCTTTCATCAGGTACCAAAACTAACCCATTATTTGGTTCAATAGTACAAAACGGATAATTAGCTGCACTCGCTTGCTGACTGCTAGTTAAAGCATTAAATAAAGTGGATTTACCAACATTTGGCAATCCAACAATTCCACATTTAAATCCCATTCACTTATCTTAAATGCCACTTCTTAAGAAGCTCTTCAATTTGCCCACTTGTATTCAGATCTTCTATATTTTTATTTATTTCATTCACAAAGCTAGAACCTTTTTTAACTCCAATAGCATAGCTATTTTCCTCTTCATCAATATACACATTATCCTCTACAGATTCAGACTTAAGCTCTGGCATGTTTTTGATAAAATTTGGTGCCTGTGCGTCCTCTACTATTAAAGCATTAATCTCTCCAAGTTTTAGCTTTTCAAGCAAAAGGAAATTTGAACCCAAAGAAACAATTTCAAGCGACTTATCAGAAGATTCATTATAATTGTTAACAAAACTCTCCATAGTACTACCTGTTTGCACACCAATTTTTGCGTTTTTAGGAAAATCATCTAGCGTTTTCACATCATTATCCTTTGTAGTAATTATAGAAAAAGCACTTGTATAGTACGGATCTGAAAAACTAATATTTTTTTCTCTTTCAGAATTTTTAGAAAGACTAGATATAATTAAGTTAATCTTGCCAGAGTTTAATGAAGGAATAAGCGAAGAGAATTCCATTTCTTTAATTTCAATTTTTTTACCCATCTTTTCTCCAAGCATATGCATAAAATCTATATCAAAACCAACAATCTTACCATCTTCTGTATATTCAAAAGGAGGATAATCAGGACTTACACCCACAATTAAAACATCGCCCATTGAATTACTTATATTTTTTTGCAACCTAGTTATAAGGAAAATTGCCAAAACAACAATGAATGCAGCTATTGCTAATACTGCTAATTTATAAGATTTATTCATAATGACGAATTGAAAAAATATTTAGGTATATTGTACTAAATAATAATAATAACACAACTTTTAAAAAATGAAACGGTGTAAATAGCACTAAATGTTTTATGCCTATACATGGCCTAATTTAATAATATCTACATTAACAATGTTGAATACTTCTCCATAAATTTCTTTATTCCTAATATAAAAGCTTTTATACTCCTTGATATACAAAAATTCTATACTATTTTTAATTGGATATTAATACATAAAATCAATTTTTATAAATAGCAATTAAGTAAGAATAAATGGCAGAAAAAGATTATTACAAAACTCTGGAAATTAATAAAAATGCAACTCCTGATGAAATAAAGAAAGCCTTCAGAAAATTAGCTTTAAAACACCATCCTGATAAAAATCAGGGAAATAAAGAGTCTGAGAAAAAATTTAAAGAGCTTAATGAAGCTTATGAAGTCTTAAAAGATCCGCAAAAAAAAGCTGCCTATGATAGATATGGAAGTGCTGGCGTTAACAATAGTGCAAGTGGCTTTAGCTCTCAAGCAGGCGGATTTGAAGATTTTGCAGACGTTTTTGGTGATATATTTGGTGATTTTATGGGAAGAGGTAAAAACTCATCACAATCAAATAGAGAAAGTCAATTTAGAGGCGCTGATTTAAGATATAATACAGAAATCACCTTAGAGGATGCATACAAAGGCTTAAATAGGAATATTAAATTCAGAACTGCATGCAAATGTGATGAATGTAGTGGAAAGGGAACAAAAGCAAAAACTGGGACCAAAGCCTGTTCTACATGTCATGGCTCTGGTAAAGTAAGATATCAACAAGGTTTTTTTATGATAGAGAAGGTCTGTGCAAGTTGCTCCGGCTCAGGAGTAGTAATTAAAGACCCATGTGGCAAATGCAGAGGGGAAGGCAGATATGAAAAAGAAAAAAGTTTATCAGTACACATACCAAAAGGTATAGATAACGGAGCTAAAATTAGAGTTGCAAATGAGGGCGAAGCCGGGATACGCGATGCTCAAGCAGGAGACCTATATATATATATTTCCATAAAACCTCATGAATTTTATCAAAGAGAGAACGCAAATTTGCACTGTACCGTACCTATAAAAATGACTACAGCTGCCCTCGGAGGATTTATTGAAATTCCAACTATGGATGGCAATATAGCAAAGATTAACGTTCCTAGTGGCACACAATTTGGAACAAAATTAAGAATGCAACTAAAGGGTATGCCAATTATTAATTCAACTAGATATGGAGATATTTATGTGCATGTTAATGTTGAATTACCTATAAAAGTTACAGAAAAACAAAAAGAATTGTTAGAGGAGTTTGATAAAATTAATCAATCTGGAGCAAATCCAAAATCAGAAGGTTTTTTTGCTAAAGTTAAGAGCTTTGTTTCAGATTTGAAAAAAAATAATTAAAGTTTATCATAATGTTTTCTATTGATATTAGTGGGTTATCAAAAACTTATAAAAATGGTCACCAAGCACTTAAAGAAATAAATTTAAAAGTTAAGAAGGGACAATTTTTAGCTTTGTTAGGCAAAAACGGGGCAGGAAAAACTACCCTTGTTGAAATACTATCTTCCTTGACAAAAAAATCAACTGGTACTGTAATAATTGATGGCAAGGACCTAGATAATAATGCTGAATTTGCAAAATTAAAGGTTGGCATCGTTCCTCAAGAAGTCAATTTATCTTTTTTTGAAAAGGTAATGCAAGTATTAATCACTCAAGCAGGATATTTTGGTATAGATAGAGATGTGGCAATCAAAAGAGCAGAAAAGCATTTAAAAGATTTGGATTTATGGGAAAAAAGAAATCACGCTGTCATAACATTATCTGGAGGGATGAAAAAAAGACTGATGGTAGCAAGAGCATTAATGCATGAACCGGAAATAATATTTTTTGACGAACCTACAGCAGGAGTTGATGCTGAAGTTAGGCAAAAAATATGGAAAATAATGACAGATTTAAATAATGAAGGCAAAACCATTATTTTAACAACTCATTACTTTGATGAGGCAGAAAGACTATGCGATTGTCTAGCTATTATTTCTAAAGGAGTAATCATAATGAATGATTCATTGAGAAAAATTTTGAATCAGTGTCCAAAACAAAAATATTTAGTTGAAATAAAAAATGATATAAATCTAGCATTGAATGATAATACAATTTCACAAATTTCAGATTGTTTATTTGAAATTTCAGTCAATTTAGAAAATTCTCTTTCAAGTAGTATTAAAAATATAATCAACTATGGAGGGGAAATAATCAGTATACAACCCAAAAATAATAGGCTTGAAGAACTATTTTTGAATATAGTAGAGTAAATTTTATGAATTACATGATGAATTTGATTGGTTTCAAAACCATCCTTAAAAAAGAAATTATACGAATATTGCGTATATGGCCACAAACATTGATACCACCTATTATCACAACTAGCCTATATTTCATAATTTTTGGTGAAATCTTGTTTAAAGACAGGTTTATAACTGTTGATGGTCAAGAAATTTCTTACAGCCAGTATCTGATACCTGGGCTTGTTGCAATGGCAATTATAATTAACTCCTATAGCAGCACATCCTCATCTTTTTTTAGTATAAAATTTCAAAAAAATATTGAGGAACTCTTAGTCTCTCCATTACCTGCGTGGATTATTATATTGGGCTATACTTTTGGAGGACTTTTTAGAGGCCTTACAAATGGTTTAATGATATTTATCACATCACTATGCTTTGAACCAACAAGCATTCATTCATATTTGATGTGCTTTTCCATAGCACTATTGATGTCTTTCTTCTTCTCCATTGCGGGCATTATTAACGCAATTTTTTCTAAATCATTTGATGATATAATGTGGTTTCCTTCATTCATTCTTACTCCAATGGTTTATTTAGGCGGAGTATTTTTTACAATTGAGATGCTTCCAAATTTTTGGCAGTTGGTGACAAAAATCAACCCCATCTACCACTTTATTGATATTTTTAGGCACAGCTTATTAGGTATTGGTAAATTTAATTACTTATCATTTATTGTTATTGTGATTTTCAATTTTATGCTATTTATCACCGCTATTTATTTTTTTAATAAAAAGCTACAAAAATAACAGCACACCTACTCTAAAACCTCGATATAATGAATTTTTGTGGATGCGCCTTACAACTTTCGCAAATTCTCTGCCTCTACCCTAATTATGCAGATAATCAAAAACTCACCTTTTTCATTACTGTATTGTGATTAGTATATATGCAAATATCTGCTGCAATTTTCATTGCCTTTTTTGCTTTATCCTCAAGCTTTATATTTTTAACATCGGATAGAGCTTTCGCTGCAGCCAGTGCATAGTTGCCTCCAGAGCCAATCGCAGCAATTCCATCTTCAGGCTCTAAAACATCTCCATTACCAGATAATATTAATGTGCTTTCTTTATCTGCAACTATTATCATAGCTTCCAATCTTCTTAAGTATTTATCCAACCTCCAATCCTTTGCAAGCTCTACAGAAGCTCTCATTAAATTATGAGAATGCTTATCAAGCTTTTCTTCCAGTCTACTAAATAATGTAAATGCATCAGCTGTAGCTCCGGCAAATCCAGCAATAATACTATTATTCGCCAAAGCTCTGATTTTATTAGCCGTACTTTTTATTACTGTGTGACCAAGACTAACTTGCCCATCCCCAATTATGATAACCTGCTTGTCATCTCTTATACAAAGTATAGTAGTAGCGTGCCAACTAGGCATTTTGTTATCAGACATATAAAACTAATCAAATTATTTTTACCGCAGGTTAAATCGTCATACTAGATTTGTAAATAAAATTTAAAATATTTGTGCCATTTTATAAATATACATCAACAAAATCATCTTCCATAATCAATAATTAGCACTCCAGAACCACCTATATATCCGTTTTGTATTAGCATACCTATTTCACATTAATACCAATCACCAAAAATAACTTATCATTTTATAGTATCTAAATTTTTCACACTTCCCTCTCCTTTTTTTTTACTTACCCCGAATGACATTGCATTTCAAATGACTTACCGTATCGTCACCTCCTACAATGCAATAGTCGCTTCTATGCCGCTGGTTAAACTTTGTATAAATTGGATTCTCCCCAATTGTTCTTTAAACATTTCCCTTGACACACTCATTTTTATCTCTTTATTTTATTATGTTAAATTCACCCAAGGTCATTATTAACTTTGGGCTTATAATTGTATTGTACTGATGAAATGTTATAATTACGTTACGGTTACGTTAAGATTGCGTTACAATTACGTTACAAAATGAAAATTTAGAGATAAAGAGAATAAATTTATATTTTTCACTCATTATATCAATTCCCTAAAATAGCTTGATAGATAAATTAGTATTTTTAAGAGATTTTTATAGCTCTGAGCCTAATGTATCTGGATACATGGCCAAGATGGTATGAAAAAATAACCAAAAAGACTCAATTTGAATGTTAAGCTATTTTAGGTGATTGGTATAATGGGATGTAACAAACTTTATGTCACGAAGTTGGGTTTAGCTATAGAAGCATATTAATTTTCAATTTCTATTCGCAACAAAATCCTTGTAAGAAGCTTGAGAAATTGAAGCGCTTAATATGTGTACGATTTAATTACTGCACTGTTCAGAAGAAAAAAGAATTTCTCCATCCTTTACTGGTAATTTTTTGTTATATGACTGAATCTTCTTAGCAGAATTCCAAGAAATATTTTTATAATATTTCTCATTATTATCCCAGATAAGATAAGTTAGTAATTCGTCACCGGGGTAATAATCAATTGCCCAACTACCTATAAGCTTTTTATCAAATTTATGCCAGCCTACAATTATAGTATCGTTGATACTGACATTTCCCTTGGTTGATTCTAAAATTTTAAGCCAAGCTTGATACTTCACTGCGCCATTAATTTGCCCAATTTTTACAACACCAATTACTTTCACTTTAGCAATAATATCACTTTGCTTCAGTAACTGTTCACTAGAAAGCGGAGCAGGCAAAGCATTAGAAGAAATGCTATATAAAATAATAGGTATAGCAAATAGCAAAGAAAATATGATTTTGTAAATTTTATTTGAAAAGCAAGTCATTACTGCTTTTTCACTTTTCACATCTATAGCAAAAAGGCTTAAATACTCTCTTCATTAGCAAATCAATCATTTTATTATCTATTTTATCTTGCTTTGCTCTATTATTACTACTTGAAGTAAAAAATGCGTCAGCTTCGTGAGCAGTATTATTCCAAAGTAGCTTGCCAGTTTTAGCGTCAATAATACTAATTAAGATTGTTGAACCTGCGCTGGGACCACCAGAATAAACACCTGTTACCATTCCTGTCAAAAAGCTAAGTGCAACTGCTCCACTTGTTCTAGCGTAACCAGAAAAATCTACCATAATAATCAAATCAGCGTTTTCAACTTCACCGATATGAGCTACATATTGTCCAAAATTAACATCTATTGATGATGCATTTTTTTCCTTAAATTGCGCACTATGAAGCGCCTTGATTTCCTCATTATATTTTTGTCTTAATTGCAAAACATCATTATAAACACCTCTATCATGAGCATCCTTCCTGCTTAAAAATGAAATTTTAAATCCCTTTAGCCTCATCTCTGGTATAACGTTGTCCTTAACAAGGCTTTCTAAATGATATTCATAATCATAAAATCTAGTTGTCTTACCTCCCGCATCAACTGAATTTATTTCTACCTCAACTGGCAATAATACCACTGTATTGTATTTTGCAATAACTTCTTTATAGTTAGATGTTTGCCTAGTGGTAATAGGTGCACAACTTGCGAACACCAAAACCACTACAGCTAAAAGCTTATTTTTGAACGATATTTTAATCACAAAACTTATTCCCTACTTATATTATTGAGCAGGAATAACTCTCGTGCGGTTATCTGAGAAAACCACATAAACTTTTTGTCCTTTTTGTAATGGATCTTTTTCAGATTGCACCACCGTTAGCATACCATTAACCCTTGCAGTCGCAATGACATTTCTTAAAGCAACATTACCTTCATAATAAGTATCCTTAACATTAGAGATATCAACTTTAACGACATATTCCAAGCCTTTACTGGTACTAAGTGAATCCTGCATAGCAGCTCCAACTAATCCACCCAAAACAGCGCCACCTACAGCACCACCAACTCTTCCAGAGCCTCCACCGATTCCACTTCCAGCCACTCCACCAACTAAAGCGCCGGTTACCAGGCCAGCTGTATTGCCTTGCAATCTATCAGAATCCTTAACTGTCACAGGACGAACAGAAACAATTTGCCCTTCAAGAGTAAAGTTAGTCGTTGAATCACTAACATACATGCTATTTGATAAATCCCTAGCACAGCCAGACATAAAAATTACGACAAAAAGTGCTATAAAAACTTTTGAAATGGTATTTTTGCTCATATTAATTAACTCCATCATTTTCAGTAAAACTAAAACTTTTCACAATTTTAGTCAAGTTAAAATTGCACTAATATGTGCTTTTTCTTTCCAGTTGAAAGCTTCATTTTTTTATCATTAAAATCACTTTGTTGAATCATGTAATTTATATCGTTTATAATGGCATTATTAATCCTGACGCCATTTCCTTGGATTAATTTTCTTGCGGCACCGTTAGATTCACATAAACCAGATAAAACTAATAGCTTAAATAAAGAGAAATCACCACTTATATCATTCAAAGTAATGTTAAATTTTGGTAGATTATCACCAATACCATTATCATTAAAAGTTTTTTGAGATGTTGTTTTTGCATTGATAGATGCCTCAATTCCATGACATAATTTCGTTGCCTCATCTGCTAGGATAATTTTAGTATTATTTATTTCTTTTCCAGTTAATTTTGAGAGCTTATCAATTTCGTCCAGTGGTAGCTCAGTAAATAACTTTAAAAATTTTGCAACATCAGCATCTTCAGTGTTTCTCCAAAATTGCCAATATTCATACGAAGACAGCATATCGTCATTTAACCAAACGGCACCACTTTCGGTTTTTCCCATTTTTGTACCACTATTAGTCGTAAGAAGTGGTGAAGTAAGCCCATAAACTTCATCACCTAGCTTTTTTCTAATTAACTCAACACCATTTATAATATTGCCCCATTGATCAGAGCCTCCCATCTGTAATATGCACTCCCGTTCCTTGTATAAATAATAAAAATCAAAGGCCTGAAGAAGCATATAATTAAATTCTAAAAAGCTTAGTGATTGCTCTCTATCCAGCCTCATCTTAACACTTTCAAAATTTATCATCCTATTGATTGAAAAATGCTTACCAAAATCTCTTAAAAATTCTAGATATTTCAGTTCGCTTAACCATTCATCATTGTCTAAAATAATGGCTTTATTCTCTGAATCAAAATTCAAAAATTGGTTAAATACTTTTTTTAATGATTTTTTATTTTCTTCTATGTCATTATACCCTAGCATCTTTCTTGCCTCATCCTTACCAGACGGATCTCCGATTTTCGTTGTGCCACCACCAAGTAAAATAATGGGTTGATGCCCAAATTTTTGTAGCCATCTTAGCATCATAATTTGAATCAAACTTCCTACATGTAATGATTTTGCAGTACAATCAAACCCTATATATGCTTTTATTTTATTACCTGAGACTTTTTTCTCTAGTTCTTCTAAATTTGTAGCCTGGTATACAAAGCCTCTATTTTGCAATGTGCTAATGAAATTGGACATATTTTACTCATTCATATCTTAAAGCTTCTGCAGGGAGCATTTTTGCAGCTTTCCAGGCAGGATATATTGTTGCAAGTAGTGATAATAACATTGATATGGCAACTATGCTAATAATTTCGGCCACATCTGGTTCTGATGGTAATGAAGTTAAAAAATAAATCATAGGGTCAAACAAAGTGGCACCTGTTGTTGATTCTAATATTTGTTTAATGCGTTCAATATTAATAACAAATAGAATGCCAAATATAGAACCAGACATAATACCAACGAAGCCTAAAAAAGCACCAGCCAAAACAAATATCTTAATTATCGAGCTACGAGATGCACCAATTGCCCTGAGTATAGCTATGCTTTTGTATTTTTCTTTAACTAACATAGCAAGCCCGGAAATTATGTTAAATGCAGCTATCATAATTATAAGTACCAAAATCAAAAACATTGTATTTCGCTCAACCCTTAAGGCATTGATTAATGATTGATTAGCAAGCCCCCAATCAGTAATCAATATATCTTGGTCTGGAATGTCTTTTATAATAGCTCTTTTGACTTTTTCAATATTTTTTACATTATCCAATATAATCTCAATTTCCGTAACGGATTGATCAGTATTAAACAGCAATTGCGCCGTATCGATTGGTATAAAAACTGTACTTGCGTTATACTCATACATTCCTACATCAAATATTGCAGAAATATAAAAAGTTTTAATTTTTGGTATTGCCCCAAGTATTGTGGTGTCAAATTTTGGCACTATCAATCTCATTTTATCACCTAGATGTAAACCTAAATTTTTAGCTAGTGCGTTGCCGATATAAATTTCATTTTTATCAAACTTAGATTGCTCGTTTTTTACAATAAAAGCATCCTGCATAATGGGCTTTTTATTTAATGAATCAAAGTTCATCCCTCTAACTAATACACCTGTAGAATTTTTATTACTCTCAGCTAGGGCCTGTCCCGTTATCAATGGCGCAACATATTCAACGTTTTCTATATTTTTGATATAACCTATAAGTTCATTATAATTTGAAATTTTTTGATCATATTTACTTACAGTTATATGGCCATTAATTCCTAGTATTTTTTTGACTAGCTCCACTTCATATCCATTCATCACCGACATAACAATTATTAACGTCATCACACCAAGAGCAATGCCAATAGTTGCTAAATAACTTACTAAGGAAATGAATTTATTATTGTAGCCGATATATCTTTTGGCAATTTTCCATTCAAAATTCTTTATCATCAAGTATACCTATTACTCCTTAAAAATTTTCATCAGCACTATTGCCACTATTGTTGAAATCAACGATCCAAAGATTATACCTATCTTTGCTAATTCCAAGTATATTGAATTATTTTCAAAAGCAATTAATGCAATAAATAGGCTCATTGTAAATCCTATACCACAAAGTACCGATATGTAATAATAATGTTTCATTTGTACATTTTCTGGCAATATAATAATCTTTAAAGCTTTTAAAATATGTACTGCCAATGAAATTCCAAATGTCTTACCAACTAGCAGTCCTAATACAATTCCCATAACAACAGAATGATGCAAGGAAGCTAAATTAATTGAACCAAAACAAATCCCACTATTAGAAAATGCAAACAAAGGCAAAATTAAATACTCAACATATGGAATTAATATTTTCTCAAGCCTTTTTAGTGGAAAGTCATTATTTGATACTTTTAATGGAATAAACATAGCGAGTATAACACCAGAAATTGTGGAATGAATTCCAGATTTAAAAAAGAAATACCACATAAAAATTCCAATTATTAAATAAGGCTCCAGAGCAGAAACTTTTGCCCTATTTAATAAATACAGAAGTATGCAACATAGAGCAATTGGGATAAAATAGCCTAGATATAAAGTATTACTATAAAATAAGGCTATTATGATAATTGCAATTAAATCGTCAATTATGGCAAGTGCAGTCAGGAATACCCTTAGCGTAAGCGGCAATTTTCTACCAAAAACTGCAAAAACACCAAGTGCGAAAGCTATGTCGGTTGCTGCTGGAATTGCCCAGGCTTGCATGGCAATTTCATCATGATGATTGAAAGCTATATAAATCAATATCGGAAATATCACTCCAAAACAAGCCGCCACAATTGGTAAGATTCTTTGAGATTTACTTTTTAAATGACCATCAATCATCTCTCTTTTTATCTCCATTCCAACCACTAAAAAAAAGAACGCCATGAAAAATTCGTTTATCCATGCGTGAATTGATAGTGAAAAAGAATTTGATCCTAATGATATTTGAAAATTTTGCTCAAGAAAATGATGATATAAAGAGGCAAATTTTGTGTTGGCAATAATGATAGCCAGCACTGTGCAACTGAAAAGTAAAAGACCTTTATTAACAGCCTGATGAAATAACAATGCAAAATTTACCAATCTCTGCGGAATCATTTAGCTATCAAAATTAAGTTAGCACTTAAATAATTCATTTTCTTCTATTTTTGAATAATTATTCTTTCTTATCTCCTCTTTTATAGCAAGAATATTATGCTTTACAGAATCTAAATTTTCCAGAGCAACCCCCCCTAACTGTAGACCAACTTCAATTCTTTCTGGAATTGCACTTTCCGCTCCTAACTTTCTTATATCCTTACTATGCTTATAATCTTCTGCTCTTGAAATTATTCTAACGTTTTTGTAGTTTACAGTTACTTTTTTGGTAGTTTTTCTAAGTGTAACTCTATCACTCATGGTTAAAATCATTGCCTTAGCTCTTTTTATACCCAGCGCCTGCAAAGTGTTAGTATCACTTACTTCGCCTTGAAATATAGGAACACCCTGTTGTCTAGCTTTTTTAACAATTCGGGCATTACTTTCAACCGCTATGTAATTCATTTGTTCTCTATTAAGCATATAGGCCACTATCCTACCGACTCTTCCAAATCCAGCAATTATTACATGATCACTTAAATCGCTGATTCCCTTAAATTCTTGATTACTATCAAGTTCTTCTTCTGAATCGAGTCTATCTTCAATTTTAGAGCCTATCATTGCAAGTAAAGGTGTTATTCCCATTGACACAGCTACCGCCATCAGCATAAACTCAGAAGTTTTTGCGTCAATTATGCCTTTACTCGCAGCTAGATTAAACAATATAAATGCAAATTCACTACCCTGAGATAATAATAAAGCTGAATGGACCGTAGCACCCCACCTCAATCTAAATAATTTACAAAGAATTAATATTATTGTTGCTTTAATAAATATTAAGGCAAATGCAGCGAGTAAAACAGCCTTATATTTTTCTTTTATAAATTCCACATCTATTGACATACCAACACTTAAGAAAAAGAGTCCTAAAAATAACCCTTGAAATGGATGTATACTATCTTCTATCTGGTTTCTATATTCTGTTTCAGCTATCAATATACCTGCTATAAATGCACCCATTGCAGATGATAAGCCTAACATGCTTGTGGTATAAGCAGCACCTAGAACAATTAATAATGCTGTAGTTACGTACACTTCATCAGTTTTTACAGATGCAACTAAAGAGAAAAATGGTCTTAAAAATAATCTTCCAAATACTGTTATCACAGCTATAACCCCTAGTGCTTTTAACCCAGATATCCCTATTACTTGCATAATATGATCATTTTTATCTGCAAGTAATGGCATAACTGCAAGCAACGGTACTACTGCTAGATCTTGCATAAGCAGCACTGCTAATGATAGCCTTCCAACTTGGCTCGATTGCCTACCTGCTTCAGATATAACCTGCAATACTATTGCGGTAGAGGACAATGCTAAGGCACCTCCAACTACTACAGATATTGATGTCGAAAAATTAAAAAATTTATGCAATACAAAAGCTATTACAGAGGATGTCAGGATAACTTGAAGACCTCCAAAACCAAAAACATGAAGTCGCATTTTTATAAGTCTATCAAACGAAAGTTCTAGACCGATTATAAATAAAAGAAACACAATTCCGAATTCTGCTAAGGAATGTGCATATGCTGGCTCCTTTATTAATCCATAAGCATTTATTATCGCACCAGCAACCAGATACCCTAATACTGGACTAGTTTTGAGTTTGTGTAACAAAACTACTACTACAATCGACGATGCTAAAAGAATCAAAACGCTTGGTAAAAAATCTACTTCACTCATTAAAATGTTTAATAATTTAAATTTTCATTATATACATAAAGTTTATGTACACATGTTAGCATTAACTTAACATATAAGCAATTGCCTTACGCATTAATCACAGGATCAGCCAAAAGAATTGGAAGAGATATAGCAATTTTTTTAGCAAAGAAAGGTTGGGATATTATAATTCACTATAACAGCTCATATTACGAAGCTTTTAAGTTGCAAAAATCTATAATTTTATTAGGAAGAAAATGCATTTTATACCAAAATGATTTCTCTAAGAATCAAGTTCATAATTTATTTGATCAGGGACTTTCTATAGAGTTAATTATCAATAATGCATCAATTTTTGAAATGGATTCTTTACATGACTTAAATCAAGAAAATTTTATTACCACAATGAAAATTAATTTCATAGCCCCATCATTAATTATTAAAACAATTTTAGATACCAGTACTTTCGATAATCAGATTAATATTATAAATATACTAGATAGCATTATTTATAAATTGCCTAAAAAATTTACTTCTTACTATTTTAGTAAACGGATGCTTGCTGATTTCACAAGGTTATCAGCAAAAATATACGCTCCTAAGGCCAGAATTAATGGCATAGCACCTGGACAGATAATGAAAAATTATAACCAAAGTGAAGAAAATTTCCAGAAAACTTTCTGTAATAACCCTCTTGGTCATAGTGGTACTATTGAAGAAATTTGCAATACAATCCATTTTATAGTAGAAAATAAATCTATTACTGGTCAAATTATATCCTTAGATGGTGGTGCTCATTTAGACAATGTCAATTATCCTTAATTCAGCAAAATGCAAATAAATTCTTTAGAACAATTGATAAAGACTTTTTCTAAATTACCTGGCTTAGGGCCTAAATCAGCCAAAAGAATTGCCTTGCATTTAATCCAAAATAAAGAAAATATGCTGAAATTTTCACAGCTTTTGGAAAACGCATTCGCAGAAATTCAAACTTGCAATATTTGTTTTAATATTGATGTCTCAAACCCCTGTGAAATTTGTTTAAGTAATAAACGGGATAACACTATTTTGTGTGTAGTTGAAAATATATCAGATTTATGGGCAATTGAAAAAAGTAAAATTTATTATGGGATGTACCATGTTTTAGGTGGAACATTATCTGCTATTGAAGGTATAGGGCCTAAAAATTTAAATTTCAATAATTTTCAAACAAGAGTTGATAATCATCAAGTAAAAGAAGTTATTATTGCGACTAATTCAACACTTGAGGGACAAACAACCGCTCACTATACTGCAAAGTTATTAGAAAATATAGATGTAAAAATATCAAGATTGGCGAATGGTATACCCATTGGAACAGAGTTAGATTATATTGATGAGGGAACATTGGCTTTAGCTCTGAAACTCAGGCATAAATTTTAAATTTCCTTACTAATCAGCGTCAATTTTTTATTATTATTCTCATATAGTTTATAATATAAAATCAAGGGTATTATAATATTAAACATATATACAACAAGATAGTATTTATAACTGATTCGATTAAATATATAGAATGATAAGTTAAAGCCTATAATTGATATTACTGAAAGAAAAGTATAAAAGCTCAATTTAAAATTTTGCATTCTACTTTCTTCTCTTCGTGTTAAAAAATATAGAGCACTAATAGTAATTGATATTGAGGTCAGTGGCCATATTAATCTAAAATTACCTTGAGCTCTAAATTTTTCCAGCCTGTTATTGGGAATGTTATTGGAAAAGAGCAATTCAGGAACAGTAAGTTCATAACTATCATCAATTAACTTGCCATTAGATTTTTCCCCTTGATTTAAATCCACAGTAAATTCAGAGAATTTAATCATAGAGTATCTTTGTTTATCATTCTGAAATTCTAACTTCGTTCCATCATAAAGGATAAGTTTATAAACCGCTTTATCATAATAAAATTTTCCAGAGCTAGCTATAAAGGTAATATCCCTATCTGTTTTCTTAGAATTATTAATTAATATATTTTTGAGCAAGTTATCCCCTTCCTTTTTTTCAATAAATATTGTTAACCCTGCTATCTTTGATATAAAAGTATTAAATTGCAGGAGGTTTACAATTGAGTTTTGGTTAATATTAAATTTTATATTCTTAAATTTATTGGAGCTAATGGGCAATACATAAAATGAAATTAATAAGTGTATAATTGCAACCAAAACAGAGAATTTCATAAACGGTTTAACTATGTCAATTCTAGTTATACCTAATGAGTATAAAGCTATTATTTCACTGTCGTATAAAAATTTGTTATATACATATAACACAGTGAAAAATAATGATACTGGCAATATGATAAATAATAATAATGGAATAAGGCATATTGTCAGACTAATAAAATCTAATATTCTTGCTCCTTGACTCAATATAATTTCTAAATATCTAATTGATTGAACTATCCATGCTATTCCACAAACAGCAAAAGTTATTAACAAAAATGGAAAAAATAAATTTTTATATATATTTTTTTCGTAAAGAAACATATCCAAATGTTCAAATGGTGTGTCCTGGAGGATTCGAACCTCCGACCCACAGCTTAGAAGGCTGTTGCTCTGTCCAGCTGAGCTAAGGACACATTTATACGTAAACTAGTTACAATATCGCAAAAAGTCAACAACGAAAAATTTCTCACTCCAAAATTAATTTGTACTAACGTCGTTGTATTTTTTCTTTAATCTATTCATATAAAATCCAGTCCCTGCAGGAATTAATCTTCCAACTATTACATTTTCTTTTAATCCAATTAGATAATCTGATTTAGCAGAAACTGCAGCCTCAGTTAACACTTTTATAGTTTCTTGGAATGATGCAGCAGATAAGAAAGAATTCGTTTGCAATGAGGATTTTGTTATTCCTTGTAAAATTCCCACAGCCTGAGCAGGTGCGTATTTCTCTTTTTTAGCTTTTTTATTCATTTGCTCAAAATGCTCGTTATCTATTTGTTCTCCAGCAATAAATGTTGTTTCACCTGGATCTGTTATTTCTACTTTTTTAAGCATTTGTTTTAATATAACTTCAATATGCTTATTATTAATTCTTACGCCTTGTAATTTATAAACCTGCTGTACTTCGTCAATCATGTAATTTGCGAACTCCTCTTTCCCAAGAATACGTAATATATCATGAGGTGATGGGTCACCATCAAGTAGCATCTCACCTTTCAACACGTAATCACCTTCATTTACAGATATATGCTTACCCCTAGGAATAAAATATTCTGTTTTAACTTCCCCATCTTTCGATCTGACTATTAATCGCCTCTTAAATTTATAATCCTGTCCATACTCAACATAACCATCTATCTCACTTAACACCGCTACCTCCTTAGGTTGACGAGCTTCAAATAACTCTACCACCCTTGGTAAACCACCAGTAATATCTCTACTTTTTGACGATTCCTTCGGCATTTTTGCCAATATATCACCAATCTCAACTTTTTGGTTATCATAAACACTTATGCTTGCATTAACAGGCAAGAAATATCTTGCTTCTAAACCGTTACTCAATTTTATAGAATTTCCTTCACTGTCTTTGATAACAATTCTTGGTCGAAAATTTGAGGTTTTTGAACCTTGCTTAGCATCTATTACAACCTTATTAGTAATTCCAGTTATGTCATCTTGAAACTCTTTTACAGATACAGAATCCTGCAGGTCTACAAATGAAACGTATCCAGTAACTTCTGTTATAATAGGAAGAGTAAATGGATCCCATTCTGCTATTCTATCACCTGCCCTTACTTTATCCATATCATCAAATAATACTCTAGCACCGTAAGGCACTTTGCACCTGAATTTCTCATCCTTTTTGCCATGAAGTATTATAAGCTCACAATTTCTACTCATGTTAATTTTAGTTCCTGCACTGTTTTGAATAATAGTAGAATTCTCAAATTTTATTGAGCCAGAATAGGAAGTAATAATATCAGACTTACTTGCAATTTTTTGCGCAGCTCCACCAATGTGGAATGTTCTCATAGTTAACTGGGTACCAGGTTCTCCTATAGACTGTGCAGCAATTACTCCAATAGCTTCTCCTAAATTAACTATTTGTCCTCTCGCTAAATCTCTTCCATAGCAGTTACTACAAACCCCATTTTTGGTTTCGCATGTTAATACGGACCTGATTTTTAGAGCTCCTATGCTATTCTGCTCAATAACAGACATTACACTCTCATCAATTAACTTGCCTTTTTTAACTAAAATTGAACTTTTTTCAGGCGCATATAAATCTTCCGCTAATACTCTACCAAGCGCAAGTTCTCTTAAAGGTATAATCACCTCTCCATTCTCTATTCTTTCTCTCACTAAAATAGAATGCTTCGTCCCGCAATCATCTTCAATTACAATACAATCTTGAGCAACATCTACCAATTTTCTAGTTAAATAACCAGAATTCGCAGTTTTCAGCGCTGTATCTGCAAGACCCTTTCTTGCACCGTGAGTAGAAATAAAGTACTCTAATTCATTCAATCCTTCTTTAAAATTAGATATGATTGGGGTCTCGATAATTTCACCTGAAGGCTTAGTCATCAATCCTCTCATTCCAGCTAATTGTCTCATTTGAGCTGGCGATCCTCTAGCTCCAGAATCAGACATAATATATATGCTGTTTAAAGATTCAAAAGTATTATATTTGTTATTTGGATCATTAGGATCAAATAATTTTTTCATCATATCTGATGCTATTACATCAGTACATCTAGTCCATTCATCGATAGCTTTGTTGTATCTTTCACCAGACGTAATTAAACCATCAGAATATTGCTCCTCATACTCTCTAATCTTCTTAAGTGAGTTATTAATATGAAAACTTTTACTTTCTGGTACAACAATGTCGTCTTTACCAATTGATATACCTGATTGACAAGCATATTTAAAACCTAAGCCCATTAAATGGTCAGCAAAAATCACGGTTTTTTTCTGTCCGCAACTTCTGTAAACAACATCTATTAAGTTTGATATTTCTTTTTTGGTCATGATTTTATTAACATGCTCATAACCAATTTGAGATTCCTTAGGTAATAGCTCAGTAATAAATAATCTACCAGGAGTTATATCTATTATTACAGAGTCTTTTCCCTCATTTTCAGAATTTAGTTTGATTCTAAATCTAATTTTTGCGTGAATTGATAATTTCCCAGCGTCCACAGCATGTTCTACTTCACTTAAACTTCCGAAACACATGCCTTCACCTTTTTGATTTTCAAATTGTAATGACAAATAGTAAATACCTAAAACGATATCTTGTGTTGGAACGATTACAGGCTCTCCATTTGCAGATCCTAAAATATTATTAGTAGACATCATTAATACTCTTGACTCTAACTGCGCCTCTATTGAAAGTGGAACGTGAACAGCCATTTGGTCACCATCAAAGTCAGCGTTAAAGGCAGCACAAACCAAAGGATGCAATTGAATTGCTTTTCCCTCAATAAGTATCGGTTCAAAAGCCTGTATACCCAATCTGTGAAGAGTTGGTGCTCTATTCAAAAATACTGGATGCTCTTTAATAACTTCATCCAAAATATCCCAAACCTCAGGTCTTTCTTCTTCAACTATTTTTTTCGCTGCCTTAATTGTTGTGGAAATTCCATAAAGCTCTAATTTTGAATATATAAACGGCTTCATCAATTCTAAGGCCATTCTTTTTGGTAATCCACATTGATGAAGCTTTAAATCAGCACCAACGACGATTACAGATCTACCTGAATAATCAACCCTTTTTCCTAATAAATTCTGTCTAAATCTACCATGTTTACCCTTAAGCATATCTGCAAGTGACTTAAGAGGTCTCTTATTTGATGCTTTAATAACTTTGCTTTTTCTACTATTGTCAAACAACGCATCAACAGACTCCTGAAGCATTCTTTTTTCATTGCGAATAATAATATCTGGTGCTTTAAGTTCCAGCAACCTGCTTAATCTGTTGTTTCTGTTAAGCACTCTTCTGTATAATTCATTCAAATCTGATGTGGCAAATCTACCTCCATCAAGCATAACTAAAGGCCTTAAATCTGGAGGTATAACTGGTAAAACCTCTAAAACCATCCACTCAAGTTTGTTCCCAGACTCTAAAAAATTTTCAACTAATTTTAGCCTCTTAACTATTTTCTTTCTGGTTGTTTCTGAATTCGTTTTTGATAATTCAATTCTTAATTTCGCTTTTTCTTCTTTTAAATCAATGCTTTTTAGCATCTTTTTTATAACTTCAGCACCTATGCCAGCTTCAAAACTATCCTCTCCATAATGCTCAATTGCCTTATAGTAATCCTCTTCTGAAATTAGTTGACCGTACTCATAATTAGTAACACCAGGATCACTTATAACATATGCATCATAATAAAGAACTTTTTCTATTTTCTTTAAACTTATATCAAGTAATGTACATATTCTAGATGGTAACGATCTTAAAAACCAAATATGCACTATAGGGGTTGCCAACTCAATATGCCCCATTCTTTCTCTTCTAACCTTTGATGTAGTTACTTCAACACCACATTTTTCACAAACGGTGCCTCTGTATTTCATTCTTTTATATTTACCACACAGGCATTCATAATCTTTAACTGGTCCAAAAATTCTTGAACAAAACAATCCTCCATTTTCTGGCTTTATAGTCCTGTAATTCACAGTATCCGGCCTTTTAACTTCCCCATAGGACCATGATCTAATTTGATCAGGACTTGCTATAGATATTTTAATAGCGTCAAAATCTTTATTAGTTTGGGAGTTTAAGTAATTAAACACAGATTATTACCTCTATAAATATTTTAAATTGTTATTAATTATTCTTTTTCTATTATTTCCATATTCAGACCTAGCGATCTAATCTCTTTTATCATAACTTTAAACGATTCTGGTAATCCAACTTCGAATGAATTTTCTCCTCTAATAATCGCTTCATAAGCTTTTATTCTACCTGATACATCATCTGATTTAACCGTTAAAATTTCTTGCAATGTATAAGCAGCTCCATATGCTTGTAGCGCCCAACATTCCATTTCACCAAATCTTTGACCACCAAAATGGGATTTTCCTCCAAGCGGTTGTTGAGTGACTAAGCTATATGGTCCAATTGACCTTGCATGAATTTTATTATCAACGAGGTGATCAAGTTTCATCATGTATATGTAACCCACAGTGACTTTTCTATCAAAATACTCTCCTGTTCTACCATCCCTTAACTTAACTTGCCCAGATTTTTCTAATCCTGCTTTTTCTAAAATATTATTTATTTCACTTTCCTTAGCGCCATCAAAAACTGGAGTTGCAAATTTTACTCCCTTTGAAATATCTTGAGCCAAATCTAGCAAATCATCACCTTTCAGTTCATCAATGTAACTTTTAACTTTTTTACTATTTTTTTGCTGAATATCGTAAATTTCTTTTATCTTATTTCTTAGCTCTAGCTCATTTGATGCTTGATAATCCTTTAAACTTTTCTCCAAAATTGATGAGACTTTCTTACCTAAAGCAACAGAGGCCCAGCCTAGATGTGTTTCTAGGATTTGCCCTATGTTCATCCTTGATGGCACACCAAGTGGATTTAATACTATGTCTACAGGTTGACCATCTTCTAGAAATGGCATTTCCTCTATTGGAACTATTTTTGATACAACACCCTTATTTCCATGTCTACCAGCCATTTTATCGCCAGGTTGTATTTTTAATTTATTTGCCACATAAATCTTTATAATTTTCAACACACCTTGCGGCAAATCATCACCACTTTGTAACTTTTCAACTCTATGCTTGTACTCTTTTTCAAGCTTTTTTAAATAGTTGTCGTAAAATTCTTCTAATTTTCTAACTTCATTTTTAGCTTCCTCATCTTCAATTTCTAATGATAACAAATCTTTATTAGCTAAATTATTAAAAAATTCATCGTCAATAATCACATTACTTCCAGCTTTAATTTTGATTTTTTTACCCAACAAAATCGCCTTTACTCTACTAAATACATAATCTTCAATAATTTTAATTTCATCATCCTTATCTTTGGAAAATTTTTCAATCTCATTTCTTTCAATTGAAATAGCCCTCTCATCTTTTTGCACTCCTCGCTTAGTAAATATTTTAACGTCAACTACCACCCCTTTTTCACCAGGAGGAACTCTCAGCGATGAATTTCTTACGTCCGCAGCTTTTTCCCCAAAAATTGCTCTTAATAGCTTTTCTTCTGGAGTTAATGGCGATTCAGTCTTTGGCGTAACCTTACCAACTAGTATATCACCAGGATTTACTTCTGCTCCAATATTTACTATTCCAGTTTCATCAAGCTGATTTAGATTTTCTTCATTTAAATTGGGTATATCTCTAGTAATTTCCTCAGGTCCTAACCTTGTATCTCTCGCTACTACTTCATATTCGTTGATATGAACCGATGTATAAACATCCTCTTTTATTAAACGCTCTGATAATAAAATAGAATCCTCAAAATTGTAGCCGTTCCATGGCATAAATGCTACTAAGATATTCTTCCCTAAGGCCAACTCTCCCATATCAGTGGAAGCTCCATCTGCAAGAATATCTCCAGCCTTAACAAATTCACCAACTTTTACAATTGGTCTTTGATTTATACATGTACCCTGATTTGACTTATAATGCTTAATTAAAGTATATATATCCACCCCCGATATATCACTTTCTTGAGTATCTTTTACTTTTATAACAATCCTTTTGGAATCTACTTGATCTATAATTCCACTTCTTTTAGCTAAAATTACTGTTCCAGAATCACAAGCTACCACCTTTTCCATTCCTGTTCCAATAAAAGGCGCCTCATTTTTAATTAATGGAACCGCTTGTCTTTGCATGTTTGACCCCATCAAAGCCCTGTTTGCATCATCATTTTCTAAAAATGGAATTAACGACGCAGCAACTGAAACTAATTGTTGTGGCGAAACATCTATCAAATCAACTTCACCTCTAGAAACGCTTACTACCTCACCTTTTTTATGACACACAACTACTTCATCCACTATCCTGCCTTCTTCATCCAATGCTATGCTGGACTTTGCAATATAATATTTTTCTTCTTCAATTGCAGTCAATTGAATAATTTCTTCAGTAACATACCCATCTTTAACTTTACGATATGGACTTTCTATAAATCCATATTTATCAATATCTGCATAAGTCGCCAATGAACTTATCAAACCTATGTTTTGACCCTCAGGAGTTTCAATAGGACATATCCTACTGTAATGAGTTGCGTGTACGTCTCGCACTTCAAATCCAGCCCTTTCCCTGGTCAAACCTCCAGGCCCAAGAGCAGATAATCTCCTTTTATGTGTAATTTCAGCTAATGGATTTGTTTGATCCATAAATTGTGAAAGTTGCGAAATACCAAAAAATTCTCTGATATAACTCATCAGCGTTTTTGAATTCACTAAATCATGAGGCATGATGTTATCTATTTCTACAGAAGACATTCTGTCAAGAATAGATTTTTGCATTTTTACAAGCCCCATGCGAAATTGATTCTCTACCAACTCACCCACAGATCTAACCCTTCTATTTGCAAGACTATCAATATCATCTACACCGCCATTACCACATTTTAATTGCAACAAATGCTTAACAACAACAACGATATCATCTTTTGTAAGAGCAGTATTGTCACCAGGAATGTTTAAATCATGTTTTTTATTAATTTTCATTCTCCCAACTGGCGAAAGATCATATTTTTCATTATCGAAAAACATATTTTCAAAAAGTTGCTTAGCAACCTCAGGTGTAGATGGTTCGCCTGGTCTTAGCACTTTATATATATCTGCCAATGCCTGATCTTCATCTTTATTTTTATCCAACACCATCGTGTCTCTCATAAAACTACCTGAATCAACATTATTGATATCAAGAGTATATATCTCATTAATCCCTAAAGCCTTAACATTATCGATAACTTCTTGCGTTACCTCTTGAGTAGATTCATGTAACACCTCTCCAGTTTTAGGATTAACTATATCTTTGGCCAAAAATTTTCTTTTTATTTCATCTTCACTTGCAATGTAATTTCTTTTTACTTTATTTTCTTCAAAAGTTTTCAATAATCTTGGAGTTACTCTAGTACCTTTTTCAAAAATAATATCCCCTGTGTCAGCATCAACTATATTCTCCTCTATCCTCATTCCTCTAAATTTTCCAGGATCTAATTCAGTGATAAGACAACCTTTTTTCCACTCATACTTTGCAAATTTATAAAATTCTTCAAGAAGCTTATCTTTATTATATCCTATCGCTCTAAGCAATGTTGAAACATGAATTTTCCTTTTTCTATCTATTCTAAAGTATAGTATATCTTTAGAATCAAATTCAAAATCAATCCAAGAGCCTCTATACGGTATAATTCTAGCAGAATAAATGTATTTCCCAGAACTGGAATTTTTTCCTTCGTCATGAGTGTAAAAAACGCCGGGAGAACGATGCAATTGCGAAACTATAACCCTTTGAGCTCCGTTAATAATAAATGTACCTTTGTCAGTCATTAATGGGATATCACCCATATACACTTCCTGCTCTTTTATACCCTTTATCTCTTTTGTTTCTAAATCTGAATCACAATCCCACAATATTAAACGCAAACTTACTCTGAGAGGAGATGCATAATTAACACCTCTTTGTATACATTCTTCCGGAGTGTATTTAGGCTCACCCAAATCGTAATTTATGTATTCAAGCTTTGCCTTACCTTCTACATCACCTACCTGAAAGACTGATTGCAAAACTTCTTCTAAACCTTGTTTTTGGCGATCATTTCGAGATACATCTAATTGTAAAAATTCTTCGTAAGATTTTTTCTGTACTTTTATTAAATTTGGTATAGTAACATTGCTTGAAATTTTTCCAAAACTATACCTTATACGCTTCTTAGAAAGATATGAAGACACTCTTTTACCTACGATAATTCATTAAGAAAATTAGTAACAATAAATAGCTAAATCAGCAATTACTTTAAGCTTACTTTTGCTCCAGCAGCCTCTAATTTACCCTTTAATTCTTCAGCTTCACTTTTTGGAACAGCCAGTTTAATTGGCTTTGGCGCAGATTCAACAAGCTCTTTCGCTTCTTTCAATCCAAGCCCAGTGATTGCCTTAACTTCTTTAATAACATTGATTTTTTTATCTCCAGCAGATTCCAAAATAATATCATACTCCGATTTTTCTTCCTCCGCCTTAGGCGCAGATTCTCCTTGCGCAGCCACAGCAGCCATTACGGGCGCAGACGCACTAACACCCCAAGCCTCTTCTAGCATCTTAGCCAGATCAGCTGCCTCCATCACTGTTAATTTTGATAATTGATCAACTATTTTATCAAGTTCAGCCATTTTAGTCTCCTATAAATTTTGTTGTTTTTCAGCATAAGATTTTATAACTCTAGCTAATTTTGCATTTGGCTCGCTCAGAACTCGCGCAACTTTACTTGCAACAGCATTAACTAAACCTATAATCTTCGCTCTAATTTCATTTTGAGTAAGCATTTTAGATAAAGACACAACTTCATTTTTATTAAGTCGCCTATCTAAAATCGCACCACCTATAATTTCAATTTTATCATTGTCATTGCATAACTTTACTAATAATTTAGAAGTAGATACCGGATCATCTGAATAAGCAACAACAACTGGCCCATTAAAAAGCTCCTGAGCATTAGAAAATTTCGTATCATTTAGAGCTATCTTTGCTAGACTATTCTTGGTGACTATAAACTTTGAATCAATCTTCTTGAACTGCGATCTTATAGATCTCGAATCTAACACAGATAATCCTGAATTTTTTACTAAAAATATCGCTTCATAATTATTAAATAACTTTGAATAACTCGCGACCAATTTTTCTTTACTAATTCTATCCACTTTTGATACTTTAATTATGTTACTCTACTATTACAACATGGCTGATAAGCCTAAATCACAAATGACTTTAAGTCAAGCTTTATTGATGGACCATGAGTTGTGGATAAAAATAAATCTTTCATATACATTCCTTTTGATTTTGCTGGTTTCGCTGATAAAACAGCATTATACAATTCCATAATATTTTCTTTGATTTTTTTCTGTTCAAATCCTAATTTTGCTATACCAGCATGAATAATTCCACTTTTATCTACTCTGAATTCCACTTGACCTTTCTTAATATTCTGCACTGTGGATTTAATATCGTCTGAAACCGTCCCAAGCTTAGGATTCGGCATAAGCCCTTTTGGCCCAAGCAATTTACCGATCGCACTTACTTTTGGCATCATGCCAGGAGTAGATACGCATACATCAAAATCAAAAAAGCCACCTTTAATTTTTTCGATTAAATCTTCACTACCAACCTCTTCAGCTCCAGAACTTTGCGCCTCTTTAATTCTAGATGACTCAATTATAACTATAACCTTCTTCTCTTTACCAAGCCCATGAGGCATAGCCACAGCACCCCTAACCATTTGATCAGATTGCTTAGCATCGATTCCTAATTTCATAATGAACTCAATAGTTTCATCAAATTTCGCACTATGCTTTTCTGAATAATCTTTTAGAAAGAAAGATATAGCTTCATCCAAAGTGTAATTTTTACTTTCATCTATTAACTTCTTTGCATTTTCAATTCTTTTACCCATGTGCTTTACCTATAAATATTTAATCAACTATACTAACTCCCATTGAACGAGCAGTACCTTCAACCGCCTTTGTAGCCAAACCTAATTCATCCAGCCCCATATCAGCAAATTTCATTTCAGCAATCTTCAACACGTCTTCCTTTTTAAGCTTACCAGCGCTCTCTCTCCCTGGAGTTGACGAACCTTTTTGTAATCCAGCATACTTTTTTATTAAATCTGAAACAGGAGGAGCCTTTATTATAAAAGAAAAACTTCTATCTACATACGCAGTTATAATAACTGGCAACTTCATACTTGGATCTTCATTTTTGGTCTTTTCGTTAAACTGCTTACAAAATTCAACAATATTCAAACCTTTTTGCCCCAGTGCCGGTCCAATTGGTGGCGCAGGATTTGCCTTACCAGCTAAAATTTGCAACTTTATTTGTCCAATAACTTTTTTCACTCTTATTACCTTATTTATATATATTTATATATTTTTCTCAACCTGATCAAAATGTAAATCCACAGGGGTCTCTCTACCAAAAATGGAAACTAAAACTTTTAAACGTTGTTTTTCATCCTCCACTTCCTCAACAATACCATTAAATGTCTCAAAAACACCATTAACAATTTTAACGCTTTCACCAACTTCAAAAGTCTTCTTCATCTCTTTGATAACTTTACCTTCTTCAACTTGCATCAAAACCCTTTTAACTTCAAATTCTGGTATAGCTAACGGCGTATTACTCCCACCCAAAAGCTTTCCAACGTACTGCGTATTTTTTACTATATTCCAGGTAAGGTCATTCAATTCCATATTAACCATTACATACCCAGGAAAAATCTTTTTTTCCGCATTAACCTTCTTCCCTTTTTTTATTTCAACTGTATTCTCTACAGGAACGACAAAATCTTTAAAAGCATCCGCTACGTGCTTTTTTAACGCATTTTCTTTGATTAAACCAATAACCTTTTTTTCGTATCCAGATAGGACATTAATTATATACCATTTGGCAACCAAAATTATCCTCCTAATGTTAATACATAATTAATAGACTTATATATTGCTCCATCAATCATCAAAAAAAACAATGATGAGATTATAACCGCAATAAAAACCAACAATGAAGACATCATCGTGTCTTTCATTACAGGCCATGAAATCCTATATGCCTCAGACCTAACCTCTGTAATAAAATTTAGTAATTTACTTATTTTCACTTAATGCAGTCTAATTTAAAACTATGGTAACAAATCATATTCAAGTTACTTCCAAAGTCAAGCTTTTAATCCAAGGATTCTATGGTAATCACTAAAAATAACCGATAGACAAATTCAGATGTTTTAAAAAAAATATTCGTAATGCTGAAAAAAGCATAATGACATATTAAAAGTAATATTTAATTTAGCAATCAAATGCAAAGCTTTATAGCGCATGATTGCTCATAATTCATTCCTCTTTGCATAACAAAAGAACGTCACATAAAGCCTGAATAAGCAATGATTTAAACTTACTGTAACTTTAATTATAAATCAACATGCTCTGCTTGATGGGTATTGTATTCATCAAGTATCTCTATGAGTTTATCAGACAACTCTGTTTTTCCAAGTTTAATGGAATGCATTATAGGATTATCATCATCCTTACCCAATTCAACAGGATTAAGTTTGGCAAAGCTCAAAATTTGTTCATCTTTTATACCCTCTTTTTCAATTAAACTCTTCATTGTATTTGCAGATATAGTCTTTGCATTAATTTTTCCAAACTTTAATGCAGAATCAATATCTTCTCTATTGATCAAAAAATTCACAACATTTTTAGAGTAATAATCACATTTTTCTAGCAATGACTTTGGATTCAATTTTGCAAGCTCTAGTGCTTTATCAATATATGTTTTATCAATTAAAGTACATATAGGAGTAAGAGAATTGTGAAATCCACATGTATTTGCAAGAACTTTTGGATTTAATTTTGCAAACTCAACAACCAGATCTATTGCATTTTTATCTATAAGATAATCAAGCGCAGAACAACCTGAATAAGATCCACAGCTTACAAGGACAGAGTTAGGATTTAATTTTGCAAGTTCTAGAGCTATATCACTTCTTCCATCAATGATTAACATACAAACGGGAGTAAAGTTTCCGTATTCATCTTTGTATTTAGCCACTTCTTTGACTAAATAAGAATACTCTTTAGCATAAGATAAGATATTATCTCTATCGCCTTTCTGGATTAAATTTAAAAGCTTGTAAAATTTTGTATCTGCCATATTTTTCTACCTAAATTCATTAGACAGACTGTAGCAAACCCAAAATTAAAATTCAATTATTTCTTTCCCAACTTATCTATTAATTTTTCCATTGACTCAGGAGTGAGGTTTTCATGATACTCATTATTGATTTGAACCAGAGGTGCTGCGACGCATGCTCCTAAGCATTCGACCTCAACCAAAGTAAATTGATTATCTTCTGTTGTTTCTCCTAATTCGATGTTCAGCTTTTTCTTACAAACCTTTGTGATATCTTTGGCACCTCTAAGCATACAGGGCGTTGTTCTACAAACTTGTATAAGATACTTTCCAACAGGTTGTTTATTAAACATTGTATAAAAATTTGCAACCTCATAAACTTGAATGGCAGGCATATCAAGTAATTCAGCAATATAGTCCATCGCTGCAAAAGGTATCCAATTATCATGTTGTTCTTGAGCTAAATACAACAATGGCATAACCGCACTCCTTTGCTTTCCTTCAGGATATTTTTTTATATATTCATTGGCTTTCTTGAGATTACTAACAGAAAACTTGAAGGATTTTGGTTGTTCAAAATTGCGCTCTTTAAATATCGAAGACATAATGCATTACCTATCTATTTCTCCAAAAACAACATCAAGACTACCAATGTTTGCAACAACATCAGCAAGCATATGACCTTTACTCATGACCTCAAGAGCCTGCAAATGAGCGAAGCTTGGCGCTCTAATATGGCATCTATACGGTTTATTGCTTCCATCAGCTATTAAATACACGCCAAATTCACCCTTGGGAGTTTCCACAGCAGTATAAGTTTCTCCGGGTCCAACGTCATAGCCCTCCGTGAACAATTTAAAATGATGAATCAACGCCTCCATTGATTGCTTCATATCTTTTCTTGATGGTGGTGTAATTTTTTTATCACCAGAGTGCACATCACCTTTTGGCATCTTTTCAAGGCACTGTCTAACTATCTTGATAGATTCCTTCATTTCGGCCACTCTCACAAGATATCTATCATAACAATCACCATTTTTGCCAACAGGTATTTTGAAATCAAGCTCCTCATATATTTCATAAGGTTGAGATTTTCTTAAATCCCAAGGTATGCCACATGCGCGTATCATTGGGCCAGAAAATCCCCAATCTAAACACTGCGCTTTCGTTACCTTTCCAATATCAACAAGGCGTTGTTTAAAAATTCTATTTTCATCTAACAACGTTTCCATATCAGATATTTTACTTGGAAATTTTTCAAAAAAATTAAATATATCCTCTAGCAATTTTTCATCTACATCTTTCGCAACTCCACCAGGTCTAATATATGCGGAATGAAATCTTGCCCCTGACGCTCTTTCATAAAATTCCAGCATTACCTCCCTCTCTTCAAACATCCAAAATAATGGAGTCATTGCACCAACATCGAGAGCATAGGTAGTTACGTTTAATATATGATTTAAAATTCTTGTAATTTCACTAAAAAGAACTCTTAAATATTGAGCACGCAAAGGAACCTTAAATTTTAACAACTTTTCAACTGCAAGGGCAAAGCAGTGTTCCTGACACATTGGAGAGACATAATCAAGCCTATCGAAATACGGAACTGCTTGAAGATATGTTTTGTATTCTATAAGCTTCTCTGTACCTCTATGCAACAAACCAATATGCGGGTCTGCACGTTCAACAACCTCTCCATCCATTTCTAAAATCAATCTTAAAACACCGTGAGAAGCAGGATGCTGAGGTCCAAAATTTATCGAAATATTTTTTATATTTTTCTTTGCACTTGAATCCAGCATTATTAGTACACAGTATGTTTTCAACTTATTAATCTAGGTTACATTAGCACATAGAATTTTTGAAATAAACTAATAAGAAGCTTGAATTAATAAAAAATAATTAATACCATTAATTTCATAAATTTGTCATTTAGTTAAATACAATCATGGCTACAAAACTCACAAGGGCGCAAAAAGAGGCGGTTTTTTTACTTTCAATAGGTACATTATTAGAATACTTTGATTTAATGCTATATATACATTTATCAACAATTCTAAACGACTTATTTTTTCCAAAAACAGACCCGATGATGGCAAAGATACTGGGGGCAACGGCCTTTTGTATGACATTTGTACTTAGACCAGTAGGAGGCTATATTATAGGCAGAATTGGAGATACAACTGGAAGGAAACATACAGTACTAATCACAACATTTTTAATGGCAGGATCTTGTTTAACTATGGCAATGTTTCCAACATATGCAGAGGTTGGAATCTGGGCAACAGTTGCGATTCTTTTATGTAGGATGGTGCAAGGGTTTTCATCCTTAGGTGAGGCAATGGGAGCGGGAGTGTATTTAGCAGAAACTTTAAAATCACCATACAAATACATTGCAAATGGATTAATAGACGTACAGGCAAGAATGGGAGGTTTTTTAGCTTTAGGAATAGCATCACTTGTGCTTGATTCAAACTTCAGTTGGAGATATGCTTTTTTTATAGGGGCTGGGATTGCAGTAATAGGTTTGGTGGCAAGAAGAAGACTAAGAGAAACACCAGAATTTGTAAGCTATCAAACTAGAATGAAGCTACAGAAGCGATTAGATAATATAGTAGATGAGAAAGTAGAGATGCGGTCTTGTTTAGCCATGGCCCTTTCAATAATAGTATTTCCCTTTGGATATTATATAGCATACATGTACCTAGGAGATTTTATGAAAGATAGTCTAGGAATGACAGCTGAACAAGTAATAAATCATAACTTTAAATTTTCTATTATAGATATATCTGTCTTAGTTTTTTTTGTTTATTTATACAGGTATATTCATCCAATTAATATCGCCCTATTATCAAGTTTTATTTTATTATTCACTTTACTATTAACTCCATATTGCTTAGAAAACATTCATGCTCTAGGAGGTGAGAATGTGATATTTATTTTACAGGCTGGTATAGAGCAGATAGGAACTATAAATTTGTTAATGTGGATGAAACATTTCCCTATATCCAAAAGATTCACTGCAGTAGCGACTACTTTCGGAATATCGAGTGCAATTGGGTATGCAATTGTAGCATATGGATTAATTCCACTTACTACATGGTTTTGGTATTACGGAATTTGGGTACTATTCGCACCAGCAATCATTGGCTTTATATGGGCATTGAGTTATTTACTGAAGCTAGAGAAGTCAAGCGGCGCTTACGATAGTTATCCAGATGAACCAAGAATGAAAGACACTGCCTTAGAAGAAGGTGATTTTAAATATGAGCTAGATGGCGAATATGAACAATTTAGCAGCAAATGCGAATATAGCACAGACCTGCTGAATAAACTGGAGGCACTAAGTAAAGAGCAAGATATAAAGCTAAACATGAAAGTGATAGAAAAGGCAATAACCTTTACTAAAAAGTGGCATACCAAACAGATGCGAAAAACAGGGGAGCATCCATTTTATTGGCATCCATTGACGGTAGCAAATATGGTAGCGACATATTATTGCAAAACGGATGTGATAGTGGCATCATTACTCCATGATACGATTGAAGATTCAGAATGCACAATGGAGATTATAGAAAAAGAGTTTAACCATAGGATAGCAGAAATAGTGGATAGACTAACCAACAAAAGGTTTGAGGATGGAGTGTGGATTAAGTTAACACTGGAGCAGACCTTAGAAAAACTAAATAAGCTAAAAGATGTGGAAGCAATGTTCATCAAGCTAATGGATAGACAACACAATCTTGAAACGATAAAAGGATTAAGTTCAGAAAAACAAATGAAGATGGCAGAAGAAACGAATAATCACTTTATCAAATGGATAGCAATAATAGGTGATAAGTTAGGCATTATTGAAAAAATGGATCTTGAAAATATGATGTATGAGCTTGATAAGAAGATTTTAAAAGATAATAAAGAAAAGTAAAATATAACGATACTATCTAACCTTGTTATACCAATTTCCTAAAATAACTTGATAGACAAATTAGTATTTTTAAGAGATTTTTATAGAATTTGAGCCTAACGTATCTGGATACATGGCGAAGATGATGTAAAAAATCACCAAAAAGACTCAATTTAAATGTTAAATTATTTTAAGTGATTGATATTATACTAAAAATTTTTGACTGACCAATCAGTTGCTTGTTTTAGTCATTATAAAAAGATATATATCAATATTGTTGCCTATTTTATAGATTTAATTATTCTGTAAATTGTATAGGTGATTGAAATAAACCTCTATATGTGAAATAAATATATCTAACCGTAATTCTATGTCTACAAAGTGGAAATAAAAAACAATGAAAATATAAGAATATTTAATGGAAAGATAGCAGATTTTATTCCAGTTGTGTGTCATTACAATGATACAACCCTTTTAACTAAAAATGCAGATTTGGTGCAGACTATAGAAATTCAAGGGTTTATAGATAAAGATTCTATCGACCAAGAAAAAGTTTTGAGAGCTGAAGTTAGGTCTGCAATTGCAAATTACGTAAATGATCCAGACATAGCCATACACTTACATGTGATTAGGGATTATAAAAATATTATGCCCAAACCATATCAAGGTTCTGACACAATAGTTAATCTTGTTGAGAATGAGTGGTGCAAGCAAAATAATTGGGATCGACAACTTGTTAATACATTATATATAACTTTGGTGAAAAAAGGTCCTAGACTAAAACTTTTTAATATTGCAGATTTTTTGTCTTCCATAGTTTCCTATACTTTAAGGTATAAATATAAATCGCATCTAGAAAAATCTATTAATGCTTTAAATGACGTTACAAAAAATATAAGTGACCAATTAAAGGTATTTTCATCAAAAATTCTTACTATAATAAAAGAAGATAATGATTTTTACTCAGAACCATTGTCCTTCTATTATTATTTAACGCATTTTAAGTATAAAAAGATTAAAGTAGAACAGTATGACTTTTCGGAATTATTAGCAGATTTTAATATCAGCACAGACTTTAATGTACTGCGTAATAAGAGCGATAACAAAACAAAATATGTAGCTATTTATTCACTTGAATTGAAAAGTTCCGTGGGTACGGAATTTTTAGAACCTATTACCCAGTGCCATTCACAATTTATTATTTCTGAATTAATTACTTTAGTATCAAACAAAAAGGCTTTAAGAGATATTGAAAGTTATAAAAAAGCTTTAAAAAGTGTCAAAAATTTGGAAATGTCCGGTGACTTGTATATTGATGAAGTAATCAATTCAGATAAAGGGAAAGTAAATGATTTTTGTTCGTCTCAAATCAATATTATATTTCATTATGACAATTCGAGTTTATTACAAGAAAACATAGAAGCAGTATCCGAACAATTTAATATCCTTGGGATAAAGGTAGTGAGAGAAGATTTTGATTTGCAATCAATCTTTTACCTAAATCTACCAGGTAATACTTTTTATGGTAATAGGTCATTTTATTTACCCACCTCTTTTGTTGCCACTTTTAGCAATATTCATTCAAAAAGCATGGGTAATTATAATGGCAGTATTTGGGGAGAACCAGTCACAATATTAAGAACTCTTAAGGGGGGATATTATAATTTTAATTACCATTATAAAAACAATGGTAATACAATTATTGTAGGACCCAAAGGAACAGGTAAAACAACTTTAACTCACTTCCTGCTTGCTCAATCATTAAAATTTGACATAAAGATTATATATATAGATTTAGAAGGTAGAAGTGATAAATTCTTAAAATCAATCAATGGTAATAAAATTAAACTGGAAAAAGATAAAGAATCTCCAATACAAATTGATTTATTAAATATTGATAACTACGATGGAAACGTTAATTGGTTTGCCGATTTATTACTAAAAATTTGCGCTTATGATGATACTTATAGATCAAATAACAAAAGTTACATAGAAAAATTCAACATATTAGCAAAAGACCTTATCAACACTAAAAGCTACGATGAAAAAATCAAATTGCTAGATAATTTTATAGAATCATCCAACGATATAACGCTCAAGACTAATTACAAAAAATTTTTTCAAGCTGATTTTTTTGCTAAATTTTTTAGGCATGATAACACAACAATTTTCAATAATGAGAAATACCTAGGAATAGATTTTGCTGAAATTGCTGATTATCCTGAATTATTTAACCCTTTTTTAGGCCTATTACTAGCAAAATTACCTAAATTTTTAACTGGTGAAAAAACCATTATAGTCGTTAATCATTCACATAGTATATTTGAAGCATCTGCATTTCAAAATCAAATTTTAAATTGGTTACAAAAATTAACTAATAATAATGCCATGATACTTTTAACACAGGAGAATATAGCAGATAAAAGCATTCACCAAAATTTGGCTGATATTATGCCATATTTTGCTTCTCAACTATACCTATCTAATAGAATGCTAGACAAGGATTTTAGGCATATATTTAGTCTATCTAATCAAGAATTTAATTATATAAAGAGTTATGATCAGAGTAAACGCAGATTTCTTGTAAAGCATGGTGATGATTCAGTATTCGCAAAGATGGATTTGTCCGACCTTAAAAAAGTATTGGATTATCTTGGCTAAAATCCTAAAATAGGTGTTGAAAAAGTAATATTAGAGGTATAGCATCAATTCATACTTTTATGATAACGTCGTTTAAAATGAACAAGCAAAACAAAGCCCTTTTGAAATTGCCAAATATTGAGCAAGAGATAGAGTTACCAATTATAGATGGAACAAAGGGACCTTCAGCAATAGATGTTAGAAATTTATACAAAAATACAGGATATTTTACTTATGACCCAGGTTTTATGTCAACTGCTTCTTGTGACTCATCGATAACCTATATTGATGGGGAAAATGGAGTGTTGCAACATAGGGGGTATAACATTACTGAATTAGCAGAAAAAAACGACTTTATGGACGTTTGTTACCTACTTCTATATGGCGAATTACCAAGTCAAACAGAAAAAAGCACCTTTATCAATTCTATAAAACACCATACCATGGTGCATGAACAGTTGCACTTTTTCTTTAGGGGGTTTCCAAGGCATTCTCACCCCATGGCTATAATGGTTGGTACAGTCAGTTCATTGTCTGCATTTTATCATGAGAGTCTAGATATCAGAGATGAAAAACAAAGAGATGAAACTATTCATAAAATCATTGCAAAAATCCCAACGCTTGCGGCTATGGCATACAAATATTCTGTAGGATTACCATTTATTTATCCAGATAATAAATTAGACTTCAGTTCAAATTTACTAAAAATGATGTTTGCGGTGCCTACTGAAGAATATAAAGTAAATAGTGTTGTTGCCAGAGCATTAGATAAACTTTTAATCTTACATGCTGATCACGAGCAAAATGCCTCTACTTCCACAGTTAGATTAGCTGGATCCTCAGGAGCTAACCCATTTGCTGTAGTAAGTGCGGGAATTGCATCGCTTTGGGGGCCTGCTCATGGAGGTGCAAATGAAGAAGTAATTAAAATGTTAGAAGAGATTGGTGAACCTGAAAATATTCCAAAATATATTAACAAGGCAAAGGATAAAAATGATTCCTTTAGACTTATGGGTTTTGGGCACAGGGTCTATAAAAATTATGACCCAAGAGCGAGCGTTTTAAAAAGATATTGCCATGAAATGTTATCAGATTTAAACATAAAAGGTGATAAATTGCTTGATATAGCTACTGAACTTGAAGATATTGCATTAAAAGATGATTATTTTAAAGAAAAAAAATTATTTCCAAACGTAGATTTTTATTCCGGAATTATTTATAGGGCACTAGGTATTCCAACACAGATGTTTACTGTATTTTTTGCGTTAGCGAGAACAGCAGGATGGGTTTCTCAATGGAAGGAAATGATAGAAGATCCTAGTATGAAAATTGGAAGGCCAAGGCAGGTTTACACTGGTGTAAAAGAAAGATAATACGATTGTTTATTTGTGAAATAATTAATGAATTAATGCAGTATGCTAGGTAGTAAATTTAAAAATTTTTCCACGAGCCTTAAGGCAACAATAATATTTTTTGCGGTGATAGTCGTATGGATGTTAAGTGGATTATTTTCTGAAAAAAAATCTGAGGTAAACAGTGTTGAGAATCATAAAAATTTGAACTACAAAATTATCGATTCAAAAGCCGTAGACATACCTAAAATTTTGATCTTTGCAGGTATTATTGAAGCAAAAAATCAGATCGATTTGATTAATGAAGTAGATGGTAAAGTAATAGATATTTTTGCGAACGAAGGGCAAAAATTAGCAAAAAACGATCCTATAATTGATTTAGAAAAAAAAGATTATCTTGATAAGCTAAATTCAGCAAAAGAAAACCTGGTTAGTAAAGAAGTACTTTATGAATCTGCATTAAAACTTTCGAAAAAAGGGTTAGGTTCTGAATCTAATATTGCTGATGCAAAAGCTCAGTTTTATCAAGCAAATGGTCAATTAAAGCAAGCTCAGTTAAATCTTGATAACACGACTATTAGAGCTCCTTACGACGGAATTATTAATAAAATCGATGTTAAAAAAAGCAATTACCTTACCATTAATTCTAAAATTGGTAAATTCACATCTAATCAGATAATAAAAATAAAATTTGAAATACCTTATCAACAATTTGACCAAATTAAAAATAGCATTGGCGCTTATATCTTCATTAATGGTCAAAAAATCTCTATTCCTAAGGTATCTTCATTAAGTGAAATAGCGAATGAGTTAACAAAAACATATACTGCTGAAATTATTACTGAAAATTTTGATAATGCATTAAAAAGTGGCCAGTTAGTTAAAGTTTTTGTTGACGTGGGTAATTTTAAAGCACACAAAATCTCTCAATCCACTCTTAGTATTGATGAAAATGGCTTAACTGGGGTTAAAGTAGTAAATAACAATAGCATTGTTGAATTTGTTCCAGTAGAAATTATAGATGAAGATAAGGATGGATTTTGGGTAATTAACCTACCTAATTTTTCTAGGATTATTACATTGGGGCATGTGTATTTAAAATCAGGTGAAAAATTATAAACTACAACATGGGGAAAATATTCAATGTTCCTTTTAGTGATAATTTTTTAGAGCAATTTGTAAAAAAGATTTTAGATGTCTCGAATAATTTTGAAAATTCACAAAATAATCTCATACTTCTTCCTCATAAAAGAATACAAAATGCCTTTTTAAAAAAATTACTAATTTTCAATAACAAAATAATACTGCCTCAGGTTTTGACTTTTACTACTATAGATGAAAATATACTAGAATTTGATAGGTTTTGTAATAGCATTCACGTTGCTAAATTGGAATTAATTAAAAAGCAAATTCTTAAAAATGATCAAACATACATATTAATATCATTGCTTTTAGAATCGATTAAAAATCAAAATATTAATCATGAGTTTGATACAAAATTTTTAAATTCAATAGATTTACATAAACTTTCTAAAAGTGTTGATGAGTATTACTATTACCAATATTACAAAAAAGAAATCATCCCAAGCACAAAAATTGAAAAATTATTTTTACTAATTATTGCAGAATTAGAAGCCTATTTGCAATCTACAAATACAATTTTCAAAGCAAATTCCTTAAACTACGCTACTGACGAAATTATCAAAAATTGGAATCATAATGGCAATAATTGTATTTTTATTATTTTGCCCCAAACAGAAGTGAGTTACATAAAACACTTCATTGATAATTTAGTTAGGTATAAAAATTCCTATATATTTATCAGGGGCCTAGACAAATGTGCTAGTATAAAAAATTTACACCAAATGCATATACATGATTTTTTAAGCAGAACTAACTTAGGAATTGACTCAGTTCAGGATGTTTCTAAATTAAAGCAAATAGTCCATGATGTGCCTTCCATAATACTAAATAATATTAATGAAAATTTTTATCAGGCTCCTCTAAAAAATCTTAATATTATTCGTGGAAAAAATTTAAACGAAGAAGCCGAAATGGTTGCCCTTGTTATCCGAGAAAAATTAGAGATGGGCAAAAATAATATCATTGTACAAACAAAATCCCATGAGCTTGCAAAAAAAATTGAGAGCTCATTGAAATTGTGGAATATAAACGTGGATAATTTAGTGAGTAATCTGCCTGAAAAATCCACTTATTCACACTTTTTTCTACTAATTTCTTTATACTTAAACACAGAAAAAAATGATTATTTATTATTGCTTGATATCTTAAAATCTAGCCATTGCCGGGTAGATAATCAATTGATTAATACATTTGAATTAAAATTTTTAAGAAAATTATTATATAGAGACAAAGTTTCTGATTATTTAATTGAGCTAAATGATTCAGATAAAGATAAATTTCGTGTCTTGCTAAAAATTGAAAATAAATTTCTAGAGAAAAAAAGATTGTTAAAAAATCCTAATTTAACTCTGCTAGACTATTTTAAAATTCACCTTAAGCTATTTGATTTTCTTAAAAATGATTCCGATAACATTGAATTTCAAGAATTACTTATATTGATCGAGCAAAAATTGGAAATTTTTACAAATTATACCAATCTTAATTTTACCAAATATATAAAAATTATTGATAAACTTTTATCAGCAAATCAAAAATCTAGTAATTCTCAAAATCCTAAATTTGTGACAATACTGCAAACCTTTGAAACAAGGAATATTCAATATGATACAGTCCTTTTTGCAGGACTAAATGAAGGTGTTTTTCCAGATGCAAATTTTGATAAAAATTATTTTAGTAAAGGATTTAGGCAAATTAATAATCTAAAACCTATTGATTCAGAGATGCAATTTATGGAATATGATTTTATAAGCTCGTTCTATAATAATGATTTAATACTAAGTTGCTCGGAATCTACTAATGCAAAAAATCAAATTTGTAGATGGTTAGAAAAATTATTAGCATTTAAAAGCATAAACGAGCAATCAGCAATCTTTACTGAAAAATATAAAAAAATACTTCAAAATATTTATAAGCACCCCCTTGAAAAAAATTCTGATATTGCATACACAAAAGTTGGCATTGACCAAAGACCTAAGAAAATTTCTGTTACTGGTATAGAAAAATTAATATCTAATCCTTATGTATATTATGCAAAATATATATTGAAAATAAATCCTCTGGAAAAAATTGCGAGAGAAGCTGAGAAAAAAGAGTTTGGAATATTGCTTCACGATTTAATATCAAAAGCACTATCAGAGCAACATAACAATTCAGAAGAATTCAGTAATTGGTTTTTCGCAAAATTTAATGAATATACCGAATATAGATATATACCATATAAAATATCAAAGTTTTGGTTTTTACGTTTGGGAAATATCTCCAATTCTATATATAAAAATTTTTATCATCAAGATGAAAGTTATAAATCTTTTAGTGAAATAGTTGGTACCTTTAACTTACAACTTCAATCTCACAATATCGAACTTTTTTGTATAGCAGATAGAATCGAAATTTCACAATATGACAATATTAGACCTCTTTCGAAACTCGCTTCTGCGAATAAAATGCTAGGCGATTTAGGCGGGCAGAACCGAAGTGCACTTGATGTACATGAGGATTCGAGCACTAAATCAACGACACAGTTTGCATCAGAAGTAGAGTTTCGAAAGAGGTCTATTGTTGAAATTATTGATTTTAAATCTGGTCATGTTCCAAATCAAAGTGAAGTATCTGCAGGATTATATCCGCAACTACCTATTGAAAAATATATATTTCAAAACAAAGGCTTTAAATTAGATATTAATAATAATATTACCGTAGTGAATTTACAGTATTTTGATATTAGTGGAAAATCAAAATATGTCGAGAAAAAGGCAATAAATGGTGAACCAACCGAAATTGAAAGAGGATTAAGATTATTATTAGAAAAATTTTTATGTAACGAAACAGATTTTTTTATTACAAGAGATAAAGTTATTAATAGAAGAAACAAAAACTACTCCCACATCTTGAGAATATGATTCGTACTTTACTTTTCTATCCTCTCTTTTTGTGGTTTAGAAATTGGCTTTTTAAAGATATTTCGCAAAAACCCTGGCGTTAGAGTAGATAGATAATTTGCACTGACTTTCATATCTTCATCAAGATACCCCTTCATATCAAATAGTGTACTCAGAATCATACCTTCATTTTTGGGACCAGAAAAAAGGTTTAAGAATGGTACCTTTTTGAAAATTGTATTTACTATATTTTCTGGCATAATTACCCCTCTCGAATTCAAATATTTAGTTTCTATATCTATATTTCCACTCAGCTTCAGCGCTAATAATTTAGATTCTGCAACACAGTCATTAAATTCTAAATACCTACCATCATATTCAATTGGACACTGAAAACTGTAAAATCTAATTCCTTTATTCTTAATAATGCTACGAAATGTTGAAATTGGAGCTGTTAATGTTAATAAATTAAGTAGGACAGGAGTTTTAATTGCATAAAAATTATTTAATTCAACAAAACCCTTAAATTTTTTACGCGTTTCATAACTACCTTTAATTTCTAAATTACCTTCACCAATTTTTTCTGTTATCCCCAGTGCTTTTAACACAGAACCTGCATCAGGAGATGTAATAGATAAAACTGGGTAGTTATAATATACTCTTAATGGCCTATTTCCGTCTAAAAATGCAGATATGTTTACACTTATATTTCTCTGATTATTTACTGAAATATTAACATTATTAAGCGATATGTTGTTTCTTAAAATCATATTATCAATTTTACCTTTAAAACTGAAAAATCCTCCACTCTTGATATTGTCAGAATTTAATTGATTTAATAATTCTTTTAAGCTGAATTCACTCAAATCTGCTTTAACTCCATTAACTGTAATTCGGTTTAAATTTTCCACTTTATCATAATTTAAAACCATTCCTTGTACATTATTTTGAAATACACTGCACTCGAATTTTACTAACTCCCTTGTTTTATCGTTAACAACCCCCGTTCCTGAAAAGTATTTATTAGGTATTTTAAATTCAAATTTTGAAATTTTTGTTTCGTCCTCACCATTATTTACAAATTTAATATAAATGCTTCCTGGAAATTTTACCTTTTTCACTATGCCAAGTGCATCAATATTTACTGAAGTATTATGTAAATCTACCGAAAATTCTGAAGTTGTTTCATTAGGAGTTACTTTTATAACACCTTTTATACTAGCGCTATTATTAAAAAAATTTGAAAGGGGAATTTTCAGCTTTTGAAAATTTTGTAAGTTATCATTAGTATTAATTTTAATTAAATAGTTTTTATTATTTTTAATAGAGATATCTGAATTTACAGTGATATTAAGCAAGCCATTAATTTTGGCAACACCTTTTATTTTTAATTTTTCCTCAACTAAATTGGCTTCCAAATTACCATTAGTTAATTGATAATTTTGATATATCTCGCTTATAGAAACCTTAGTTAATTTGGAGTGTAAATTAATTTTTAAATCTTCAAACGTTGGCATTTTATAAAAAGGCACGACAAAGTTAATTTTCGTATTTGCCATACCTTTTATATTTTTTGGCACTTGAAATTCATAATGCATATTAGCAATCTCCAATTGCTCACTTATATTTCCTAAAATATTTGCATTGAATATCATACTCAAGTTTTCTTGATTCATGTCTTCTATTTCAGCAGTAATACCATTTATAGAATTATTCAAAACTTTTCCATCACTACTACTTATAATCAAATTCTTTGTAGTAAATTTTACTTCAGCAGTGTTTAGGGTTATTATAGGGGCAGTTTGAATATATTTTAATTTTGCATTTTTTAAATTTATTGAAGTGGTAAGTGCAGATTCATCTTGTTTATCAAAATCATTTATAAGTGTTAAATTGCTAACATTTCCATCTTCTAGATGTTCTGATAACCATAAATGCACTGCCGGTAAAAGACTATTTGACCATGTTCCTAAAACTTTCTTAGTGGATAAATTTAAAACATCAAAATTTACAACTAACTTTTTTGCCTCATAATTAATTTTGCCCCTTACTGGTATTTCATTATCTATCTTTAAAGTCAGATAAGGTACGTTAATTTTGCTAAAATTTTCTAACAATTCTCCATTAAAATTCAAGTTACTAATAGCCAAATCATTTTGTAAAAATTTTTTACTTGCTATATTTGTTACCCCATCTTGCATAAAGCTAAAATTTACTTTCTCTAAAAAATTTAGATAAGATAATGTTGTATCAAAGTTAATTTTAAAATCAGTGGTTATACTTGTTTGTCCAATTTTGATCTTATTTAATTTCCCAAGTTGCTTATCTGACGTAATACTGCCTTTTACACTCATAGAATTATTAGAAATAGCAGTAGAAATTTTTAAATTAGCAATGATATCATCAATGCTAATTAAAGAAATAATCTCAACATCATTTGTATCACTAAATTTAAATTCTAAATTTTGCAAACTAATAGCATAGTCATCCCCATTTTCGGTTTTGATAATTACCTTGAAATTCTCTACAATATAACTGCTATCTTTCATTAAATGTTGATATTTTTTCAGTATATTTATTACATTTTCTATAGGAATTTTTTCCTGACTCACACCATTATTTTTTTGTGATTTATCATATATAACGGCTACATCTCTCTCATCAAAAACTATACCCTTAAATATTTTATTATTTCTTTGTAACAATAGATTATATATGTCAAATTTCAGCCTTAAGTTTGGCGCTATAAAAACGGCACTCTTTTTATAGCTTAATTCCCAATCATCCAAGCCAAGGACAATCGACATATCTTTTAAGTCAAGAGATACGCCTGTACGTATTTTGCTTATGCTAATTTGATCCAGATTTTTTTCAATATTATGCTTAACTATCACATCGATGAAATTGAAGTGCTTTGGTCCAAAAAAGCTTAAATACACTATTATAGTCGTCAATATTAATAGCAACGCTATAAGGCTATATTTAAAAATAGCTGTCAGCCTTTTTAGGTAGCATCTACCTGCGGATTTGATAGAACTATTCATTAATAAATACTTTTTCGATTAGGTTATTTCGTGAACTGAAGTTATCAATTTTGGCACTTCTAAAATTAGCATACGATAAATTACTATCATTAATTGACATGTCTATTAAGTTGCTTTTGGAAAAATTTATTCCTGCTAAATATGAATTTAGGATTTCTGATTTATTTAAGATCGCCTGGTAAAACGTAGAATTTTTTAGGTTACTTGAAGAAAAATTAGCATTCATTAAATTTACCCTTCTAAAATTAGAGCTATCAAAATAACTTAGCATAACAATAAATTCTGAAATCATACCATCTTGAAAAAGCGCATAACTCATATCACTTCTATTTATAATTACCTTAGATAATTTTGCTTCACTAAAATTAATTGCCTTCGCATTAATTTTATCAAATACTACATCTGTTAAATCTGAATTTTGAAAATTTGATGCAAATATGATGCAATCCTGAAAAACAACTCCTTTGAATTTACTATTTCCCCAATCAATTGCTTTTAAGTTGCTATTAACTATATTAACATTGCTAAAGTTACTTGAAGAAAAAAAATTTAAATCCCAATATACTCCGGTAATTTTTACATCTTGAAACGAACTATAGCTAAATTTTGATTTTACTATTTTTGATTTATCTAAATTGCTATTATTAAAATTAGAGTTGGAAAAATTCGATGCAAATATTTTGGCATTTTCAAAATTTGTTGCCATAAACATTGAGTTTTCAGCATAAGTTTTACTCAACTTACTATTTGTCAAATTTGCCTTTGTTAAATTTGCTCTGCTAATATTTGCATTAACAAATATCGACCTTTGTAATGAAGCATTTTCAAAATTTACCCCTTCTAAAAAAGCATTAGTAAATATGCAATCATCTAAATTTGCCCCATAGAAATTAACATGATACATAATAGTATTTGAAAAATCCATGCCTGATAAATTCAATCCGCTTAGGTTACTCCCTAATGATTCAACGATGTTAATAGGCTGATTAGAGTCTTTTGCTGAATCGATAAAATCTTGAATTTTATCTCTAGTGAGATCTGATTTTTGCACTTCATTAACGTCTACATCACTATCCTTAAACGTATTTTGCATCAATTTAAATTTTTTTAAAATCGCTTCAACACTTTCATCCTCTGCAACGGCTAAATCCACATCTAAAACTAGCAATAAACAAAGTGACAACGCAATCTTAAATAAAAATTTCATTTTATAAATAACTTTCAATATATTTTTCAAAAATTTGGACCGCATTAAGCGCGGCTCCTTTTCTAAGATTATCAGAAACTATCCATAAATTTAAAATATTATTCGCAACATCTTGTCTAATTCTTGATACGTAAACCTCGTCTCTACCTACACAATCTATCGGGGTAAAATAACTATATTCACTTGTTCTATCTGTCACTATCCCATCTGATTTATTCAAAATATTATAAGCTTCGTTTACTGATATATTTTTAGAAAACTCAACATTAACTGACATACTGTGTCCTACAAAAACAGGAACTCTAACGCATGTTGCAGTTACATCAATGTCACTACATAACATCTTTTTTGTTTCTTCCATAACCTTAACTTCTTCTTTAGTATAACCACTTCCAACTAGCTCATCAATTTTAGCAATTACATTAAACGCTATTTTCTCTCTATTATTGTCATCGGTAAATGCGTTGACCAATCTATTTTTTGTTTGAGTATATAAATCATCCATTGCTTTTTTGCCAGCTCCTGAAACTGATTGATATGTTGAAACAACAATCCTAGATACTTGAGCAAATTCGTGTAAATTTTTAAGCGTCACAACCAAAGGAATTGCTACACAATTGGGATTTGCTACTATATGCGACTTTTTTGCAAGCTCCAGTGATGATATATTAACTTCCGGCACTATTAATGGAATCTCTTTATGCATTCTAAAATGAGAAGACAAGTCTATAACCAATTTTGCTTCTTTGCTTGCTTTTGGTACATATTCTCTAGATGTATCTGCACTAGTTGCAAAAAATACAAAATCAATGCCTGCAAAATCAAATCCTTCTAAAGCATTTACTCTGATTGCTTTATTATTAAAAATCACCTCTTTACCGACCGATTTTTGAGATGCAACTGCAAATATATTTTTTATTTTAATTTTGGAGTTTTCTAAAGTACTAAAAATCTCTCTGCCAACATTACCTGTAGCACCAACCACTGCAACACTATATTTCATATTATTAATATAAGAGGTTTAAAGCCATACTATAATAACTCATTACGAAAGCAAGAAAATTTCAAATTTCATCAAATAAAAGTTTTACAGTAACAATTTCATCATTTTTTTTAATCTTCAAACTACCATTATGAATTTTCATTATAAATTTTGCATATAATAAACCTTTAGTTATAAAAAGAAGTTCATTAATCGCCGTTGATTTTGGAAAATCAATTTTAACTATTTTTTTATGAATTTCTTCCAAATTTAACTTTCCCTCTATAGTGATAATGATTTTTTTCATCCCCGAATCCTTTTTAAGGCTGATATTAACATTATTAGGCTGTTTATATTCATAAAATTTTGTAAGCAGCTCAAAAAACATTGTTTTTATTAGATTCTTGTCTCCATAGATTGAGAAATTACCATTATCAAACTTACTCAATGAAAAGCTAAATCCATATTCATTTACCTCATTTAGGACATTGTTTAAAAATTTATTCAATACTATCCTAGACCTGGTTAATGTGAAATGACGGTGATACCTAAATTTAAAGTGCCTTTTAAAATAATCTATCGCATTGTTTGATTTCTTATTAGCTCCATCTAAGTAAATTTTTTCGTACTTATCAATAAAAGAAAGCATACTACTTAAATTATCATTAATATTTTGAGTAATAACCGGAATCAATTCACTTATCAGCTCGGACTCATCAATTTTTTCTTTATCTGTCTCTATAGACTGATTTAAGCTTTTTACCTTCTCTAGTACGTGTGAAAAATTTGTTTTATTATAACTTTTGTTATCAACGTAAAAATCAAATTGCTTTTCCTGTTTTTTAATTTTTAAATGTAGTAAAAATAAAAGTAAAATAGTGAAAAATAAGATAATAAGTATAATAATCATACTTATATACACCTTATTAGTTATGACTGAATAAAAATGGTCCAATAAATATAGCTCTTCTCGCTCATTAGGCTCAAAAATAAATATCGAATCCTTATAATTTATATGATATATAGTAGACATATTTTTTCTTTTTTGCCAATTTACATCCTGCATATTTTTGATATTGTTTACGCTTTTACAAAAATTCGTAAATTGATCATATTTTGAGCTATTGACATGATTGCTTTTATTAGAAAAAATAAAATTACACTCCTTGTCAAGAACCATTATTAATCCAGAATAATCTATAAAATTACTAATATTTTCTTTATTGAGATGCACTAATAAAATTCCAAAATATTTTTCATTTTCATCAGCTAACTCAAATGCAAGAGATGATATATAATCATTTTTTAGCAATTCTTGTTTTGTATGATCAAAATGAATTTTCCAACTATTTTTATGAGCAATTTCAATAGAATTAATGCATGATTTTGCACCATTACATTTAGTAATGCCACTGAATCTATCCACTTTCACATCAGCATCTTTATTAAAAAATTGAATTAGAAGAGGATTTTCATCTTTGTTGACTATATTTAAATGTTTTTCATAATAATCAATGTACTTAGAAAATACAGAATAAATCTTCTCTGGTTCATGGTAATTATTTTCAATAATTACCCTTCCGATAATATTTAAGAGAATTTCAATATTTTCTATTTTTTTCCGAAATTTATCATGTGTTTGTTTAATGTTAGCTAAGTAATTATCATGATTTTTTTCGCCCCGTTCCTTTGAATATAACATCCCCAAGTACAAAACTATAGCTATAAACACGATGCTCATTACTATGAGTATGCATTTACTAATTTTGCTTAATCTCATTAATTTAAAAACGTTCAGCATCCACCTTTCTCACTACAAAATAAATTGTCAAATTACTGATCACACAAAAGATATATACGGCACTATTTACTCATCTCTCTCTTCAATACTACTAACATTCTTAATTATACCCTTCCCAGTACCGCTCTTATTAACACTAAATGGCTTCAAAAGCAATCTATATATAAAAACAAGAGCAAAGAAAAATACCACAACAATTAAAAACAAAATAAAGATAAATACTTTAAACACTATACAACATATATAATTGTCTACACAATTTAGCTTAATTTTTAAATTATTTCAAATACTCAATAGGTATTACTTGGGATATTCTATACATCGTTTCTTCCTTGCCTAAAATTTCGAGAGTTTCGTATATAGGTGGAGATTTAAAGGTTCCTAAAACTCCAGCCCTTAAAGCTTTCATAATGACTGAAATCTTAATTTCATATTTCGTTGCAAAGTTAGTGCAAATTTGCTTTAACGTATCAGCATTCCAATTTTGCTCATCTTTAAAAGTGTATAAAATATTTACTAATATTTGCTTGGACTCATTAAGCGCTAAAATCTCTTTTGATTGCTCATCAATAGGATTAGCATATGAAATGAATATCGATACTAAATCCACTAAATCATTAACAGTTTGACCCCTAGATTTTATTAATGGAATAGATTTTTTAATCCTTTCTAGGCATTTTTCATCCAGTAATTCTTTATTAACTTTGCTGATTATTTTATCAAAAATTATCTCGTCATCCAATAACCTAATGTAGTATTGGTTAATAAAATTCAATTTATCCAAATCAAATCTTGCCGGAGATTTACTTATGTCGGCCAAATCAAAAATTTGAATAGCCTCCTGAGCGCTGATGATTTCTCTGTCTTCGTGCCCCCAACCCAATCTCAATAGATAATTAAGTAACGCTTCTGGTAGATAGCCGTTTTCCCTGTATTCCTCCAGTCCTAACCCCCCATCTCTTTTAGATATTTTGCGACCATCATTTCCATGAATTAATGGTATGTGTACATAGCTTGGCTCCTTCCAATCCATGGCCTTTAAAATTTGTAACTGCCGAAAAGTGTTAGTTAGATGATCATTCCCTCTTATGATATGCGAGATTTGCATGTCATAATCATCCACAACACAGGAAAGCAAGTATGTTGGTGTTTTATTTGATCTAAGTAACACCATGTCATCCATCTCTCCATTTTTCACCTCTATCTCACCTAAAACCAGATCATTTATCTTTGTCATTCCATCATCGTTAATTCTGAGTCTCACAACTGGCAAACTACTTCCATAATATTGGGCACCATCTCGCCATTTGCTTATGAATTTCTGCCCAGGATTAGCGTCTCTGAAATTTTGTATTTCCTCTTGTGTAACATAGCAATGATATGCCGCGCCTTTGTCTATTAATGCTTGAGCTATTTCTTTGTGCCTTTCAATACACTGTGCTTGAAAGACAATGCTCCCATCCCAGTTCAATCCCAACCAATTTAATCCATGCTTTATGGATTCGACATATTCATCTTTTGAGCGTTCGTGATCAGTGTCTTCTATTCTTAGATAAAATTTGCCATTACTCCTTTTGGCAAATAACCAATTGAAAATTGCAGTCCTCGCTCCCCCAATATGTAATGTACCAGTAGGGCTTGGGGCAAATCTTGTTCTTACATTCATATTAATAAGGTGCTGAATAAAATTGTGGATGCTGAAGAGAAAAAAACTTTTTATCAAAACTTAAATTATATTTGATATTAGTAAAATACAAAAAATATTTCTCTGCTTCACTATTATTTATGTGCACTTCTTTTAAATTCATAGGATTACGCGATAATATCATCATTATATTAGTATTAACATTATCCAGCTTTTTATCAATATATAGATGAACTTCATTGTTAACCAATTTAATCTCTTTAACATCGCCTGCTAATTTGATATTTTTTTCTGAAAGCAGTTTAAAAAAATAATTACTTTGACTCACATAAGATACTTCTTGCAATTCGTGATCATGGTACATGATATTCTCATCCCTTAAAATAATTGTTAATTTCTTTGGTTCTAGATAGTCAAATCTTAACATTCCTGGTTTAGATATATATAACTTTCCAGATGAAGATTTTTGCTTGTTTAAAGGTGATATCTGTTGAAAATCAGCAGATAATGTTCGAAAATTATTTAAATAATTTTCAACTTCATTAATTAAACTAATTTCATTAGCAAAAGAAAAACTTATAAAAATGCAGTAAATAGCAATAAAAAATTTTATTTTCATATTTAAATATTAGAAAATTAGAAAATTTGTTTCTGGTAAAATATACTTTAGACCAAAGGCAGATTATAAATAATATTGCTCTCTAACACAAGTTAATTACATTATGCATAAACCTGTGTTAGTATACACGCAAGTTTACTAAATTATTTCTTATAATAGAAGTTATAAGCATGCAGAAAGAAAATGATTTAATATTGATTGGCAAACAAATTATAGAAGACGAAATAAACGGGCTAAAAGATTTAAAAGAAGCAATAGACTTAAATTTCTGTACAATAATAAAAAAAATCATAAATATAAACGGAAGGCTAATATTAAGCGGCATGGGCAAGAGTGGGTATGTAGCAAGAAAAATATCTTCAACCTTGTCCTCAACTGGCACCCCCTCTTTTTTCATACATCCTGCAGAGGCAGGTCATGGAGATTTAGGAATGATCACCAAAAATGATGTGGTAGTGTTACTATCAAATTCAGGCGATACTTATGAATTGAATACAATTATTGATTACTGTAAAAGATTCAATATATACATAATTGGCATTACTAGGAAAAGCACCTCTGTTTTAAGTAAGATTTCTGACTTACCGATTATCTTACCCAATAGCAAAGAAGCTTCTGATATAGACGTCCCATCCACATCTGTTATAATGATGATTGCTTACTGGGACGCTATAGCAATTGCATTGCAGAGGTTAAGAAACTTTTCTAAGGAAGATTTTAAAATTTTACATCCAGGAGGAAAAATTGGAGCAAGATTGTTAAAAGTATCAAAACTAATGCATAAAAAGGACTCTATACCAACAGTCACAGCCGATAGCTCTGGAATGGACGTTATTCTTGAGATGACAAAAAAGGGATTTGGCTGTACTGCAGTATTGAACAAGAAAGATGAATTAATTGGAATCGTAACTGATGGAGACTTAAGAAGACATATCGATATGGATTTTAAAAATGTAAAAGCAAAAGATATTATGAGCAAAAACCCTTTTGCAGTGGAAAAAGATATATTTGCTTCTCAAGCCTTATTTATAATGAATGAGAATAACATTACACAAATTTTTGTTGTTAAAGAAGAAAAGCCTATAGGTATTATTCACATGCATGACTTAGTGAGAGCAGGAATAGTTTAATGAAACATAAAAATTCTATTAAATTCAGTCTTTTACTTGTACTGATGGGGATGTGCATATCCTTAATCATCAATTACTATATCAATATGTTAGAGACAGAAAATATGATAACTTCATCTCAAGAAACATCACCACTTACCAAATCCAAATACGAAACATCCATATTAAATCCACAGTATTTTTTTTATGATAATGAAAATAGGGGGTTAACCATTCAAGCAAAAAGTGCAAATAAAGTGAATTCACAAATTGATTTAGAATCTATCTCAGGAAACGTAAAATTAAAGAATAATTTTGATTTTAATTTTTATGCCCAAAAAGCTATATTAATGATTGATAAAAGAAAAATTTTTTTAGATGGCGAAATATATATCAATAACAAAAATATAATAAAGTTGCACTCACCTAATTTGTTAATTAACTACGAGGATTATACAATATCTTCCAATAAAGATATAATTTTAGACTACCAAAATATAACACTACTTGCGTCTAAATTTAATTTAGACAACAATCAACATTTAAAATTTACAAATGGTGTTAAAATGAAAATCAAAAAAATTAAATAAGGTTTTTCATGATTTTTCTAGCTTAGTAATTTTTCCAACTTATCAACTAAATTTTTCGCCAAGTCTTTTTTCGAAATAGTACCTAATTCTTTGTATGAATCAGCACTACAAATACTAAATTCATTAAAATCTTTACCAATATATTTAGCCTTATTTACGACCACTAAATCAATATTTTTATCTTTTAACTTATTCATAGCATTAAATTTATAGTTATCACTCTCAAGTGCAAAACCTACAACTAATTTGGGCCTGCCTTTATGATGCGCTATCTCAGACACTACATCTATATTTTTTACAAATTCCAGCTTTAAACTATCAGTACTTTTCTTTATTTTGCTGGCACTATATTCCTTAATTTTAAAGTCGCATATAGCTGCGGCACTAATATAAACATCAGCAGGAAGTAAATTAATAGATTCTTTCAGCATTTCATCCGCTGTATGTGCTCGTATTACATTTTTTGGCAAAAAAATTGTAGTATGCCCAGCGATGACATGAACCTCATATCCTCGACTTAGTAACTCATCAACAATCAGCATACCTTGAGTTCCTGATGAATAATTACCTATAAATCTAACTGGATCAATTGATTCATGGGTTGAGCCTAAATTTACTATTACCTTTTTACCTTTTAATTTTTTCCCTTTCAAAAGACTAGAGTAAATAAAATACACTATCCTTTCTTCGCTTGGATACCTACCTATCCCCTCTTCTCCACAGGCCATTACCCCAAATTCAGGCTCAATTATTTGAAAATTCTTTTCCTTCAAAAAACTTAAGTTACTTTGTGTAATACCATTTTGATACATACTTGGGTTCATGGCAGGAGCCAGTATTATAGGTATTTCTGCAGCAAGTATACACGATAAAGATAGAGTATTTGCTAAGCCACAAGCTATATTAGCAATAAAATTAGCTGAGGCAGGAGCTACTAAAATAATATCATGCGTTCTTGCTAAATTTATATGCAACATTGGGTCATACTCTTCTTGAAACATTTCATCCCTATAGACCATAGCTCTACATAAACTTTTAATACTCAAGTACGTAATGAATTTTTCCGCCCCACTAGTTAAAATAACTGTGACAGTATCATTTTTATTTTCTAGCAAAGAAATTAACTTAATAGCTTTATATGAAGCAATACTACCAGTAATAATTAAAAGTATTTTTGCCATAATTTTTAAAATTCAAGTGCTGAAATTATAAACCATCATGCATATGAAAGCCCAGATGTAAACCAATTTTTCCATATAAACATCACACTTTATAAAATTTTGAACCTCCTTGACAATTCATATTTTTTACATTTTACTTATTGTACATATAACTTATAGTGGGTACTACATGACTAATTCACAGATTAATAAAAATACAACACCGATAATACCATATGGTTACGGGACATGGGTATATGACAAAATATACAAAGACAACGTTTCACCTTTACCTGATGGAACTCTTCAAATCAAACCTGGAAACTATGTGAAACCTGGGTTATTTAAGGACGCCATAACAGCGTGGAATCAAAAAGCAACAGGTTTTCCGTATACACAGGTATATTCCTATGGTGGAGATATTGAGATGTATTGCCGTGGCTCAGGTGAATCCACAACATCTGATCCATGTATAAAAGCAAATGGATTTAAATCTGATAAAGGTCTAGAAGATGGATTTGTGGTTACCTTTCCAGGAGAAGATAAGGATCAGCATATTGGTCTTAAAAGCCTAGAAGGGTATTTAAACATTCCAAAGGTTGCGCAAAATATTCTTATTATAGATGGTCGGATGGACAACATAATAGAGAAAGTATACGATTATTTGGATTATTTTAACACGTTAGAAAAAGATGAAGCTGAAGCTTTTGCTGATAAGGTCTCAAACAATATATGCGGGAATGACTCGGTTGATGGAGTGCAATTTGATGTTGAACCATTCAGTTTTACGGGAGATGGAGGAAGTGTTTCCGGATCTGGGCAAAAATACTTTTATAATCAAATTGCCAAAAATTTTGCTGGGTGGAATGGACATTCAGGTGATAACACAGGTATCAATACTGGCGGCGATGCTCTAGGATGTGTAAATGCAAATCATCCTAATGGGAGATTCTTTAGCATATTCACCTTTGCAAAAGCGATAACACCTGACGTAAAAACAATGTTAACGCAGTATGGTAATGGTTGCGTTATGGATTCATTATATGATTTAGGTCCCTTACCTGGAGGTCAACTAAATTCAGTAGACGACTTTAAAAAGTATGCCGCACAAGAAATAAAAGACATGCAGGCACTAAATGTTCCATATCAATTCGCGATACCAGCCGCTGCATCCGCACATGAATTTGAAACTAAAGCTTTTCAAACAGCCGCTGGCCAGGGGAATCAAATTAAATACGTTCAAGCAGTAATGGAATTGATAAAACCAGAAGCTTTAAAAATACAAGATCCTAATTTTAAAGGAATAGGCATTTGGTCATGGAATCAAAAAATGTATTGGCATGGCGACGAATACACCCCTGCTTCCCCTTCTGATGAAACAATGAGTTATCTTGATTCAGCAACATCAGCAACATCAGCAACTACACACGAAGAGTTATAAACTTTTTCGGCGATACCAGATTTATTGTTTGGTGTCGCCCATTTTGCTATATTATAAAAAGTGACGGATGCACTAGATTAATAATCTTAAGACTGCTGTTTAGCGCAATTTTACATAAAGTATTTCATTTCTCTCTTTTTATCAGTCATTGACAAAATATCGACCTATATATAAGTTCTTGTTGAATACAAAACATTGTTTTAAAGTATGTTTTCTTTAAGTTATCCTAAAAAAAGATTTCAGAGATTGAGAAGTTGCAAGTGGAGTAGAGATTTATTTGCAGAAACGTGCATTAGTCCTAAAAACCTAATACAGCCCTTTTTTATCACCGAGGGTAATAATGTTCAAGATAAGATTGACATTATGCCAAGTATTTATAGATACAGCGTAGATAACTTAATAAGGGAAGTAGAAAAGGCAATGGAATCTGGGATTAAAGCAATTTTATTATTCCCACAAATCACAAGTGATAAAAAAAGCAGTGATGCTAGTGAGTCATATAATATTAATAATTTAATTTGCCGAGCTATAAGAGAAATAAAAAAGCACAATTTTGATATTGGAATAATGGCAGATGTCGCCCTCGATCCATATACGCTGGATGGTCATGACGGGATTACTGATAGTAATGGAAAAATTTTAAATGATGCAACGTTAGATATATTATGCAAACAATCAATTACTCTGGCAGAGTCCGGTTGCGATGTTATTGCTCCATCAGAAATGATGGATGGAAGAGTTGGTAGAATTAGAGATTCATTGGAGCAAGGTGGATTTTATAATACTAAAATAATCTCTTATTCAGCAAAATATGCTTCAAATTTTTACGGACCATTCAGAGATGCTGTTGGCTCTAAAAATTTCCTCAAAAATTCTTCTAAAGATACTTATCAAATGGATTTTAGAAATGCTAGAGAAGCCATTTATGAAGTTGGACTTGATATTTCCGAAGGAGCCGATGCAATTATTATAAAGCCTGGTATGCCATATTTAGACGTAATAAGTTTGGTAAAAAATGAATTTAATATTCCAATCATCGCTTATCAGGTAAGCGGAGAATATTCAATGCTAAAAATAGCTGGAGAAAAAGGTATCTTTGATAGTGATAGTGCATTTATGGAGAGCCTAATTTCATTTAAGAGAGCTGGTGCTTGTTCAATAATAACCTATGCCGCAATTGATATGGCAAAAAAACTGGCACTTCTATAGATATAGCATAAGCCAGATATGCATTGACATCGTCATTCTTCTCTTATGTAGGTTTTACTACACTTCGCTCATCACTCCTTGTCACTACATATCTGACCCCAAGCTATAGAGGCCAATAGCAAAGTTTGGCAATTCGTAGATTGAAATTTAATAAATCATGTAATTTTATCACCCTAAACAATATCAATATCCTAAAAGTGAGAAAAAAGTATGATGAATTGGATATTATGTATATAATTCTTAATTGATAAAAATTTAATCAAATTTCTATAGAGCAAATGCAAAATATCATATTTGAAAGTTACCTATTTATAAAAGCATTTCATATAGTTTCCATTATATCTTGGATGGCTGGATTGCTATATCTTCCAAGAATTTTTGTTTACCATACGAAAACAAAAAAAAATTCCGAAGCTGATAATTTATTTAAAATAATGGAAAAAAAATTATTAAGATTCATTATGCTTCCAGCTTTTTTATCAAGTTTGGTAACTGGATTGATTTTAATCTATATAGTGGGGTTTAAAGGAAATACTTGGCTACACATCAAATTATTATTCGTAATTTGTTTGATATATACCCATCATTTAATGGCTAAATATGCAAAAAATTTTGCTAATAATAAAAATCAAAATAGCGAAAAATATTTCAGAATATTTAATGAAATACCAGCAATCATAATGATTATAATAGTATTTTTAGCAATTGTTAAAAACTTTTAATGTCAGCAAAAGCTTTGATAGTGCGGACTCCTTAGAATCTGCGTAAATAATTGACTTTAAGCTATACTTATTTTTAATGAGTTTATTTTGTATCATAGAGCTACTAAAAATTGCAAAATAACCAGATACGCATAGAAATATGAATGCCTTAATATTGTTATCTATGAAACCCAAAGCACCTAAGCAGAAAACTATTATAGATATAGTTATATAAAAAATTACTCCATTCCATAATTTATTATAAATAAGCCAAATCAAAGTAAAAAAAAACGCTATAATCGATATTTTTTCTCCAATAAAAACACAATCATCCATCACTGTATCCTTATTAAGAAAACTTTGCCTTGCATAAATCAAAAAAACTTTATCCACTGTAAATAGTTAAATGGTTAATCTAGCTAGCAGATATATCACTGCTACAGAAAATAATACATAACTAATTGTGAGCGCTGTATTCATAGATTTTTGTTGCATATATTCTTTTGACTCTAACTCCATGATAATATCATTCAATTTTTTGTGAATATCTTTTGTTTTAATTACACTATTTTTAAAAGTCTCCTTATCACTTTGTAATAAATCACTATTTTGTAAAAATTCAATTATTTTACCTAAATCACCATCCTTAGCTATATCACTTAGTTTATTTACCAGCTCATTTTTGATTGCTTTGCTTTGTATAAATTTACTAATTGACTCAATTATGCTTGCTGAAAAAATACCTACTATATGGGGCAATTTTTCAATTTTGTAAATCTTTTGTACCTCATTAAACAAAAGCAACATTTTGACTGAGTGAATACTTTTCATAACTGAATTGATGGATGAATCAATAATATTATCTTCTAACTTTGAATACAAAAAGGGAGCTAAAAAAATGTTATCAAAAAGGAATTTTTCAGGGATATTATTTCTTTCAATAAAATACACAACATCTTTTGCCGAAAAAAGCAATTTTCTCTTCTGTAATGGCTGAAGATATGGTAAATACGCAAATATTTTATTCAATGTATACAAAAAATTGAATAAATAATCATTCCTATTCACTACTAATCTTTTCATATAAATAACAAAAAAATTAGACTCCTCATTATTTGATTTAAGTTTATCCGGATTAATTAAGCACTGATATTCTATCATTTCCGATAGAAGCCTAAGTTTTAAAAATTCGTTATTATTAACTAAAAATAAAACCAAGTTGCTAATTGAGTAATTATCAAAACTAAATGAGATATCTTTAAGTGCAAAAATATTGCTAAAACCTAATGTTCTTATAATTTCCGCAAGAGCTAATTCATTTAGTGTGCAATTTTTTGGTTCAAATGATTCTGTAATCAAATTTAGATTTAATATAAATTTAATTTTATTAAGAAATTCTAAGTCTTTATAAAATTTTGACAAAAATTTCTGAAGCTTCCCTGTGGAAAATAAATCATTAGCCTTTCCAAAATTACAAATCATTTCATGAGCTAAAATCTTAGAATGATATATTTTTTTACCATTGAAATATATGGGTTCAATAAAATCAGCCTCTTTGCTAGCTAGGAAAAAATCCTTCAATGATGGTATGTTGGATAATTCCTCATAACCAAATCTTTCATTATCATCATCATTTAGCAAACCTTGAATAATTTTATTTATAGTACCAGTTAAAAGCTTATTATTAGCATAGTATCTATACGAGTCATTATATATTCTTTCGTTATTCAATATCTCCACAGTTTGATTTTCAAGCCTTTTTCCATTTGTAAGTTCTAAGCATACAACTCCAAGAGCATAATAATCAGCACTATAATTACTATAGCCCCTAGCATTTGGTGAAATTTTCGCAACGCTTAATGGTTCATATAATGGAGATTGTTCGTACCCAGAAGGTGTAGAAAAACATTCATCTAAAGCAAAATCTCCGGATTTAGTCAAATAAATGTTATCTAAATTGACAGATCCATGGGCAATGCCTAAATCATGCAAATTTTTCAGAGCTTCCTTAACATTATATAATATATTTTTGATAATATATTTATCAGAAAAACTCTCATTTTTATCAATTAACTCTCCTAATGAAACAGCTGATATATCATCAAATATAACTGCAACATATTCATCTCCATTATCATGAAATTCAACTATCCCAATCGCAACAGGATTAATGAAGTTACCTATTGGGCTAGAAATTAGATTTTTAATAGCATCTACACTATATAAAAATGGTTTTTCAAAAATTTTAGCATAATATCCACTACGGCTTGAGTTCTGTATGTCGTTAGCAAAATATGCTTTACAAAAATTGTTAGAAAATGCATTCAGTGGCTTAGATTTATCTATTATAAATCTACCATTTACTATATTATTTTTGCCACACCTCTGTATTGCATTATCATCAAGAAAAATTAAATCATTTTTATTTTCAGATGAATTACCATTGTTTGCATTATCAACTTTCATTACCACTAAGTTGGAATAATTTTTTCGCTTCTAAAAGCACTTGATCTACATGACCATCTATTTTCACTTTACGCCAAATCTTTTTGATTATGCCTTTTGAATCAATCAAGAAGGTACTTCTTTCTATCCCCATATATTTCTTACCAAACATACTCTTTTCTTTCCATACATCAAATTTTTCACATAACTCTGCCTCAGAATCAGATATAAGATCAAAAGCGATACATTGCGCAGATATAAAATTATTATGACTTTCTATACTGTCTTTAGAAACACCCAACACAATAGTATTAAATTTTTGAAATTGCCCAATTTTACCAGAAAAATCTCTAGCTTCTATAGTACATCCAGGTGTGGAATCCTTAGGATAAAAATAAATGCCAAGATTTTTACCTAAAAAATCACCCGATGAAACTTCTCTCCCATTTGTAGACGGTAGTGAAAAATTTGGCACTGAATCATTAACTGAAGGCATTATCCAGATTTAAAAACACGTATTTATAAAGTATCAGGTTAAACTGATACTTTAATTTCGTCAATATTTACTTCAAAATAATGAAACATCTTCAAAAATAATGGTACGATTATTGTATTAAAAATAGACAATAATAAATTAAGAATTATACCGATGCATCTCGCTAACCTTATTAATCTTTTCAACCACTTGTCATAAAAGTAAAATTATCTTTTAAAATTAGCACTCTTTTCAACAATGTTTGCAAATTTGAATAAATTTTCCTCATCATAGGAGTTTGCTATAAGCTGAAGCCCTAGAGGTAGTTTATTATGAGAAAATCCAATAGGGATTGACATGCATGGCAATCCTGCAAGACTAGCAGGAACTGTGAATAAATCGTTATTATACATATCAATGGGATTTGATTTTTCTCCAATTGCAAAAGCAGGATTTGAAGTAGTTGGCGTAAGAATAACATCTACTTTTTCAAAAGCACTGACAAAATCGTTTGCTATTAGTCTTCTAACTTTTTGTGCTTTTTGATAATAATCCCCAAAGTGGCTTGAAGACAATACATAAGTGCCAGAAATTATCCTTCTTTTAACTTCAGCACCAAAGCATTCACCTCTTGTTCTTTCAATCATATCTTGAAAATTATCACCATGCCCTTCTATTCTAGCACCATATCGAACTCCATCATATCTAGCTAAATTAGATGAGGCTTCTGCTGACGTAATTATATAATAAGTTGCAAGCGCATGGTCTGTATGAGGTAATGAAATATTTACAATCTCTGCTCCTGCATCAATAAACCATTGCTTCGCTTTTTCTAGATAATCTACAATTGTTTGATTAAGATTTTCCTTCTGATACTCTTTCGGAACACCAACTTTCATGCCTTTGATGCTTTTTCCAATACTATTTAAAATGTCAGGAGAAGCAATATCCTTAGATGTAGAATCATTTTCGTCAAATCCAGAAATGGCTTCCAAAATTAAACCAACATCGGTAATATTATTTGCAAAAACTCCTGCTTGATCCAATGAACTTGCAAATGCTATCATTCCAAACCTAGAGCACCTACCATAAGTTGGCTTTACCCCAACTGTACCTGTAAAGGCAGCAGGAAGCCTAACCGAACCTCCTGTATCACTACCTAAAGCACCTAAACACATATTTGCAGCAACTGCTGCTGCAGAGCCACCTGAAGAACCACCAGCAACTAAATCTCTGTTTGAATCACTAGCTTTGTATGGGTTTATTACATTACCAAAATAACTATTAGTATTGGATGAACCCATAGCAAATTCATCCATATTAGCCTTACCCATCATGATACCACCGTTTGCAAATAATTGATTAGTCACAGTAGATTCATAAGGAGGAATGAAATTTTCTAACATTTTGGAGCAAGCCGTGGTTAGTACACCTTTTGTGCAATAATTATCCTTTACGCCTATTGGCATCGCTTCAATTTTTAGCGCCTGCCCTTTGTCGATTCTCTCTTGAGATGCTTTGGCTTGATTTATTGCATATTCATCTGTAATTTCTCGGTAGGCATTATATTTTTTATTGGCTTCCCTAGATGTTTCAATATATGAATTTGTCAATTCAAGTGCAGACACCTTTTTATCAATAAGTAATTGCCTAATTTTATAATAAGGTAATCCTTTTAATTCTTGCATTGCTATCTCTTTATAATTTTATATTTTTAGTAATTCTGCTAAATAATATCAATTTGTCTAGCACTTTCTTAATAAACTCTTTCAAAAATAATATGTAGCTATAGCTTTAGGTCAGATAGGTAGTAACAAGGAGTGATGAGCGAAGTGTAGTAAAACCTACATAAGCGAAGAATGACAATGTCAATACTATCCTGAATTATGCTATATGTTCATTTATGCTAAACCTCTTCTTTACTAATTGTATCTAACAATTTCTCTAACCTTATCTTATCATCTATATGCCTATCAATCTCAAACCTTATCTGTGGTAGAAATTTAAGTTGCATTCTAACAGACAATTTCTTACGATACTCTGGCGCTAAAATATTCAATGCTTTTACTAAATCTTTATCAAATTTTTCATCAACAGAATGTATAAAAATCGTAGATATTTTTAAATCAGCGCTGGTTTTAACATCTAGTACAGTGAATGGAATTTTCTCAAAAGCAGGATGAAAAACTTCACCCCTTGTAAAAATTTGAGCCATTTCTTGCCTGATAATTTCAGACACTCTCAGCTGTCTATTCGTTGGAGCTTTTTTATATTGATATGTCATAACCTACTTGATATTTATTATATTATTAAAATGAAAATGAGGAGCCACATCCACAACTTGATTTGGAATTTGGATTTTTCACCACAAACGATGCATTACCTAACTCTTCAACATATTCCAACTGGGAATCTTTTAAATAATTTATTGAAATTTTATCAACCACAACATTTGCTCCGTCTTTGGTAAAAATTACATCATCACTATTTTTTAAATCCGTTAGCCCTATTTGATATTTAAGACCATTACACCCGCCCCCTTCAACCTTAACCCTTAACATTTGTGAATTTGATTCCTTAGAGTTCAAGCGATTAATCCGCTTTGCAGCACTTTCTGATACGACAAAATTGTACATAAACTCCTTAAAATGCAGTAACTTATTGATTGAACTTAACGGAATTTTAAATCAATATTTGCGACTATTCAACAGATAATTCACTTGTGTCAAATAGCACAAGATTTACCTTATCTTTCTTAGTCGTAAGCTTAACATATTATAAGACCGTTGAGTACCCATTATTAAAATTATTTTTTAATTTTATTTTATCGTAAGCTTCTAGAGCTAAGTTTCTTGATTCTTGTAAATTCACAATTGGATAGGGATAATTTTCACCTAGCACAACTCCCGCTTCTTTTAATATATTTTTTGGAGCTTCCCATGGAGAAAAAAGGTACTTATCAGGTAAATTATTTAGCTCAGGCACATATTTTCTTGTATATTTACCTTGGGCATCAAATTTGTGACCCTGTGTAATAGGATTGAAAATTCTAAAATATGGAGCAGCGTCAGCTCCACATCCAGCAATCCACTGCCAGCCTGCACTATTATTAGCCAAATCAGCATCAACCAAGCAATCCCAAAACCACCTTTGTCCATGATGCCAATGCAGAAGTAGATTTTTTACCAAAAAAGAACCAACAATCATTCTAACTCGATTATGCATATATCCTTCTTCCCAAAGTTGGCGCATTCCTGCATCTACAATTGGATAGCCAGTTACGCCTTTTTGCCAACAATCTAAATATTTCTCATTCTTTCCCCATGGAAATTTATCAAAATTTTTCTGCAAATTTTTTTTTGGAAGAAATGGAAAATGGTACAATAAATAATATGAAAATTCTCTCCAACCTAATTCACTGAAAAAGTGTTGTGTATTTTCATCTGATTCAATGGAATTGATTTTATCCCAAATGAAATTTGGAGATATCTCACCAAAATGAATATGTGGTGAAAGCCTAGAAGCAAAATTCTCTCCAGGGTAATTTCTGCCTTCTTTATAATTTTGCAAACTCGATTCAATAAAATCAGCAAGCTTAGATATTGCATCTTCTTCTCCGATTTCCCAGTGTTTACTCAATTTTTTATGCCAAGCTAAGTTTGGCAATAAATTTAACTTTTCAATGTTATTATACTCATTGTCCTTAAAGAAAAACTCAATTTCACCGGGAACTGGCATTGGTTTTCTGGGTGAAACACCATTTAACAAACAACCCCTTTTATAAAAGGGGGTAAAAACCTTATAAGGAGTTCCGTCCTGTTTCAATGTCTCCCAAGGCTCCCATAGTAATGATGCATTATAGGTCTTAACTTCTACACCTTTTGATGTTAAAAATTTCTCAATATCGCTATCTCTTTCAATTTGCCATGAAGCGTAACATCTGTTCCAATTCACTGAACAAACATTATATTTGTCGATTAAATACAATAAAATGTCTTTGGGGTTGCCTAAAAATAAACATAAATTTCCACTAAGTGATTTTTGCAATGAAATTAATGAGTGATAGAGCCACCAACTACTTGCACTTCCAATTTGATATTGCTTTGGATTGTAAGTATCAAATATATATATTGGTATTATTCTACCTGTTTCGCAGGAACTATACAATGAGGGATTATCATGCAATCTTAGATCTTGTTTAAACCAATGTATTACTACTTTTTCTTTCATATTTCAAAATTACCCTGTGCATTCTTTTTATAGATCAAAAAAATCTCAGGTATTTCCACTTCTTTTTAAAAAAAGTGGCATCATGCCTATAGTTATCACAAAAGTTCCAATAATGGTAAAATAACCTATTTTTTCATCAAAGCATAAAAATCCCAAAATTGCAGTCATTATTACTCCTAAAAAATGTATCGGCATGATTAATGATAATTCAGCTCTTTTAAATGCATGAAATACAGTAACAGAACTAAGCATGAATAAAATTGCAATACCAAAGATTAAAAATATATCTTGAAGTTTTATTATTGGATTCCAATAATAAATCGCTGGTATGGTTGTGTATAGCAAGGAAAAAAGTGACAGATAAAAAATTTGATCAATTGTTTTGCCGGTCGTAATCTTTTTAGTAACATTATTATAAATACCAAAACTTATTGCAGCTAACAACGATGTTATTGCCCCAGTTGATAGTTGAATATTTTCTGGATGAAGCAATATTATGGCTCCAATAAAAGTTGTGATGAATGAAATCATCTTCATCTTGTTAATTGACTCTTGAAAAAACAACACAGCAAATAAGGCTGTCAATATAGGGTCTAATGAAATGATTGCCCTTACTTCATTTATTGGCATATTAGATAAGGAATAAAAAAATAAAACAAAACCACCAAAGCCAAAAATTGATCTTAAAAAATGATATTTAATATTTGCACATGACAATCTAAGTGACTTGCGACCAAAGAAAGAAAGACATAATAATGTCACACATAATAAAAGATTATAAAAAAACATTATCTGGGTAATATGGTAATCAAACTGCATTAATTTTAGCAAAACTGTCCCTAAAGACATGAAAAAGCAATGCGCAACCATAAAGCATATTGCAATATTTTTATTATTTGCTGGAATTTTGTTATCTTTTAACTTCATTATTTGCCTCTAAAGCCATACCTAAAGGTGATGTTTGTTACATTCTAAATTTTGATACTCTAGTGTAACCAACTTTCTTAAATTAGTGCACCACCATACCACGATGCCACTCTATAGCAAATTATATTTTTTGCCATTAATAGATCGGAAATGACAATGGATAATTTCGTCCAATATATCTTTATTTATTCCAGAGAAATCTGGATCATCGCCATAAAAAGTGCTATTGCTTTCTTTATATTTCGCTTTATAACTATCCTTTTGATGTGTATTTTCATTTGTATTTATATTTGTTTCTTTATGAGCATTAGAATCATTTTTTTTAGACCCGAATAATTTCCGCCAAAACAAACCAAAGCATCCATGATCTTTTATTACTTCTTGTTCAATTTGTGGATTACCCTCATTGATACTTTCCTTCATCTTTTCTATTTTTTCTTCATGAGTATTAGTCACTCCATTTTGGTTAACACTGTTGCCACCTTCTTGTTTAATTTGTGAATTAGTCTCATTGATACTTTCCTCCATCTTTTCTATTTCAGGCAGCTTAGCCAAAAATGCATCTCTCTTTAATATATTATTAAGCAGATTATCAGTCTCACCCCCTTCATAAGCTAAAAAATAATCATAAATAAAATCAAATGATAAGGTTGGTAGCAGCTCATATACATCATTTATAGAGTACATACTTACATATATCGTATTAATCAATTCTTGAAAAAATGGCTGTCTTACAATATTGAGGCCCAAATTCGCAACACAAATTGTAAAAATATACTTTTTTATAGGATTATATTCAGTTTTACCACTCCGAGAACTTAGAAAAGCAATACCACCTCATGGAGGGTATGGTGGAGGTTGCGGTAAGTTTCCGTCCACTACATATTCGAAATCACTTTTATCTTTATTTGAATAAAACTCAGCGCTTATCCCATCACGAATCAGAATCGGCGGTACAATTTGTAACTTTTTTTTATCATTTTCCTTCATCTCCCTATCATCCTGTATCTTCCTATAACCACAAGAAAAATTATTATCCCTAAAATCTCTTAGCCTCTCACCAATTAACTGTTGGTAATTATTCTGATACACATTAATTTCCTCATAGAGCAATCCTTCATTAATGAACTGAGTTTCTTCAGTGCCTTTATTGACTTGTTGTTGATTGACATTTTTATACAAAACCACTGCATAATTCTGCTTATCATTCTGAACATGCAGTGTTGAGTTTGGTAAATTTATGGGATTTTTAACACTATTATAATGATTGAATTTATATTGTTTTGCACTTTGGTAAACAACTAAGCTGTATACTTTTTCTGGCTCAATTTTTGGATTTTCAGCTTCATTATATTTCTCAGCTAATCTATTCTTTTTTATAAATTCATCAGGTTTCCGAGCAATTTCATCTATTTTTTTACTTTGTTTTAATCTCTCTACTTCTTCTTTTTTCTCTAAAACAGAATCAACTTTTGCTATCATTTCTTTTAACTTTTTTCTAAATATTACTTCCTCATTTGGAAATGTTGAGTTTAGTAAATTTGATTTGCCTTTTGATTCTCCATCCCCCGTCACTATAGGCCCAACATCATTTACAGGCTTCTCTACTTTATCTACTGGTTTAGCTTCATCCCTTGGCTCATCACTAACTACAAGCTTCTCTACTTTATCCGCTGGTTTAGCTTCTTCTTTAGGCTCAACATTAACTACAGGCTTCTCTACTTTAGTTTCATCTTTAGGCTCAACATTAACTACAAGCTTCTCCAAAAAATTTATAAGACCAAATAGCGCATCTATAGTTCCTATATTACTTTCATTGTTTTGAAATTTATTGCCTATAATTTTAAAGCCAATATCACCATCAATACTGCTCCCAAATTTATAATGACTATATGGTATTTTTAACTTAGTCCAATTTGATTGATGGATGTCAGGTATCAAATAATTAGCTACACTATGTTGTAGAAATTTTAAATGCTGATTGCTACTTGTCAGTGCTAATGAATAGTGTACCACCTGTGCTAATGAAAATTGTACCACCAAAGAAGAGGTTCAATAAAATAAATAACGTATACTTTCTGGTAATATAATTAAGCTGGAAAGTTAACAAATGATAGGAGTAGCAATGT